>JAQXTR010000011.1 GCA_029219585.1 Clostridiales bacterium
CCAAAATCGTTATTGTCAGCGCGGATATGCCCGAGCACAGAGGGGCATTCGAAAAAAATGATTACGATAGGATATGTAACCTGCTGCTCAAAACCCTTGCCGATTTAAAGGCTGCCGGGGCAGAGCTGGCGGCAATAACCGCCAACACGGAGCATATTGTCTGGAATCAAAAAGATATGCGATGGGTTGGAAATAACTCTTGCTGAATTTTTTGATGATGAGCTTTTTACTTCTCTTGAGCAGGAGATAAAATAACTGTAAAAAAACACGTCACCTATGCTGTTTCAAAGCGAAGTGACGTGAAATCAAATGGTGGAGCTGACGAGAATCGAACTCGTGTCCGAAAACAAATCCACCTAAGTTTCTCCGAGCGCAGGTTATGTTTAACATTCCCTTTGTCAAAACTTCATAACCAAAGCTATGACATCAGTAGCTTCTGATGCATGGCAAGAGCCGAAGCATTCCCTTGCTCACGTTCACCACTCAAATGATGCCTCAGCCTGTGCCGTGGTAGTCACAGGGGAGACAACGCTGCAATTAGGCAGCGTAAGCTAATTCTGTATCGTTAGCGTTTATATTTAAAGTTTGAGCCTTATTAACGCGGCTGACTCATCCGCGGCTCGCTTCTCAAGCTTCCTCGTCCCCGTCGAAGCCATTGCAGCCCCATAAGGTTTTATTAATAATAGTATAGCATAATTATATACTTATTTCAAGTAGTTTATAGTATATTTTTTGTAAACTTTCTGTTAATCGGACGCCGGACGTATAGTTGGACAGTGTCTTGACAAACATTCATTTATATGGTACAATCGTGATTATAAACAGGAAAGGGATAAATACAAATGCTTCAATACAGGGATTTTGCGTATATATATGATAAGCTTATGCATGAGGATGTGGACTATCCGGCATGGTGTGATTATATTGAGAATCTTTTCGACCGCCACGGTTCGGCACCGGATACGATATGCGAGCTTGCCTGCGGCACCGGCAGCATGACTGTGCTGCTGCAGCAGCGGGGATATGATATAACCGGTGTTGATATAAGCGAGGATATGCTGGCTGTCGCTTCGAATAAGCTGAAAAAGCCGAAGCTTATACACAGTGATATGGCAAGGCTTAATCCGCTAAAGCGGTTTGACGCTTTCCTGTGCATGATTGACGGTCTGAACTATGTGATTGCACCCGCTCAGCTGCAGAAAACCTTCAATATGGTAAGAAACAGTCTTAACGGTGAAGGCATATTCATATTTGACATCAGTACGCGGTATAAGCTTGAAAATGTGCTTGGCAATAACACATTTATTCACTCAGGGTATGATGTTTTTTACTCATGGCAGAACAGATATATTGAAAGGTACAATCTATGTGATATGTATCTGAACTTTTTTGTGAGAGATAAGGCGGAGTACTACAGACGTTTTGAGGAACGTCATTTGCAGCGGGGATGGAGCGAAAAGCAGCTTCGGACAATGCTGTGCCGCGCGGGCTTTTCGGATATAACGGTATATGATGAGCTTTCCTTCTGTGAGCCGAAAGCAGACAGCGACAGAATAGTATTTGTCTGTAAGGAGTAATTCCTAAAGACATTAACAGTTCATATACTTATTCTGCCGCCGATTAAAGCTTTGCTTAGATTATGAAGTTTTTTGGAAGTGCTGGTAGTCTCTGTATGATGACCATGAGCCGCCCCATTCCCAACCATACTTTTCGACAAAGATTCTATATATTTCCGTGCCGGGACCGATATAGGCGGCCTTGGCTGTTTCGCCGGACCATGCTGAAACATCTCTTGACCAATATTGCTGTGCGTTCTGATGAGCGCCTGTACCGTTTGCGTTTACATATGGATTTATCTGAGGATTGATATCAATGGCTCTGCCTAAGGCATGCTTTGACAATCTGCCGCTTCCGTCTGTGGATTCACGGTAGTTGAAGGCAGAGGTGTTATTGTTATCAATGGACAAATAGTCGTCTGCATTGTATTTGTCAATAAGCTCCATATGTTCAATAGGATATTTTGTATCAAACAGCTCGGCAAATATATCAAGAACCTCTTCTGCCAGTGCTTTGTTTACAATCATATGTCCTTGTGTAATATTATATTCAAAATCATAGTGCGGGATGGTTAAATATGAGAGCTCATCGTATGTAACAGAAGCGCCCGCAGGCATAGAGTATCCCGCCATACTCCGGCGTATATCATCGGGAATATCTGTCGCCGTTCCTCTTCTTTGTATCGGTTCGGGAGTCGGTGCATCGGTCGGTGACTCTGACTCCTCCGGCTGAACAGACGGTGTTGCTGCGGCAGCCGAAGGGCTTTCCGTGGGCGGAGGCGTGTTGTTTGTATTATTTGTCTTTGAGTGAATCAGAACAACAGCCAGCAAAAGAAGGATTATCGGCACGAGTATTATTCCGATTACTGCATTTCTCTTTCTGTTTCTTTTTTTTACAACTTCTTTCCTGTAATCCATATGGACCTCCGATGTTTTTAATATGCTTTGATGTATGTAATTGCGGTATCATTCCATTTTGTACCGTAATACAAGCTGTTTATTGTCAGGCGGATAGATTTTGTTTCAATTATACCGCCCAGATCAAGCTCAATCAGATCCATCGTGTCATCAAGTACGAAATTGCGTGATTCGCCGTTGCTGAAGGTGATTGTGCAGTTCTGTACACGATTGTTATTTCTCCATACATCCGGATTTTTATGGTATCCGTTAAGGATCTGAATACAGCTGACATACTGGATGCTGTCAGAGGATATTTCTATCCATTCGTTTATTCCGCCGTAGCTGCTTTTGCTCGGCGCCCATTTTGTCTGAAGATCCTTAGACAAAACAGCTTCGGCGCTATATTGTCCTCCTTCTGTATCTGTACCTCTTGTGCTTGACGCCGTTACTCTGTCAAAAACGGGCAGAGGCAGCTCAGTAGGCGCAGAGGTTGGCTTTGCGGTAGGAGAAATATCATGATGAGATACGACATCATACCTGTATTCGGTGTCTGAAGAACGCAATAGCAGAAAATATACGGTGCATCCGGCTAAGACAATAATCAGAGCCAACAGAATAATCATTATTATGGGAAATGTGTTATTTGTCTTAGGGGTATTGGGATGGGTACGATTGCGGTATGTATCATCGGCGGCACCGGAATTTCCGTAATTATGCGGAGCAGTGTTTGGGGCAGAGGACTGATTAGAGGCATTGTCTATCCGTTCGCCGCAGCTGCCGCAGAAGATGGATCCGTAAGGCTGAGGTTCTCCGCATCTCTTGCAAATTATAAAGTCTTCGGGGGTACTGTTTGTCGGCTGCCGCCCGGTGTCTTCACATGAGCTGACAGGTTCGCCGCAGTTATAGCAAAATTTATCATTCGGGTCAATAGAATGTCCGCATTTTATACAATTCATATTCGTCCTCCTATAAAAAATCAATTTATATAGAGTATATCATAAATTTGACCGGTTTTCAAGGTATATATTGTATAAAAAACTATTGATTTTGTGTCGGCAGTAGTGTATAATAAAGTCTAATTTATAGAAAAAACTCCTTTTGCTTATTATACGGTCAGAGGGAGATAGTGTTGAGATTTGAGAGAAAGGGGTTGATTTAGAATGACCGGATTTTTATTTGTGGGTATAGGAGGCGCTGCGGGCGCTGTACTGCGATATGCAATAAGCATGATACCGTGCAGGTCGGCGTTCCCGGTTTCTACATTGCTTATAAATGTTTTTGGGGCTTTGCTTATCGGATATATTGCCGGATTTGCGGGTAAAAAAAATATTCCCGAAAATATGACGCTGCTTTTAAAGACCGGGTTATGCGGAGGTTTTACGACCTTTTCCACGTTTTCTATGGAAGCGTATAATTTATTGCGCAGCGGCAGCTATGGTCTTATGGGATTATATATTTTATTAAGTGTGATCGGTTCCGTTATCGGGGTATGGTGCGGAATCATGCTTGCCTCATAAAGCTGATCAAGTATTTTTATTGTTATCATATATTAAACGGAGGTGTATCGGAATGAGTATGCAGTACGAAGCGGCAATTGTTTACTTACAGCAAAACAGGTTGGGGCAGTGGGTTCATAATAAGACAATTCAGAAGGCTGTCGAGAGCAGCCGTATTGCTCCCGAAACGAAGGAATATTTGAAAACACTTAAGAGAAAGACTGTTACCGCCAAGAAAACACAAAACAGCGTCCTTTGATTTTTTACAATTTACAGCGTGCTGACAAAAACGGAGCCGTTAAAGGCTCCGCAGCAGGTTATACATTTACTTCATCCTTATGCTCATTATCGTGCTCATTTCCGTGATTGTCGTCGATAAGCTCCATACGGTTCACAGATACCTCATAAGCGGTTTTTGTGATTGTTTCCTCATCATTTATGCGCTTCTGGTAGTTACGGGACTGAATCCTGCCCCAGACCTTTACGTTGTCGCCGACATTAAGCGTTTTTGCATATCGCGCATTTCTACCCCATGCAATAACGGGTATGTAGTCGGATTTATTGTAGCTTCTGTTTACGGCTATAAGCAGATCCGTTATTTCGCGTCCGAAGGGCGTGGTTCTGTAGACGGGAGCCTTACAGATGAAGCCGTTGAGATAAAGCATATTTGGGTTGTGACTGTGCTCACCGTTGTTTTTCTGAATATCCTTTGCAAAAATTGTAAGAACAAGTCGGTTTTCGCCGCTGGGCTCATAGCTGTTGTAGGAACGGAACTGTCCTTCGATATCAACAACATCACCGACTCCGAAGCTCTCTCCTGCGAGAAGTCGTTCGGACACCATTATGCGTACGGAATCATCCGTTCCGCTGAGCCTGGGTATATTCAGTGTAAAAGTGTAGAATTTTTCGGCATATATTTCATGGTTGAACCTGAATTCATCCATAATAGTGCCTGTAACTTGTGCCTGATTGTTTGTAATATCCATAATGATAATCCTCCTTAGTTTACTACAGTCCGCATTACGAACCGTAATCGTTATTTCAGTTACAATTATTTATATGCTTGTCCGGCGTAAAATATGACTATAAATTTCATAATAAACCTTGACAAATGCCTCTGAAAATGAGATAATAAAAGGCAGGTGATGTTAAATGGTTATAAAAATTGTATTACTGGCAATATGTGCGCTGCTGCTTGCTGTATGCTACAGAGCACAGAGCTTTGCCGAAAAGATAATGAAGAAAAAAGAAGATGAAATTACCGATGACCTTATTCTAAGGATAAAAGGAGTTGCATTGGTGATTTCCGTAATTGTTTTTGTCGGTACTATGATTTTTTTCAAAAATTAAGTAAGAAAGGATTATAGAAAATGGAAGACGCAAAGAATATTGCAAAAACGTATAATCCTCAGGAATTTGAGGATAAGTTATATAACAACTGGGTGACGAAAGGCTATTTTCATGCTGAAGTCAATGCAAAGAAAAAGCCGTTTACGATTGTTATACCACCACCGAATGTAACGGGTCAGCTTCATATGGGACATGCCTTTGACGAAACGCTGCAGGATATTCTTATCAGATATAAGAGAATGCAGGGTTATGAAGCACTGTGGGTGCCGGGCACTGACCATGCCGGCATTGCAACGCAGATCAAGGTTGAGGCGGAGCTGCGCGAGAAGGAAGGACTTACGCGTTATGATTTGGGACGTGATAAGTTTTTGGAGAGAGTATGGGACTGGAAGGAAAAGTTCGGCAGCAGGATTATTAATCAGCTCAAGAAAATAGGCTCCTCCTGCGACTGGGACAGAGAGCGCTTTACGATGGATGAGGGCTGTTCAAGAGCAGTACGCGAAGTGTTTGTAAATCTCTACAACAAAGGGCTGATATACCGCGGACCGAGAATAATAAACTGGTGTCCGAACTGTATTACGGCTCTTTCAAATGAGGAGGTTGAGCATACAGAGCAGGCGGGGCATTTCTGGCACATAAAATATCCGATTAAGGGTACAGACGATTTTGTTATAATCGCCACAACCCGTCCGGAAACTTTGTTCGGTGATACTGCAGTTGCGGTGAATCCGGAGGATGAAAGATATAAGGATATAATAGGGAAAACACTCCTTCTGCCGCTTACTGACAGAGAAATACCGGTTATTGCGGATGAATATGTTGATAAGGAATTCGGAACAGGCTGCGTAAAGATTACGCCTGCTCATGATCCGAACGACTTTGAGGTAGGAAAGAGACATGACCTTGAGATCATAAAGGTTATGAATGATGATGCGACTATGAACTCCTACGCAGGAAAGTATGAGGGCATGGACAGATATGAATGCCGCAGGGCGATGGTTAAGGATCTTGAGGAGATGGGACTTCTTGTCAAGATTGAAGAACACAGCCACAATGTGGGGCAGTGCTACCGCTGCGGCACCACAATTGAGCCTATTGTATCGGATCAATGGTTTGTAAAGATGAAACCGCTTGCAGAGGCTGCAATTAAGGCAGTTAACGACAAGCATACGGAATTTGTTCCCGAGCGCTTCTCAAAGATATATATGAACTGGATGGAGAACGTATACGACTGGTGTATTTCGCGTCAGCTATGGTGGGGACACAGAATACCGGCATTTTACTGTGACGAATGCGGAGAAATGACCGTTTCCAAGGAGGACATCACGGTATGCCCCAAGTGCGGCGGCAAGGTACGCCAGGAGGAGGATGTACTCGATACATGGTTCTCGTCCGCACTCTGGCCTTTCTCTACACTCGGCTGGCCGGACAAGACACCGGAGCTGGATTACTTCTATCCGACAAGCGTGCTTGTAACAGGCTATGATATTATCTTCTTCTGGGTATCAAGAATGATATTTTCCGCGTGTGAGCATACAGGACAGGCACCGTTTAAGCATGTATTCATTCACGGTCTTGTACGTGACGGTAAGGGTGAGAAAATGTCAAAGTCAAAGGGCAACGGTGTTGATCCGCTGAAGATAATTGATATGTACGGTGCTGATGCGCTCCGTTTCACTCTTGTAACCGGTGTTGCGCCCGGCAATGACATGAGATTCCCTGTTACCTATGATCCGCCGGTGCCGGCAGGAAAGAACCCTGATATAAATGTAAATAAGATAGTCGGCGCGCCCGGTGTTGAGGCAAGCAGAAATTTTGCCAATAAGATATGGAACGCATCACGGTTTGCGCTTATGAATCTGGATATAACGGAAAACAAGCTTCCGCAGTCCTGCGATTTGCAGCTGGAGGATAAATGGATATTGTCACTCTTTAACACGCTTGTAAAAGAGGTTACAACAAATCTGGATAATTTCGAGCTTGGTGTTGCTGCGGCTAAAATTTACAGCTTCATCTGGGAAAAGCTCTGTGACTGGTATATTGAGCTTATAAAGCCGAGATTGTTTGACAAGGAGAACCCGACGGGTAAAACCGCGCAGTATGTTCTCACTTATGTGCTTTCAAGCACAATGCAGGTACTGCACCCGTTCATGCCGTTTATTACAGAGGAAATCTGGCAGCACCTCCCGCACGAGGGTGAGAGCATTGTAATAAGCCGTTATCCCGAATACGATGAAAAGCTCTGCTACCCTGATGAGGAGAAGCAGATGGAGATGATTATGGGAGCGATTTCTGCCGTAAGAAACAGACGCGCGGAGATGAATGTTCCTCCGTCAAAGAAGGCAAAGACAATCATTGTTACAGAGAATACGGACGTGTTTGAAAAGGGCACAGCATTTTTTGAAAAGCTTGCATCGGCAAGCGAGGTTATTGTAACGGGCGCAAAGGACGGCATAGACGCAAATGCGGTTAATATTGTTGTTCACGGCGCGGAAATTTTCCTGCCTATGAGCGAGCTTGTTGACAAAGACAAGGAGCTTGCAAGGCTTAACGCTGAAAAGAAGAAGCTTGAGGGCGAGATAAAGCGCGCTGACGGTAAGCTCAATAACGCGGGCTTTGTCGCAAAGGCTCCTCAGAAGCTTGTAGATGAGGAAAAGGCTAAGCTTGAAAAGTACAGGGATATGCTTGACAAGGTGCTTGAAAGTATAAAGACAATGGAAGAGATGTAAAATAAAAGGATATACCGCTTTGTTTTCACATATGCGGTATATCCTTTTCGAATAAGTGTGGTATAATATAAATATATATTATCAGGAGGAGAACAAGAACGATGAATTACAGTGAAGCAATAGAATACATCCATTCGATACCAAAGTTTGTCCGTCCTCTCGGGAACATAAATCTGGGAAGACTGCTTAATGCTATGGGCAACCCTCAGGACAGACTTAAATTTGTACATGTTGCCGGGACAAACGGAAAAGGCTCGGTATGCGCGATGACGGCGGAGATTTTAAAGCGGGCAGGCTTCAGAACGGGTCTTTTTACCTCACCGTTTATTGAAGTATTTAATGAGCGGATACAGATAAATAACAAGATGATAGATGACGATATACTTGCGGAGTATGTGACCGCTGTATCTGATATAATGGAGAAAACAGCGTCGCAGGTATCGGAATTTGCGTTTATTTTCGCTGCTGCGATGCAATACTTTGCGGATATGGAATGTGACATTGTTGTGCTTGAAACCGGAATGGGCGGCAGACTTGATGCGACAAATATAATTCCCTCGCCGGAGGCGGCGGTGCTTACCGAAATAGGAATGGATCATATACAGTATCTGGGCGATAGTGCAGAAAAGATTGCTGAAGAAAAATGCGGAATAATAAAGGCGGGCTGTGAGGCTGTGTCGGCGCCGAATGAGCATGTGCGCAAAATTATTGAAAAAGCCGCGGCAGCTGCGAGGGCTGAACTTACAGTCTGTGATAAAGCGGATATGAATCCGGGCAGCTTCATATATAAGACATGGTGCTATCATCTGGCATTGAAGGGTTCATATCAGAGTGAGAATGCGTCTGTTGCCCTTGAAACAATACACGCTCTGCGGCGGCGCGGGTGGAAAATCTCAGATACCGCAGTATGTGAGGGTTTTAAAAATGTGAGGTGGAAGGCGCGCTATGAGTTTGTTGCCGATAATATTGTGATAGACGGAGGACACAATATAGACGGAATTAACGCGCTTAAAAAGGCTCTGTCCGAGGACGGAAGAAAGGTTACTCTTGTTATCGCAATGATGAAGGACAAGAGCTATGAGGACTGTATAAAAACAATTGCCGGGGCGGTAAAGTGCATTGTCGCGACAGAGGTGCCGATGCCGCGTTCCCTCAGAGCTGATGAAATAAAGTCGGCTGCCGAGGCTGCGGGGGCGGAATGTATTACCGAGCCGGATCTTGAGAAAGCGATTGATATAGCTGTAGAGGATGCCGGAAAAAGGGGTCTTGTGTGCATCTGCGGCTCTTTGTATCTTGCCGGAGAGGCGGAAAAGATACTTAAGGAAAGAGGAATATTTAAATTTTAATTTTTAAATATTCATGAATATTTAAATCGGTTACCGAAGAAGCGCTGTCCTGCTGTTTTTCTGATATTCACTGTTTTTCTCTTATGAATTATTTTGCATTCTTCCACATAATGATAGTAACATAAGTAAATCACGGGAGGAGTGTATAAATGAAAAGGCTTTTCATTATTATGGGCATTATAGCGGCGGCTGCTTTAAGCGGCTGCGCTGCCGTAAGGACGGACAGTCCTGCAGGCTCTGCGGCGTCAGGGGTGACGGGGAACTATTCGGCGCTTGACGGTACTGGAAGCGGCTGGGGCTTTGTACGTAAAAAAGGAGAAGCACCTGATATTCCGTCCGCCCAGTCGGGAATGCTTGAAAAGTATAACGGGCGGTACATAGATCACAGTAAAGCAAAAAATCTTTATCTGACCTTTGATGAGGGATATGAAAACGGTTTTACCGCCAGGATACTTGATATACTTGCAAAAACCAATACGCCTGCTGCATTTTTTGTAACAGGTCCGTACCTTGAAGGACAGGGCGAGCTGATAAAGCGGATGATAGACGAGGGACATATTGTAGGAAACCATACCGTTCATCATCTTAATCTGCCGAAGCAGACGGTGGAGACGGTACAGAAGGATATTTCAGCGCTTAACGAGAAATGCGAAGAGCTTTACGGTTACAAAATGGAGTATATGCGGCCGCCGGAGGGCGAATTCAGCGAACGGAGTCTTGCCGTAATTAATGATATGGGAATGAAGACCATAATGTGGAGCTTTGCATATAAGGATTGGGATGTCAACGTTCAGCAGGGAGCAAATTATGCGTATGAGAGTGTTATGCCTTATCTGCATGACGGGGCAATAATACTGCTCCATGCTGTATCCTCGGATAATACGGACGCGTTGGAAAGAATAATTAATGATGCAAAGGCGCAGGGGTATACATTTAAAGCTCTGGATGAGCTGTATGACTCCGTGCCGGACAGCGCGCCGGATGATACGGCTGCCGAAACAGCCTGTACAGATGGTTGAGCGGTCCGGTGCCGTGACCCAGATCCATGCCGTCCTCAATTGCGCCGACAACGTATTCCGATGCCGCCTTTGCCGCCTCGCGCGCGGTTTTTCCAAGAGCGAGAGAGCAGGCGAGGGCGGAGGACAGCGTGCATCCTGTGCCGTGTGTGTTCGGGTTATTTATAAGCTGATGCGCAAATGCCGATACGCTTGAGTCATAAAGAATATCGCAGCCGTTTAGGTGACCGCCCTTGAGCATAACGGCACAGCCGTGTTTTTCGTACAGAAGGGAGGCGGCCTTTTCCATGTCGGCTTCAGAGCATATTTTACAGCCCGTAAGGTATTCCGCCTCCGGTACGTTAGGCGTTATTATATCTGACAGCTTAAAAAGCCGTTCCCTCATAAGCTTTGCGGCATCGGGCGGAAGAAGCTGTCTGCCGCTTGATGAAATTAGAATTGTATCAAGCACAACATTGCATGGTCTGTATTTTTCAAGCGCCTCGGCAATGACCGAAACAATTTCTTTATTTACGCACATACCGATTTTTACGCAGTCCGGAAAAATATCACTGAAAACCGCATCAAGCTGCGCTTTGACGACCTCAGCCGGCAATTCGTATACGCCGCTTACTCCGAGTGTGTTCTGGATAGTAACGGCAGTCGGGATACTCATCGAATAAAGTCCGAAGGCTGCGGCTGTTTTCATATCTGCCTGAATGCCTGCTCCGCCGCTGGGGTCTGAACCGGCAATTGTTAAGAATGTTTTCACAGCCTGCTCACCGCCTCACGGAGTTTTTTTGCATTTGCTTCTATATCTCCCTTAAATATGCCTGAAACAACTGCAATTCCGTAGATACCCGAGCCTGCAAGCTCCGCGGCATTATCAATATTAATTCCCCCGATTGCGTAAACCGGAAGCTTTGAGGCAGCTGTTATTTCCTTTAATGTATCAACAGACATTTTTTTTGCGTCGTCTTTGGTAACGGTTCCGAAAACCGCTCCCGATCCTATGTAATCAGCGCCGTCGCAATATGCTCTTTGCGCTTGTTCAAGGTTTTTCGCCGTTACACCTATTATAGCGCGGCTGCCCAATATTCTTCGCGCATCGGCAGGCGAGGCATCGCTCTGACCGAGATGTACGCCGTCCGCGCCTGATCTGAGGCACACATCTATATTATCATTTATAATAAGAGGCACATTGTATTTTTTGCATACCGAGAGAGCCTCTGCCGCATATTCGGCATATTTCTCATCGGGTATGTTCTTTTCACGCAGCTGTATAATTCCCGCTCCGCCTCTGATTGCCGCTTCTATATCTTCTCCCAGGGATTTCTGTATAAGTCCTCTGTCCGTTATTGCATATAATCTGTTCAGCATTGTATATTGCTCCTTAACCTGTTTTGATTGATTAAATTATAAAATAAATTTATTCATAAGTCAAGTCCGTTTCAGATTTAATTGCGGTCTTATTCTCCTTATGCAGCTTAAACTCCTCATACACGCATTTTATCAGATCGACAAATCCGCACAGTATTACAAGTATAACATACGAGTACACGAAAATTGCCATAATAACACCCCTCTGCGTATTAACCTGTTGTATAATATGCTCACAAACAATAAAAGGTGAGTTATACGGCGTGAAATAACTTGACAAATGCGCTTAAAAGGTTTAAAATATAGATAATAAGCTTATGCCAAGGCATGGTTATATAAAAGGAGGAAACATCAATGGGATTAACTTTAACTGAAAAAATCCTGTCAGCGCATCTTGTTGAGGGTGAAATGGTAAAGGGTACCGAAATCGGTATAAGAATAGACCAGACGCTTACTCAGGATGCCACGGGAACAATGGCTTATCTTGAATTTGAGGCAATGGGAGTTCCGCGCGTAAAGACAGAGCGCTCGGTTGCCTATATTGATCATAATACGCTTCAGAACGGATTTATGAATATGGATGACCACCGTTTCATCGGCTCTGTTGCAAAGAAACACGGTATCTGGTTCTCGCGTCCGGGTAACGGTATCTGCCATCAGGTGCATCTTGAGAGATTTGGTGTTCCCGGCAAGACTCTTATAGGTTCGGATTCGCACACGCCTACAGGCGGCGGAATCGGTATGATAGCTATCGGTGCAGGCGGTATGGATGTCGCAGTGGCAATGGGCGGCGGAACATATTATATCACATGCCCGAAGGTTGTTAAGGTGGAGCTTACCGGAAGCCTGCAGCCGTGGGTGGCAGCGAAGGACGTTATTCTTGAGGTGTTAAGACGCCTTTCGGTTAAGGGCGGCGTCGGCAAGGTTATTGAATACTGCGGTGAGGGAGTAAAGACATTGTCAGTTCCCGAACGTGCTACAATCACAAACATGGGCGCAGAGCTGGGCGCTACAACATCAATCTTCCCGTCAGATGAAATTACACTTGAATTTCTTAAAGCACAGGGCAGAGAGGATGCATACACTCCGTTGGCGGCCGATCCTGATGCTGTATATGATGAAATTGTTGAAATTAATTTAAGTGATCTTGTTCCGATGGCAGCCTGCCCGCATTCACCGGATGCGGTTAAGACAGTTGAGGAAATAGGTCCTATGAAGATAGATCAGGTATGTATCGGTTCATGTACAAACTCATCCTTTATGGATATGATGAAGGTCGCGTATATATTAAAGGGCAAGACTGTTGCTCCGAGCGTTCAGCTTTCAATCGCTCCGGGCTCAAAGCAGGTATTGACAATGCTTGCACAAAACGGCGCACTGGCCGATATTCTCGCTTCGGGTGCAAGAGTGCTTGAGAGCGCGTGCGGTCCGTGTATCGGCATGGGACAGTCACCTAATTCCGGCGGTATATCCCTCAGAACCTTTAACAGAAACTTTGAGGGACGTTCAGGCACAAAGGACGGTCAGATTTATCTTGTATCACCTGAGCTTGCTGCCGCTTCGGCGCTGACAGGTGTGCTTACCGACCCGAGAACACTGGGTGAAATGCCGGAATTTAAGCTTCCCGAGCACTTCCTTGTAAATGATAATATGGTTGTTGAGCCGGCACCCGAGGAGGAAATGGACAGCATTGAGGTTCTGCGCGGACCGAACATCAAGCCGTTCCCGACATCGGAGCCTATGCCTAAGGATATTGATGCAAAGGTCAGCCTAAAGGTTGAGGATAATATTACAACCGACCACATCATGCCTGCTGGAGCAAAGATTCTTCCGCTCCGTTCAAACATTCCGGAGATTTCAAAGTATTGCTTTGCTGTATGCGATGAAAGCTTCCACGACAGAGCGCTTGAAATGGGAAAGAGCATCATAGTGGGCGGCTCAAACTACGGACAGGGCTCATCGAGAGAGCATGCCGCGCTTGCTCCGCTGTATCTGGGTGTTAAGGCTGTTATAACTAAGTCATTTGCAAGAATACACATGGCTAACCTTATCAATGCCGGAATAGTACCGATGACGTTTGCAGACGAGGCTGATTATGACAGAATTGATCAGGAGGATGAGCTCAGAATTGAGAACATTGCCGATCAGATTGCCGCAGGTGACGTAATTAAGGTTACAAATGTAACAAAGGGCTTTGATTTCGACTGTGCCGTAAGCTTCTCTGACAGACAGAAGGAAATGCTTTATGCGGGCGGACTGCTCAACTATACAAAGAATAAAAACTAAAAACGATGATAATATCCCGCTGCAAAAGCAGCGGGATAATTTTTTTAAAAATCTATTGACATATGCCCCTTGGGGGTGTATAATATAAATATACCCCCAAGGGGTATATTATGAACGGGAGGCGATAACATGGAGGACAAATGCTGCTGCGTCGAAAAGAAAAAAGAGAGAACTCCGGATGAATATAAATCGCTTATGAACCGTCTGAACCGTATTGAGGGGCAGATAAAGGGGATTAAGGGTATGGTAGAACACAGTGCATATTGTACGGATATAGTAACGCAGGTTTCTGCGGTAACTGCCGCACTCAATTCATTTAACAAGGAGCTTCTTTCAAATCATATACGAACCTGCGTAGCGCAGGATATACGCGATGGCAAGGATGAAGTAATTGATGATTTGGTGAATACTCTGTACAAGCTTATGAAATAGTAAGGAAAGAGTAAAAGATCGAAAGGATAAGCATATATGAAACAATATAAGGTAACGGGAATGAGCTGCGCGTCGTGCAGTGCCCGTGTTGAAAAGGCGGTTAATAAGGTTGAGGGTGTAACATCATGCTCGGTAAATCTTCTAACCAACTCAATGGGGGTTGAGGGGACGGCGTCGGATGCCGATATTATAAAGGCTGTAAAAGCCGCGGGTTACGGCGCGGAAGTAAAGGGTGCTGAAAGGTCGGCAGCAGAGAAGGAGACGGAGGATAAGGAAACACCGGCTCTTATTCGCAGAGTGGTCATCTCAGTCATATTTCTTATCGTATTAATGTATTTTTCTATGGGGCATATGATGTGGGGATGGCTGCTGCCGAAGGTATTTGACGGCAATCACGTTGCGATGGGACTTGTTCAGCTGCTTCTTACCGGAGCAGTTATGATAATAAACGGAAAGTTTTTTATAAGCGGCTTTAAAAGCCTTGTACACCGTTCGCCGAATATGGACACACTTGTTGCAATGGGAGCATCGGCGGCTTTTGTTTACAGCCTGTATGCGCTGTTTGCAATGACTGATGCTCAGGTTCACGGCGGGGCGGAGGCGGCAATGGCGTGGATGGATGAATTTTATTTTGAATCTGCCGCGATGATACTTACCCTTATAACCGTGGGTAAAATGCTTGAAGCACGATCAAAGGGAAGGACGACAAATGCGTTAAAGAGTCTTATTAAGCTGTCGCCTAAAACAGCATCGATTATAAGAAACGGAGAAGAAACCGTAGTTGCGGTTGAGCAGGTGAAGAAAGGCGATATATTTGCCGTTCGTCCCGGCGGAAGCATACCGGTGGACGGTATTGTAATTGAGGGCAGCAGCGCAGTGAACGAGGCGGCTCTGACGGGAGAGAGTATTCCTGTGGATAAGGCGGTGGGTGACAGCGTGTCTGCTGCAACGATTAACCTATCGGGATATATAAAATGTGAGGCGACAAGAGTGGGAGAGGACACAACTCTTTCGCAGATTATCAAAATGGTGAGCGATGCTGCTGCGACAAAGGCGCCTATAGCCAAGGCTGCCGATAGGGTATCGGGGATTTTTGTCCCTGCGGTTATTGCGGTGGCTGTAATTTCAACCGTTGTATGGCTGATAGCAGGCGAAACTGTAGGCTTTGCTCTGGCACGCGGTATCTCGGTTCTGGTAATAAGCTGTCCCTGCGCTCTTGGGCTTGCAACTCCGGTTGCGATTATGGTAGGCAGCGGAGTTGGCGCAAGGCAGGGAATACTGTTCAAAAATGCAGTCTCACTTGAAAACGCAGGAAGGGCACAGATTGTCGCGCTTGATAAGACCGGAACGATAACTAAGGGAGAACCGAAGGTTACGGATATTATTCCGGTTGGGGATGTCAGCGGTATGGAGCTTTTAAAACTGGCATATTCTCTTGAAGAAAAGAGCGAGCATCCTCTGGCACGCGCGGTAATAGAACGAGGGAATGAGGAAAAGCTTTCACCATATGCCGTTGAGAACTTCATGATTGAATCGGGAAACGGCTTATCGGGCATAATAAACGGCAGATTGATAGTTGGGGGAAGTCTGAAATTCATTTCCTCACAGACAGCTGTATCAACAGAAATCAGAAAAGAGGCGGAAAGACTGGCAGATGAGGGTAAAACACCGCTTCTGTTCACATATGGCGGCACAATTGCAGGTATTATTGCTGTGGCGGACATTATAAAGGAGGAGAGCCCGCAGGCGGTCAGGGAGCTTCGGAATATGGGTATCCGAGTTGTGATGCTTACAGGTGACAACGCGCGCACGGCAAGGGCTGTGGGTGATTTGGCGGGCGTTGATGAGGTGATTGCGGGAGTGCTGCCCGACGGAAAGGAACGCGTTATAAGAGAGCTTAAGAAACAGGGAAGGACGATAATGGTAGGCGATGGGATTAACGATGCGCCGGCGCTTACATCAGCAGACACAGGCATTGCGATCGGCGCAGGGGTTGATGTGGCAATAGATGCAGCGGATGTTGTTCTTATGAAGAGCAGATTGAGCGATGTCCCTGCCGCGATACGTCTCAGCCGCGCGACTCTGCGCAATATACATGAAAACCTGTTCTGGGCATTCATATACAATATAATCGGAATACCGCTTGCCGCGGGAGTATGGATTCCTATATTCGGATGGACGCTGAATCCGATGTTCGGCGCTGCCGCAATGAGTCTTTCAAGCTTCTGCGTTGTAACAAACGCGTTAAGGCTCAATCTGAAAAATATTTGTGACTCCGGGCATGATAAAGTGCTTAAAAACAGAGTAAAAATATTAAATATCAAAACACAGGAGGAAAAGACAATGGAAAAAACGTTTAAAGTAGAGGGTATGATGTGCGGTCACTGCGAGGCGGCTGTTAAAAAGGCGGTCGAGGCGATAGACACGGTAGCAGAGGCGGTGGCAAGCCATACGGCGGGCACGGTTACGGTAAAGCTTACAGCCGATACACCGGATGATGTGATAATCAAGGCCATTGAGGACAAGGATTATAAGGTTGTCGGCTGAAATAAACCGAGGCGGTCTAAAAGGGGCTTCAGCAAAACGTATGCTTTGCTGAAGCCCTTTATCGGATTAACATCACATATTAAGAAAATATTCAAATATCTTTGTGTCGTCGCACAGCTCCGGATGGAATGAAACAGCAAGCTGATTTTTATATCGGACACCGGTTATCTGACCGTCTGTAACGGACATGACCTCAACACCGTCATCAATGCTTTCGATATACGGAGCGCGGATAAACTCCATAGGAATTGTTCCGAGCCCCTTGAACTCACCCTCCGTGTAGAAGCTGCCGAGCTGTCTGCCGTAGGCATTACGCTTAACATTTGCGGGTATGGTGCGGAATGCGCAGCCATCGGCTCCGCTGCTCTTATCACACAGGAGTATAAGTCCGGCGCATGTGGCAAAGACCGGGATACCCGAATCAATAGCCTCTTTTAGCCTATCAAACATTCCAAGCTCCTTTATAAGCTTTGACTGAACCGTGCTTTCTCCGCCGGGGAATATAAGCCTGTCAAAGTGTCTGTCAAGATCGGACGGCTTTCGTATCTCAAACCATTCCTCACCCAGAGCCTCAAGCGCTTTTTCATGCTCAAGGAAATCACCCTGAACAGCAAGAACTCCGGTCATGTTATATACCTCTTTCAGCCATGAGCAGCTCAATTTCCTGCTCGTTAATTCCTACCATAGCCTCACCCAGATCCTCTGAAAGCTCTGCCAAAAGCTTGTGGTCGTTGAAATTGGTAACAGCCTTAACGATAGCCTGAGCTCTCTTTTCGGGATTACCCGACTTAAAGATACCTGAGCCGACGAATACGCCCTCAGCGCCGAGCTGCATCATAAGAGCCGCATCTGCCGGAGTAGCAACTCCGCCTGCAGCAAAGTTTACAACCGGAAGCTTGCCGTTTTCGTGAACATATTTAACAAGCTCATACGGAACCTCAAGCTCTTTTGCCGCATTAAACAACTCATCCTCACGCATTGACACAAGGCGGCGGATTTCCGCGTTCATCATTCTCATGTGTCTTACAGCCTGAACAACGTCGCCCGTACCCGGTTCGCCCTTGGTTCTGATCATTGATGCGCCCTCCGCAATTCTTCTGAGCGCTTCACCGAGGTTCTTTGCGCCGCATACGAACGGAACCCTGAAATCATGCTTGTTGATGTGGTAAACATCATCAGCCGGTGAGAGAACCTCGCTCTCGTCTATATAGTCGATCTCAATTGCTTCAAGAATCTGAGCTTCTGCAAAGTGGCCGATACGGCACTTAGCCATAACCGGGATTGAAACAGCCTCCTGAATACCCTTGATCATTTTCGGGTCACTCATTCTTGAAACGCCGCCCGCAGCTCTTATATCGGCCGGGATTCTTTCAAGCGCCATAACCGCGCACGCGCCTGCCGCTTCGGCAATTCTGGCCTGCTCCGGTGTTGTAACGTCCATGATAACGCCGCCCTTAAGCATCTGGGCAAGCTCCTTATTCAATTCATATTGCTTTCCTGCATTCATAATCTTGTTTCCTCCTTGAAAATTGTACTTTACAATTTAAATTATATGTAGTATAATACAAATGTGACCATATTTCAATCACCATTTTAAATATATTCAATATGGTCAGATAGGGGAGTGGACATATAAAATGCTTACGTATTCATTTTCGGATATAGGGTCAGAGAGCTTGTACGAGTATCTCTACGGATGTATAAAAAACGACATATTATCGGGAAAATTGCGCTGCGGCGCAAAGCTTCCGTCAAAGCGTACATTTGCGAAAAATCTGGGCATAAGCACTATCACTATTGAGAATGCCTACGCGCTGCTTATTTCGGAGGGGTATGTTTATTCCATTCCGAAGAAGGGATATTTTGTGTCGGATATAAATATAAGCGCTCAAGCGTCACCGCAGCGGACGGAGGATGAGAATGAAAGAAGAGAGGAAAGCTTTGTTGCCGATTTTGCCGGAAACAATACACCTCATACACTGTTCCCGTTTGCAACATGGGCAAAGCTGATGCGCAGTGTTCTCTCCGAAAGACAGCAGGAGCTGATGATCAAATCCCCGGGAGCAGGTATTGCGCCGCTGCGTTCGGCGATTGCGGAGCATCTTTATCAGTTCAGAGGTATGCGCGTTCATCCGTCTCAGATAATAATAGGCTCGGGTACGGAGTATCTTTACGGACTTATAATACAGCTTCTGGGCAGTGATAAGATATTTGCCGTGGAGGATCCGGGATATAATAAGATAGCAAAGGTGTACGGCGCAAACGGGGTTGACTACAGATATATACCTCTTGATGAAAACGGCGTTGCGATAGAGGCATTAAGGGACAGCGGTGCTGAGATACTCCATATTTCTCCGTCGCATCATTTCCCGACAGGCATAGTAACTCCGATAAGCAGACGCTATGAGCTTTTAAGCTGGGCCGCTCAAAGTCCGAAGCGGTTTATAATAGAGGATGACTACGATTCGGAATTCAGGCTCAGCGGCCATCCTATACCCCCGCTCAGGAGCATAGACGTTACGGATAAGGTAATATATATGAACACCTTTTCAAAAAGTCTTGCATCGACCATACGAATAAGCTATATGGTGCTTCCGCGTACCCTTGCGGATAAGTTTTACAAGGCGCTTGGATTTTATTCATGTACAGTTTCGACTTTTGAACAGTATACGCTTGCCGAATTTATGAATGGAGGATATTTCGGAAATCATATCAATCGCATCCGCCGCTATTACCGTGAGGAACGTGATGAGCTTTTAAAGCTGATATATTCAAACAAAGCGTTTAACGGGACAGAGATACTGGAAAAGGATTCCGGACTTCATTTCCTGCTGCGCCTTGATACAGAGCTGTCCGATAAGGCGCTTGCAGACAGCGCACGGAGGTTGGGGATAAATATATCCTGTCTGTCAGAGTATTATCATAATAAGAGCGGGGCGCCGGAGCATACTGTTGTAATAAACTATTCGGGAATAGAGAAGGAAAAAATAGCCGGGGCTGTAGCTCTTTTGGGTAAAGCAATCGGTGGAGAAACTGAACGGAATGAATTTTGTTGATTTTGTGAAAAAGTATTGACAATAGGGGTGAATTAAAGTATAATAATTATATGTCATAATCAGAACGGAGGTGAATTATAGTGAAGATAGGAATTGACTTAGGCGGTACAAATATCGCGGTGGGTTTGGTTGACAATGATAATAAAATTATTGCGAAGAAATCCACACCGACATTATCCCACAGACCAATCGGTGAGATAATAGACGATATGGCAAATGTCTGTGAATTGTTGGTACGTGAAAACGGCATGTCAATGGATGACGTAGAGTCTGTAGGCATTGGATGTCCGGGCACGATAGACCATGCAAACGGCACGGTGGTATATTCAAATAACATCCGTATGGAAAATGTCAGATTGTGCGAACAGCTGCAAAAACGTCTCGGTAAGCCCGTAGGCATAGAAAATGATGCGAATGCGGCAGCATTGGGCGAATATGCGGTAAACGGCGAAGGAGAAGACAGCTTTGTTTTTATCACTCTCGGAACAGGAGTAGGCGGAGGCGTTATTATTAACGGAAAGCTGTACCGCGGCTTTAACGGAGCAGGAGGAGAACTGGGACACATCATAATCAATACAGAAGGTGAAGAACAGTGTACCTGCGGAAATAAAGGCTGCTGGGAGGCATACGCTTCGGTTACGGCGCTTATTCGACAGACAAAGGCTGCAATGCAAAAACACAGTGATTCAATGATGAATGAGTGGGCACGCAGCAATAATGAAGTGTCAGGCAGAACAGCGTTTGAATGTGCGAAAAAGGGAGACAAGGCAGCGCAGGAGGTAGTTGATACATATATACGCTATGTCGGTGCGGGCTTGATTTCTGTTTTGAATATTTTCCAGCCCAAGCTTATTTTAATAGGCGGCGGAATATCCAAGGAGGGCGAATATCTGCTGAAGCCGCTGCGCGAGTATGTATATGCGGGAGACTATAACAAGTATATGCCGAAAACAGAAATTAAGGCGGCATCCTTGTTTAATGATGCAGGTATTATAGGTGCTGCGTTGGGTGCAGGAGAACAGAACGATTAAAACCGATACCTACAGAATACAAAGCCTATAGAAAGGATGATATTTTTATGAATAACATACACAGAAAACTGCTGTCTTCAGTAATGGCGCTGGCTGTTTCGGCGTCAGTAATGATACAGCCTGTTTTCGTAAAAGCGGCCTTTACTGATGTGCCGGAAAATTACAGCTATAAAAAAGCGATTACAACGCTCAGTAAGCTGAACGTAATAAACGGCTATGATGACGGAACATTCGCGCCGGATAAGGATATAACTAGAGCGGAGTTTACAAAGCTGCTTGTGTATATGCTCGGCTACGGTGATATTTCAACGACAACAAGCCGTTTTGAGGATCTTTCCCTTGACCATTGGGCAAATGCCAATATTGCAACAGCCTACGATCTGGGTATTGTTAACGGCTACAGTGACACAGAGTTCGGACCGGATAATCCGGTTACATACGAACAGGCGCTTAAAATGCTTGTATGTGCTTTGGGCTATCAGAATTCGGCAGAGGCAATGGGAGGGTATCCGGAAGGATATATTTCGCAGGCATCCTCTCTTAAGCTGACAGATAAGATAAGCTCAACTGCATATTCGGGCAACGCGTCAAGGGGACTTGTCGCTCAGGTGATGTATAATGCTCTTGAGATTGATATTTATGAGCTGAGCGGTACAAAATACGTTTCCTCGGGCAAAAATCTTCTCAACGATTATCTCAATACCTATATAATGAAGGGTACTGTAGTAGGTGTTGAGGAGTCGGTGACAAACGATTGTGAATCTTCGCTTAACCCGGGCTTTTTCGCCATTGACGAACAGACAACGGGTAACGAATATGTTATAGACTACCGTGAGTATACAAAATCACTTTCTGAAATGTCTGACTATCTTGGTAAGACGGTTCAGATATATTTCCGTAAGGACGGTAATTCGGAGGACAGATTCCTTATCGATATTGATAATGAAACCTATAAGAATTCAGAAGTTACCGTTATGAGCTATGATGCAGAGTCATTTGACGGTCAGAGCTTTAAATATTACAAGGACGGCACAGATAAGAAGGCAACGATTAAGATTGATCCTTCGAAAGTTACAATCCGTTATAACGGAAGAGCTGTGCAGAACGATGTTGAACTTTCCGAAGGAAAAATCTTCACACCTGCAGATGCACTTTCGGAATGGCTTAATCCGGACAGCGAATATTTCATCTACGGTACAGTAAAGTTTATCGATACAGGTTCGACAGGTACATATAATATTGTAGATATTTATGACTATGATACCGTTGTAGCAAATGCGTCACCGTCATCCTCGGACTACAGAATTTCCGATAAAACGATTGCGGGTAAATATCTGATTCTTGATCCTGACAGTTCGGATTACAGCTTCAGCATTACGAAGAACGGCTCATCAATAGCCCCTACATCAATCCTTGCCGGAGATGTTGTAAACTATGCAGAGAGCCTTGACGCTTCAAATGCTTACCGCACTGTTTATGTTACATCAAAGACTGTAAAGGGTTCAATCACATCGCTTAATATAGGTGAAAACGTAAAGGATAAGACCATAGCAATAGACGGTGTTGAGTACAGAGTGACAGACCGTTTCCGCACATATATGGAGAAAAAAGAGCAGGTAACGCTTGAAACGGGTGCGTCAATAACGGCGTATCTTGATGTTATGGGTGCTGTTGAATGGGGTACGGTAAATAAATCGGCAAACTACTATCCGTATGCGTATGTTATTGATACATCCAGTGAAGGAGAAGACTACTTTATTAAAATGTTTGCTCCTTCAAACGGCAACATAACCTCCTTTACGTCATCAACAAAATACTCCGTAAAGAGTTATAAAATTTCCGATAGCCCGAAGCTTAACTCAAAGAAGGCATCACCGGAGGAGATAATTTCAAAGCTTGAGGAAAATGCGAAATATGCAAACCCGGACAAGGATATGCCCGGAATTGTAACAACGAACTACAGCCAGCTTGTACGTGTACGTCTGATGGGAAATACCATTGAGGAAATAGTAACCTTTGACACAACAAGTAGCGGTTCAAAGAATGCTGACACTAGCAAGCTTGTAAGATATCAGGAGATGAATCCTGATATGAAGTATTATGTAAGCTCATCAAGTGTAAAGAGCAGCGACTCAAGCAGCGGTGCAACAATGTATTCAATCAAATCATCAACACCGTTGTTTGTAATTCCGAAGGACAGAACTGATGTTGATTCTTATTCGCTTAAATCGGCAATCACAACAAACTCTATGTCTTCAGGCAAATCGTATTACCTTGACGCTTATGATGTTGATGATTCAAAGTATCCGGCATGTATGCTTATTTACAATTCAGAACTGAAGAGCGGTACCGCAATTACTTATTCAACTCCGTACAGGCTCATATATGACAACATCAACCAGGAGGTTGATGACGGAGATGTTGTAGATAAGCTTTACACATATGATTCGTCTGATACAAAGAGCTCATCGACAATAGCAGCATCAGCTGCAAGCGATTTCAATCGTCTGAGCAAGGGTGACGTAGTTCTTGTCGGAAGCAACAATGATAAAGAGCTGGACTCATACATGAAGGTTCAGGATTATGACGAAATCAAATCCGTATTGGAGGGCAACGCTGACAGTACGACCGGAAGAAGCTACGATTGGACAGAAGAGCAGGAGCAGTCAAAGGAAAATAACTGGCAGAAATATAAGTTTGATTTCCGTTTCCCGAAGAATAATTTGACGGAGCCTGATAATAACTATTGGGAAACAGGAGGTAACTATACAGATATTTCCTCACGCGCGTTTATGTGCAATGTCCGTCAGGTGCTTGAGGATGAGAATCAGATTTATGTAACCGCAAGCGGTTTTGACGCCGAAGGCAAGCTTCCCGATGATTATATTGAAATCAAGGTTTCAAGCTCCACAAAGATTGTAAGGTACGATTCTACAGAGAATGAGTTTACACCTTATGCGGAGGGAACATCGGGCACCTCAATCAGCTTCAAGGATCTTAAGGGCGCAGAGGATTACGGAGACAACTGCTCAAAGATACTTCTTGCATATGTATCCGGATCTATAAAAGATTCATCTGCAACACCAACTGCAAAGTTTATCGTAATTTATCAGTAATTACAATTAAGTAAATAAAGAAGCCGTAACGGTCAGAATGAATTCCGATTGTTGCGGCTTTTTCATTATTCTGTTCATTTGCCGTTCAGCAATGCCGCCGCAAGGGCTTTTGCGATATATTCTCCTGAGGACACCGCTTCCTCAAGTGTATTTCCGTTGCTTCCTACCTCCATAAGCAGCGAGCCGGTTGTTACGTGCATATTGAAGCGCTCACGCCTTAGGTCAATTGGCCGCATCATTCCCGGATACATTATATTTGCCGCACTCTGTACCTTGCAGGCAAGAGAAAGATTTTTTTGCCAGTACGGGTGATAAAGTCCCATACTGTCCGTTCCGAGAACAAGCATAACCTGAGCTGTTTCTCTGCCGTTAATTTCAGCCGTGACTCTGAGCTTTGAGCCGTCGCTGTATACATAAGCGTCCCTGTGAACATCAAGAACCACCTTTATTGACGGATACTTTTCTATATCGGATGTTATTGTATTAAGCGCCCGTGTATATGAGCCCTGATAGGTGGGATAGTCATGAATTGTTTTATCATGAAGGCATTGTATACCATAGCTTTCGAGCGTATCGGCAATAACATCGCCCACAGCGCACATATTGCGTGCCTCATCGGCTGTACGTTCGGATTCTCCCGCCATTTCATCACCGGAAAAGCATTCGGTTGTATGAGTGTGCATAATAAGCACCTCCGGACCGGAATTGTCAAGGCTTATTTCAAGAGACTCTGCGCACAATGCATCGAGATTCACGTTATAATTCGTTGCGTTGTTCATCTTAAGTCCGGAGGCCGATACAATCTGTTCGTGAGTGGGCAGTCCGTTAGCGGCATATTCTGCCGGCTTCGGAGAGTCTGTCATGCGCGGTTTTTCTTGCTGCTTCGGCTCCTCCGATGCAGCAGGCAGCTCCGTTTGACGCTGAGTGTCATTAAAAATTGCCGATGAGCTTTCTATTATCGTTTCCGGTTTATCAGTATCAAAGCCCAGGATACCGGAAATAAAACCGGATACATCAAACGGCTCGTCCTCCTTGGGAATCCCTTCGTCAAGAATTGCCTCGGATATATCTGCTCTGCCGGAAAATGCCGGAACAGACGGCGGCGAAAAGCTTTTGGCGGCAAATATCAGTCCTGCCACAGCCACTGTACTGCCGGATATGACACCGGCTTTTATGAGAGTTTTTTTAGTAATAACATATGTTCTGAACCGCTTCATTTATCGTCTTGTCCTTTCATTACCTCTGTATTCTATTATTACGAGACTGATGGGCGTTTTATGACTGATAAATGGTTTATTTATCATATATGACGAAATAAGAAATTGCTGATGAGGAGGTTATAGGGAGCTTAAGTAAAACTATAGTGAATAATTGAATAAAATTTATTCATATTTATTGCAAATTCAAAGTCTTGGTGTTATAATATTGTCGTACAAAAAATTACTTGTAAAAGAACAAGGGGGGACTTTATGTCAAAATTTATTGCATTATTATGTGCTGCAGCAATAACAGCGGGGTCTGGTACCTTGCTTGCGTTTGCGTCAGATACATATAAAACAACAGACACAGCTGATCAGGCAGCAGAATCTGCAGAGAATTTCACTGTTAATCCATTTAAGGATTGTCAGAATCAGTGGTTTACGGATGCTGTTACATTTGTATACAACAATGGGCTTATAAAAGGTTACGACGGTGTAATTTTCGGGCCTCAGGATACTGTTACAAGAGATCAGCTGGCTGTAATTCTTTACAGACTCAATTCAAAAGGAGATATTGTAACAGAGGGTGAAAACTGGGCAGACGTTGCAGAAGAATGGGTATCGGATACCGGTATCATGAATGAGTTTATGGCTGAAGATTTTAACGGTTCCGCAAATCTTACAAGGGAACAGATTGTGTCAACCATATACAATACTTATAAGCTTTCAAATGAAGAAAATGATGCTTCCGATCAAGATCTCAGTGTGTTCGCAGATACAGATAAAATAACCGGTTATGCAAGGGATGCAGTAAAGTGGGCTGTAATGTCAGGCATCATTAAGGGTGATGATAAAAAAATGATAAACCCCGCAGATAATGTAACAAGGGCTGAAACTTCGGCTATTCTTCAGAGATATATTATCAGTCTTAGGACGGAAAGAACGGCCGATTATATGACTGTTATCAACAGGGTTAAAACCAATCCTGCAGTTCCTGAGGTTGCACCCGGATTTGAAGTCCCTCTGTCCGCTTCAGACTGCCAATATTCCGATTTTGTACTCCTTGACATGGATGGTGACGGGAATGATGAGCTTTTGTGTTGGTGGACAAACGATAGTGTGACCATTGCGAGCGTATATAAGGCGTACGGGGATGTGTACAGAATTGCGGCTACGGTATCGTCTCATGATTCAGACCCGTACGTTAATTCCGGCGAGCTGTTTTACGTACATAAAGACGGAAAAGATATGCTGCTCAAAACCTATGCGCACGGCGAAATGGCTGCTTCATACGGATTACTTGAATTGAGCGGCAGCGAGTTAAAGCTTTATGACGGCTATTACTTTGAACGTTATTATTCAGATGGTTTTCCGGTATATTCATTGAAAAGTGCTGTTCTTGGTGCCGGAACAACCATAGAACCCGGAGCACCGGTTGAACAGGGATCGGATGAAGCGATTCATGAGCGATTCATAGAATATATTCAGCGTGAACTTGAAAATGCACATCAGCTTTCATAATAACATGCTTAGTCTCCAAAACAGGAGTATATGATGCTGTTATCTGCGGATTGGAGGAGACAGGCAATGAAAATTGAAATTCCCGAAACGCCCTCAAGGCTTATAGCAAAGCTTTATGAATTCGGTTATAAGGCGTATGTTGTCGGCGGCTGTGTGCGTGATACGGTTATGGGGCGGGAGCCGCATGATTATGATATATGCACCTCGGCAAGACCGGAGGAAATAATGCGTGTTTTTCGGGATTATCATGTAATACCGACAGGACTTAAGCACGGCACCGTGACGGTTGTGTCAAACCATGAGCCGTATGAGATAACAACATTCAGAATTGACGGCAGCTACAGCGATAACCGAAGACCGGATTATGTTGAGTTTACGGCGGATATAGAAAAGGATTTATCAAGGCGTGACTTTACAATGAATGCAATGGCCTACAGTCCTGTTGAAGGCATAGCAGACCCTTTCGGCGGCGCTGATGATATAAAAAACGGAATAATAAGAAGCGTAGGGAATCCCGATGCCCGTTTTGGGGAGGATGCTCTGAGAATATTAAGAGCATGGAGGTTTGCCTGCCAGCTCGGCTTTGAGCTTGAGGATAAAACGAAAAAAAGCACTTATCGGAATATGAAGCTTATCAGAAACGTGTCGGCGGAGCGTATAAGAGATGAGCTTTGGCGTATGCTTGACTATCCGCGGCGGTTTTCTGTCTGTATCCTGCAAAGGAATCCGGATATAATAAGGACCGCGGCAGGCTGTGAAGAAAGAGCCTTATATCATCCGTCTGCTCTGACCGGAGCGGAGAACTGCTGCAAGACCGTGAGAATGGCACTGATGCTCGGATATAATTTAGGAATGAATGCTGAGGAGGCAGACAATACGATGAGGCGGCTTAAATTCGATAACGGAACAAGACGCTGTGTGACGGAGCTTGTCGGAAATATTGAAACGGAGCTTATCCCTGACAGCTACTCCATAAAATGTGTTCTTAATAAGATGGGAGAGGCACAGTGCAGACGGCTTTTGCAGTTGGGGAAGATTACGGGAAAGTGTGAGAATCCGGAGAAAACAGAAGCCTTGCTTAACAGGATAACAGGTGAAAATCAGTGCTGCAGGACGTCAGAACTGAAAATAAACGGAAGGGATCTTATTGAAGCCGGAATAAAGCCGGGTAAGGAGCTGGGGGATATATTGAACAGACTTCTCGATATGGTGATGCGCAAAGAGCTCGAAAATGACAGAGATGAATTGTTGAAAGAGGTAAAGCATGATACGAATCAGTAATATTAAATATCCGGTACAGCTGCCGGAGGAAAAACTGCCGGAGTTTGTGACAAAGAAATATAAGCTGAAGGGAGTTAAATCCTTCAGAATAGTAAAGCAGTCTATTGACGCAAGGAAAAAGGACGATATACATTATGTATATACCGTTGATATAGGCGCGGAAAACGAGAATAAGGCAATAAAGCAGATAAAAGGCGCATCGCGTGTTAATGACAAGCGTTATAAATTTCCGAATGGAATACCGCCCTCAAAGCCGGTGGTTATTGCAGGCTTTGGTCCGGCAGGCATGATGTGCGCATATATGCTGGCGAGGCACGGTGCTAAGGTGATTGTTCTTGAGCGCGGTCAGGATGTGGACACGAGAATTAAGGATGTAGAGCGGCTCAGAAATGAAGGGAAGCTTAACCCCGAATCAAATGTACAGTTTGGAGAGGGCGGCGCGGGAACTTTCTCTGACGGAAAGCTCACAACAGGTGTTAACGATCCGAGAACGGGATTTATTCTTGAACAGTTTGCAAAGCACGGCGCGCCATATGAGATCACCTACCGCGCGAAGCCGCATATTGGAACGGACAGACTTCGCGGTATGGTTAAGAGCTTTCGGGAGGATATAATAAGGCATCACGGCGAGGTGCGCTTCGGCGCAAGGCTGTGCGGGATTATAACCGAGGAATGCAGGATAACCGGAGTTAAGGTGAGCGCTGCGGCGGGGGATTATGAAATCGAAACGGATACACTTGTAATCGCCGCAGGGCACAGCGCGAGGGATACGTTTGAGATGCTCAGAGATGCCGGAATTGCAATGGAAAGAAAGGTATTTGCAATAGGGGCGAGAATAGAGCATAAGCAGGAGCTTATAAGCCGCAGCCAATACGGTGATATGCTCCGTTTTCTTCCCGCGGCTGACTACAAGCTTTCGGTAAAGACCTCAAACGGCAGGACAGTATACACCTTCTGTATGTGTCCGGGAGGAGAGGTTGTTGCATCAGCCTCCGAGCCGGAAGGTGTGGTAACAAACGGAATGAGCTGCTTTGCACGGGACGGAGAGAATGCAAACAGCGCGCTGCTTGTTAACGTAACTCCTGGGGATCTGCCGGGAGATGATGTGCTTGAGGGATGCCGCTTTCAGAGAGAAATCGAGGAAAAGGCATATGATATGGGCGGCGGAAATTATACCGCTCCGGCGCAGACTGTGGGCGATTTTCTCAGACACAACGGAGCTGAAGCTGAGGTGACGCCAAGCTATAAACCCGGGATAAGGATGTGCAGTCTTGACAAGCTGCTGCCGGGCTTTGTAACAGAGGCTATGCGGGAGGCACTGCCGGAAATGGACAGGAAGATAAAGGGCTTTGCAGCAGACGGCGCGCTGCTTACCGCACCGGAAACACGCTCATCATCTCCTGTTAGAATTATCCGCGATGAGAAAACAAAGCAGTCAAGCATATACGGCATATACCCATGCGGAGAGGGCGCAGGCTATGCGGGAGGAATAATGACGGCTGCGATTGACGGAATAAAAACGGCGGAAGCGATAGTGGAAAGAGGTTGAAATGAATTGAGTGAAACAATAAAATCGGATAAGGCGAAGGGAGCTCTGTGTATTATAGCATCGGCGTTCTGCTTTGCTCTTATGAATATGTTTGTAAGACTGGCGGGAGATCTGCCTTCGGTTGAAAAAAGCTTTTTCAGAAATATTGTTGCCGCAGTGATTGCGGCAGTCACACTGCTTAAAAACCGTGAGAGCTTTATGTGGAAGAAGGGAAGTCTTCCGGGGCTTACAGCAAGGGCTGTGTTCGGAACGCTGGGCATTCTGTGCAACTTCTACGCAATAGATCACCTTGTTCTTGCGGACGCGTCCATGCTGAACAAGCTTTCACCGTTTTTTGCGGTTATTTTCTCCTTTATTGTGCTAAGAGAACGGGTAACGGTTTTTCAGGGAGCTATGGTAATAATTGCGTTTATAGGCAGCTTATTTATAATAAAGCCGACACCCGGACTGCTTAATCCGGCAAGCCTTGTCGGACTATGCGGCGGACTGGGCGCAGGTATTGCGTATACAATGGTCAGAAAGCTGACGGAAAGAGGGGAAAGGAAAACGTATATCGTGTTTTTTTTCTCCGCGTTCTCATGTCTTCTGACGCTGCCCTATCTTATATTTAACTTTCAGCCTATGACATGGCAGCAGCTGCTTATACTTATATGCGCCGGAATAAGCGCGGCAGGGGGACAGTTCACTATAACCGCAGCATACTCCTATGCTCCGGCACGGGAGATTTCAGTTTTCGATTATACGCAGATCATATTTGCCGCAGGGCTGGGCTTCTTTGTGTTCGGACAGATCCCGGATTGTCTCAGCGTCATAGGATATGTTATAATCTGCGGGGTGTCGCTCACGATGTTTTTACACAATAAGAGGCAGTCGGCATGAGGTCGGAAAACAAAAATAAGAATAAGGCTGTCATCGAAAAAAGGAGCAGACACAATATGTGCAAAATATATGCAAAATATATGCAAATATTCTTTAAAATGAGTTGTAATATAGTAAATGTGGCAAAAAACCAAAAAAACAAAAAAAATACTTGTAATTTAGTGAATTATGTGTTATAATCTAGGTAAGTTGAGAGTGCAGCTTGTGCGAACTGCTCCAAACCACTTAAAGCTTGTAAAAAATTAACCGCACACTGAAACAGCCAATAAGATTTAATCGGACTGCATTAGCAGTCACACCATCCTTTTTTTCATATGCCCTTGTCTGAAAAGACAAGGGTCCCCCTAAAAATAATGCAGTCCGGAAAAACGGACTGCTTTTTGTTTTAAGAAAATAATATAAAGGAGATTTAAAATGCCTGATGCAGAACAAATAACAACGGCAAGAAGGATGCTTAAGCAATATTTCGGACATGACAGCTTCCGGCAGGGGCAGGAGGAGCTTATATCGGCGCTTATTGACGGACGCGATGTGCTGGGGATTATGCCTACAGGTGCCGGAAAATCCATGTGCTATCAGATACCGGCTCTTATGGCTGAGGGTGTAACACTTGTTATATCACCGCTTATTTCGCTTATGAACGATCAGGTTACGGCACTTGTTCAGTCCGGTATCCGCGGTGCGTATTATAATACATCTCTTAACGAGGGGCAGAGAAAAAAGGTTTGTGAAAATATGCTTAAGGGTGTATATAAAATTATATATGTATCGCCGGAGCGGCTTGAAACGGATTTTTTTCTATCGGTATGCAGCCGTATGAACATATCCTATATTGCAATAGATGAAGCGCATTGTGTATCGCAGTGGGGGCAGGACTTCCGGCCGAGCTATCTGAAAATCATGAGCTTTATAGATAAGCTCCCCAAGCGCCCCGTCATCGGTGCGTTTACTGCAACGGCAACGCGCGAGGTGCGCGATGATATTGTAAACATTCTGCAGCTTGACGATCCGTTTGTAATCACTACCGGCTTTGACAGACCGAATCTGTATTTTGAGGTGCGAAGACCATCGTCAATGCGTGATAAGTTTGATGAGCTGCTGGACATCCTTGATGATCACGAGGGTGAAAGCGGAATTATATACTGCTCAACGCGCAGGGCGGTTGATGAGGTATATGAGGGGTTGTGTTCGCTGAGAAAGAATGTTACAAGGTATCATGCGGGACTGTCAAGTGAGGAAAGAAAGAAAAATCAGGAGGATTTCATTTTTGACCGATGTCCTGTGGTGGTTGCGACAAATGCGTTCGGGATGGGGATAGATAAGTCAAACGTGTCCTTTGTCATTCACTATAACATGCCCAAAAATATAGAAAACTATTACCAGGAGGCAGGCCGCGCGGGGCGTGACGGAGAGCCTGCTGACTGCATTATGCTGTATATGCCCAAGGACATATATACGATAAAATATTTTATAGATAATACGGATAACAATGACGAGCTCACGGCAGAGCAGAGGAAAAATATTCAGAAGCTGGATATGAGACGGCTTAATAAAATGGTTGATTATTGTAACACGTCCGGATGCTTAAGAGCGAATATCCTGCGGTATTTCGGCGAGCACTCGCTGCTTGAGTGCGGCAACTGCTCCTCCTGCAATGCTGCGGCAAAGCGCAGGGAGAAGCGGGAGAAAATCACATTTGCAAAAGCAAAGGCTGCGATTGAAGGACAGCAGCCAAAGCGTGATAAAAAACCTGCAAGAACACCGGCGGTTCTCTCGGATGCGAAGGAAAGGGAGCTGTTTGAGAAGCTCAGGCTTGTGCGTCTTAAGCAGAGCAGAATACAGGGTGTTCCGCCGTATGTCATTTTCTCCGACAAGACAATTATTGACATATGCAAGCGTCTGCCGCAGACGTATGATGAGCTGCTGGAGGTTGACGGCATAGGCAGAGCCAAAGCGGAACGCTACGGAAGAATGATAATAAACGAGGTAAAGCATTTTGTAAAATAGGACTGTGAGGTGACAGCTTAAAATTTAAAGTAAATTCACTTGATATTTGGTCAAAATTATGGTATACTACTTGTAATATTAAATGTCGGAGGATGTATAATGGTATCTATCGGAAATGACTGGGATGAACTGTTAAAGGATGAATTTGAAAAGGACTATTATAAAAAGCTCCGCGCGTTTTTGGCGCAGGAGTATAAAACCCATACAATCCATCCCGATATGTATGATATTTTCAATGCGCTGAAATGGACCTCGTATAAGGACACGAAAGTAGTGATACTCGGTCAGGATCCGTACCATGAGCCTGGACAGGCACACGGTCTTGCGTTTTCGGTAAAGCAGGGAGTTAAAATTCCCCCGTCGCTTATGAACATTTATAAGGAGCTTCACGATGAGCTGGGCTGCTATATACCGGATAACGGTTATCTGGAAAAATGGGCAAGACAGGGAGTAATGCTTTTAAATGCATCTCTTACGGTGCGCGATGGGCTGGCAAATTCACACCGGAATAAGGGATGGGAGCAGTTTACGGCAAGGATCACAGAGCTTTTAAACGAGAGGGAGGATCCTGTCATATTTATGCTCTGGGGCAATAACGCAAAGGAAAAGATGAAGCAGATTACAAATCCTCAGCATCTGATCCTTACGGCGGCGCACCCGAGTCCGTTATCGGCAAGCCGGGGCTTTTTCGGCTGTGGACACTTCAAGCTGGCAAACAAGGTGCTCAAGCGTAACGGCAGAGAGCCGATTGACTGGCAGATAGAGAATATAGGGGAGCAGTGATGTATATATTCGGAATAACAGGCCCCACGGGCGCCGGAAAGTCTACGGTAAGCGATTATTTCAGAAGACTGGGGGTATATGTTGCCGATGCGGATAAGGCGGCGCATGCGGTTACGGGCAAAGGTACGCCTTGCATTGCCGAGCTTGAAGAGACGTTCGGAGAGGATATAATAAATAATGACGGTACGCTGAACCGTAAAAGGCTTGGGGAAATTGTTTTTGCGGATGAAAACAAACTGTCGTTATTGAACGATATAACGCATAAGTATATAAAGAAGTACCTCACAAGAGAGCTTGATGCGTCGGGTGCGGCAATAGGCGCAATTGACGGCGCGGTAATTATAGGCAGCCCGGTTCAGGGTATGTGCCGCAGGCTGGCAGTGGTTACAGCCCCGAGCAGTGTGAGGGCGGACAGAATAACGGCGAGGGACGGAATCGGCCGCGCAGCTGCGCAAAAGCGGATCAATGCGCAGATGTCCGACGCCGAATATATCGCTTATGCGGACTATGTTATAGAAAATAATAAGAATGATGGATTAGGAGAGCAAATTGAGCACATCTACAACGAGATCAAGGCTGCAGCAGAAAAAGAATCAGCGCCGTAAGGCAAGAAAAAAGAGAGCGCAGAGGAATCTTTTTATACTGCTGTGTACAGCGGCAGTGGTGATTGCATCTGTTTTGGGAATACGAGGCGGACTGAAGCTGAGCAGACAGGTAAAGTATCCTGTGCAGTACAGCGGATATATTGTACGCTATGCAAAGGAAAATGATCTGGACCCGTATCTTGTGATAGCGGTTATAAAGCAGGAAAGCAACTTTGTAGCAGACGCAAGATCTCCGTATGCCGGAGGGCTTATGCAGCTCACGGAGGAAACGGCGATGGAGTATGCGGCAAAAATGGGACTTGAATATTATAATTATATGGATCCGGAAACGAATATAAAAATCGGCTGCTTTGTTCTGAGAACTCTTATAAACAGATACGGAGTCGTAAATACCGCTCTTGCCGCATATAATGCGGGAGCAGGGAATGTGGATAAGTGGCTGTCCGATCCGAACTGCAGCTCTGACGGCATAACGCTGACATATATACCGTTTACCGAAACGCGTAATTATGTAGACAAAATCAATTACTATATGGAAGAGTACAAAAACCATGCTGAATTTTAACAGAGCCGCGCCGCGGCTTTGTAAAAACAAAGGAAAGGAAGGAACAACACTATGAAAAGAGTAATCACGATAGGAAGACAGTACGGCTCGGCAGGGCATGACATAGGCCGGCTTATCGCAAAGGAGCTTGGATATAAGTTCTACGATAAGGAGCTTGTGGAAATTGCGGCAAAGGAAAGCAACATTTCAAGTGAGGCTGTTAAGAACTTTGACGAAAAGGCATCGTCAAGTCTCTTATATTCGCTTGTCGGCGGCAGCTATTCGGTAAGTGGTGTTGCAGGCCCTCTCTATTATGAGATGCCGCTTAACGATAAGCTGTTTCTTGCCCAGTCAAATGTAATAAAGAAGCTTGCCCGGGAGGATAACTGTGTAATAGTGGGACGCTGCGCGGATTATGTTCTTGAGGATGAGGAGGATATTGAGGTTATTAATGTATTCGTTCACGCTCCGCTCGAACACAGAGTCGGCAGAGTTATGGACGCATTCAGTCTTACTCAGAAGAAGGCAAGGGAGAGGGTTGTAAAGACCGATAAGCAGCGTAAGACGTATTACAGCTACTATGCGAACCGCGACTGGGGCGATATGCTCAACTATGACATATGTATTAACTCAAAGAAGCTGGGCATTGAGGGCGGCGCAAAATTAATAATTGACTACATAAGGGGAATTGAAGATTAATGATTATTGCAGAGTATATAAAATCCATTATTCTGGGAATTGTGGAGGGAATAACCGAGTGGCTGCCGATAAGCTCCACAGGACACCTTATAATTGTAAATGAGCTGATGAAGGCTCCGGGTTCATTCACGGTGACGGAGGATTTTTTTCCTATGTACCTGTATGTGATACAGCTGGGGGCAATATTGGCGGTATGTACGCTGTTCTTCCGTAAGCTGAATCCTTTTTCACCGAAGAAATCAAGGGAAGAAAAAACGGATACGTGGCGGATGTGGTTCAAGGTGCTTGTGGGTGTTATTCCGGCGGGCGTTATCGGACTGCTCTTAAATGATCTTATGGATGCTGTTGAAACGTGGCAGGTTGTATCGGCAATGCTTATTATATACGGCATAGCGTTCATAGTCGTAGAACGTCTTCCACTTAAAACAAACATTGCGGACATAAACGGCATGAGCTATAAAACCGCTTTTATAATCGGGCTGTTTCAGGTTTTATCAATCGTGCCTGGTACATCGCGTTCGGGCTCGACCATTCTGGGCGGAAGAATTGCGGGCTGTGAAAGGGCTGTTGCGGCGGAGTTTTCGTTTTTTCTCGCAATCCCTATTATGTTCGGAACAACCTTTATAAAGCTTTTGAAGTATGACGGAATGATTACATCGAATCAATGGGGTATTCTTATTACGGGATTTCTCGTATCGTATCTTGTATCGCTGCCGATTATAAGATTTCTTATGAGCTTTGTAAAAAAACACAGCTTTACGGCGTTCGGTTGGTACAGAATTCTTGTCGGCATTGTTGTTATAGCATTTTTTACGCTGACCGGGTTTTAATATGACCCTGACAGGGCAGAAGCATTCATCTTCGGCTCGGTTTTGAGGTATGAAACAAATATATTCTTGACATATTGAGGTATGTGTGATAAAATAGCATAAGATAATAAGCTTATAATTGCAGTGCGGTAAGAGCCTTTGCCGCGCGTACAGGAGGTTAATATATCATGAGAAAGATTATCGCGGGAGCTGCAGCTGCGGTGATGCTTGTGAGCTCATCAGCAGTATCTGCCAAGACCCCTACAATAAAATTCAACGGCGAAATTATGACATTGGACGCTGAGCCGTATATTACCGATGCAGGCAATACAATGATTCCGTTCAGGGCTGTCTTTGAGGCTGCGGACGCCAATGTGTTGTGGGACGAGTCTAAAAAAACAGTTATTGCCGTAAAGGGCAGCGGGGAGGACTGCACAAGCGTTGTCTTGCAGATAGGAAATAACGAGGCGTTTGTAAACGATGATAAGGTAGAGCTTGACTCTGCGGCAGAGATAAAAGAGGACAGAACCTTTGTTCCTCTGCGTTTTGTCATGGAAGCACTGGGCGCAAAGGTTGACTGGGACGAAGATACATATACAGTATCGATAACAACGGAATAAATTAATAGCAATAGCGCCAATCATAACATTGCGGTTGGCGTTGTTTGTGTTTGGAGGAAGGATATAATGGATAAGAAAGGCAGATACGGTGAATACGGCGGTCAATATGCGTCGGAAACACTTATGAATGCACTGATTGAGCTTGAAGCGGCATTCGAGAGGTATAAGGATGACGAGGATTTTTTAAAGGAGCTTAATTATTATCATAAGCAGTATACCGGCAGACCGTCTGTTCTATACTATGCCGATAAAATGACAAAGGATCTGGGTGGCGCAAAGATATATCTTAAGCGCGAGGATCTTAATCATACGGGAGCGCATAAGATAAATAATGTTATCGGACAGTGCCTTCTGGCAAAGAGAATGGGAAAGAAAAAGGTGATAGCGGAGACGGGTGCGGGACAGCACGGCGTTGCTACCGCTACCTTTGCAACCGTTCTCGGTCTTGGATGTGACGTGTATATGGGTATAGAGGATACAAAGAGGCAGGCGCTTAATGTATTCAGAATGGAGCTTCTGGGAGCTAAGGTTCATCCGGTCACATCGGGCTCGGGTGTTTTAAAGGACGCTACCAATGAGGCTATGAGACAGTGGACAGCTCATGCCGACGACAGCTTTTATGTTCTCGGCTCCGCTCTTGGACCGCATCCGTATCCGGCGATAGTGAAGCATTTTCAGAGTGTAATCTCCATTGAGGCAAAGCAGCAGATACTGCAGGCTGAGGGGAGACTTCCCGATGCGGTAATGGCATGTGTCGGAGGCGGCTCAAATGCGATAGGAATGTTTGCGGATTTTATAGATGAGCCGTCAGTTGCGCTTTACGGTGCGGAGGCTGCCGGAGAGGGTGTGGATACAGAAAAAACGGCAGCATCGCTCACCTGCGGTACTGTGGGAGTTCTGCACGGTATGAAGTCCATATTCCTTCAGGATAAGGGCGGAAACATTGTTCCCGTATATTCAATTTCCGCCGGTCTTGACTATCCGGGCATAGGTCCGGAGCACGCAATGCTGCGTGACACGGGCAGGGCGAAGTATCTGCCCATAACCGACACAGAGGCTGTTGATGCTTTTGTATATCTTTCAAAGCTTGAGGGCATCATACCGGCAATCGAGTCGGCACATGCGGTAGCTTTGGCGAGAAAGATTGCGCCTTCCATGGGCAAGGATCAGATTATGATAATATGTCTTTCCGGTCGCGGCGACAAGGATGTTCAGTCGGTTGCAAAATATCTCGGACAGGAGATAACGGAAGGCTGATTATGGAAAAGGCAAAAATAGAAAGAATTAACGAGCTTGCAAGAAAGTCGAAAACCGCGCAGGGACTGACAGCCGCAGAAAAGGATGAACAGGCGGCTTTGCGGAAGGAATATCTTGCGGCGATAAGGGCAAGCTTTAAGGCTCAGCTTGATAATATTGAAATTGTCGATTAAAACGAAACTTATATAATAATTCAGTAAAAAGAAAAGAGGTATATTGGAAATGGCATTAATCATTCCTAAAAATTACAGATCCGATCTTGACGGAAGAACAACAGAGACTGCCATTAAGTTCATAAAGGACACCTTCCAGAAGGAGCTTATTGCGGCAATGAATCTTCAGCGTGTTTCCGCACCGCTGTTTGTACGTCCCGAAACCGGTCTTAACGATAACCTTAACGGTGTTGAGCGTCCCGTAACCTTTGATGCGCCGTGCATAGGCGGTGCCAATGTCGAAATCGTGCATTCACTTGCAAAGTGGAAGCGTCTCACACTGGGTAAATACGACTTTCAGCCGGGCGAGGGGCTTTATACGGATATGAACGCAATCCGCCGGGATGAGGAGGTTGACAATCTCCATTCAATGTATGTTGATCAGTGGGACTGGGAGGCTGTTATCAAAAAGGAACAGCGTGAGCTTGCAACACTTAAGGAGGTTGTAAAGAAAATATATGCTTCAATGCGCAGAACGGCAAAGAAGGTCTGCGCAGAGTATGAATGTCTGAAAAATTATTTTATGGAGGATATAACCTTTATAACGACACAGGAGCTGGAGGATATGTATCCGGATGACACTCCGAAGGAGAGAGAGAATAAATTTTTAAGAGAGCATCATGCGGCGTGTATTATGCAGATAGGCAAGGTGCTTGAATCGGGTATCCGTCATGACGGACGCGCTCCGGACTACGATGACTGGGAGCTTAATGCTGATATTGTTGTCTACTATCCGCTGCTTGACTGCGCGTTTGAGCTTTCATCAATGGGCATAAGAGTTGACGAGATTTCCCTCAAATCACAGGTTGAGGAGGCAGACTGCCTTGAAAGACTGGAGTTGGATTTCCACAAGATGATACTTAACAAGGAGCTGCCGTATAGTATCGGCGGAGGTATCGGTCAGTCACGGCTTTGCATGATTATGCTTAACAAGGCGCATATCGGTGAGGTACAGCAGAGCGTATGGCCCGCGGATATGCTTAAGACCTGCAAGGATAACGGTATTAATATAATGGGATGACCGTTACAATCAAATAAAATTAATCGAAAGGATTTACCGGAAAATATGAAAACAGTTGTAAAAAGTCTTTATCGGGACACAGAAAGCTACGGAGGAAAAGAAGTAACCGTTTCGGGATGGGTGCGGACAGTCCGCGCGTCAAACAGCTTTGGATTTATAGAGCATAACGACGGAAGCTTCTTCAGCGGGGTGCAGGTTGTTATTGAGGCGGAAAAGCTTGAAAATTATAAAGAGCTTGCCAAGCTTAATGTAGGCGCTGCAATCACGGTAAAGGGAATGCTTGAGCTTACGCCGCAGGCAAAGCAGCCGTTTGAGATTAAGGCTGCGGAGGTGGTAATTGAAGGCTTGTCCACACCTGACTATCCGCTCCAGAAGAAACGTCATTCGTTTGAATATCTCAGGACGATTGCACATCTTAGACCGCGTACAAACACCTTTGCCGCGGTATTTCGTGTCCGTTCACTGATTGCGTATGCAATCCATCAGTTCTTCCAGGAAAGAGGCTTTGTATATGTTCACACGCCGCTTATCACCGGAAGCGACTGTGAGGGCGCGGGTGAAATGTTCAGAGTGACAACTCTTGATATGGAGAATCCTCCTAAAACAGAGGACGGCAGTATCGATTATTCAAAGGATTTCTTCGGAAAGAGCACAAATCTCACCGTAAGCGGACAGCTTAATGTTGAAACCTATTGTATGGCATTCAGAAATGTATATACCTTCGGACCTACCTTCCGTGCGGAAAATTCAAACACGACAAGACACGCTGCGGAGTTCTGGATGATAGAGCCGGAAATTGCATTTGCCGACCTTGCGGATGATATGGATCTGGCGGAGGCAATGCTTAAGTATATCATAAACTACTGTTTGGAAAATGCGCCGGAGGAAATGGAGTTTTTCAACAAGTTTATCGACAAGAGGCTTCTTGACAGACTTCACAATGTAGTATCCAATGAGTTTGCGCGCGTAAGCTATACAGAGGCAGTAGAGATACTGAAAAAGAATAACGACAATTTCCAGTACAAGGTGGAGTGGGGCTCGGATTTACAGACAGAGCATGAGCGTTATCTGACAGAAACTGTTTTCAAGCGTCCTGTTATGGTAACGGATTATCCGAAGGAAATCAAGGCATTCTACATGAAGCTTAATGACGATAAAAAGACCGTTGCGGCGGTTGACGTTCTCGTGCCGGGCATCGGTGAGATCATCGGCGGCAGTCAAAGAGAGGAAAATTATGACGTTCTTGTTGAAAGAATGAATGAGCTGGGACTGGACCCCAAGGACTATGACTGGTATCTTGACCTGAGAAAGTACGGTACAAACAAGCATGCCGGATTCGGTCTGGGATTTGAAAGGGCGGTTATGTATATAACAGGTATGCAGAATATCCGCGATGTACTTCCGTTCCCGAGAACCGTAGGCACAGCCGAGTTCTGATTTTAATGAGATACGCATATCCTACCGTGAACACGGAGCATTGTGATTTACAGCTTTGATTGGACAGATATAGTCAAAACATACAAAAATAACTGTTTCTTTTCTGCATGAGTTGTTGAAAAATTTGTTGATTTTAAAGATAAATTGTGATATAATAATACCGTTCGGTGAAAGAACTGATATTTTATGATACGGTTTCAGGCACAGGGCGGTAACGGAATTTTGAAAAGTGAATGGTACAGCACGGTGGAGGTGTTTTTTATGAACATTGCGTTGATAGCGCACGACAGCAAGAAGGAGCTTATGGTACAGCTATGCATTGCTTATGAAGGCATTTTGAGTAAAAACAGTTTATTTGCAACATCTCCGACAGCAAATATAATCATGAAGAATACCGGACTGACGGTGCATAAGTTTTTGCCGGGCTATGACGGCGGAGGTGTTCAGATAGCTTCCAGAGTTGCCTACGGTGAAATAGATCTGGTTATCTTTATTTTGGATCATGACGACAACGGAGCTATGGACAGTGATGTTTCTGTTCTTATGAGACAGTGTGACATTCACAATGTACCCATTGCCACAAACATTGCCACGGCAGAGGTGATGATACACGGTCTGGAGCACGGGGATTTTGCGTGGCGTGATATTTTAAGAAACAGTTAAAGCTATATATGATACGGCAAACGGGCATGATAAGCTCTTTGCCGTTTTTTAAAATAGCTATTGTAATGTTCGGGAAATTGTGATACAATATAGATAAATAATTAATGAGGTGAAATTTTTATGGGTTTATTTAACGGATATTTAAAGGAAGGACCGGGTATTGACAAGAACGCGCCTAAGAAAAAGGGAGTGTTCCTTTATATTGACATTGTGTTCAGAAAGTTTTTTGATTTGATAAGCTCCGGATTTGTTTGCTTTGTTGCAAGTCTTCCGTTTCTGTTATTTGCGTATGTTATACTTTCAACTATGGTCATGAACGGTCTTGGAATCGGCACGGCGATAGAGGAAACGGCAAAGAGTACGGCTGCGGAGGGTGCGAGTGCAGAGGAATTAGCACAGATGCTGAATTTATCAATACGTGCAATAATTACTGTTCTTCTGTATAATATCATGGGCTCAGGACCGGTTTCTGCATCCTATGCGTATATAACGCGCTGTTTTACAAGAGGAGAGCATGTGTGGAAGATGAGTGACGGCTGGGACAAGTTCAAGGAAAATTTCAAACATACAATTCTTCTTTTTATAGTGGATACGGTTATAATCGCTTTAAGCTCGAATGCTGTCGGATTTTATTCGGCACTCGCTTCCAAGAGCACAGGCTCAGCGGCGGCAATGCTGATGGCTGCAAAGTATTTTACTATGGTTATAATGTTTTTATATCTGATAATGCATATATATGTATATCAGATTGCGGTTACATACGAATGTAAGTTTAAAGACCTTTTAAAATCATCAATTACCATAGCGATAGCAAAGCTGCCCATGAGTTTTCTGCTGATTGTAATCACAAGTGCGGCAATAGTTTTTGGTCTCGGATCAGGTATAAATCCGATGGTAGGAATAGTATTGTATGCCGTAATAGGACATATATTCCTCCGCTATCCGCTTGAATTTTACGCTGCGCGTGTGATTGAGAAGAACATCAGAGAGGTAAGAAAGCAGGAGAAGAAACGAGAGGCAAAAATTACTTATCTTGACGCGCAGGAATCCGAACAAGAGAGCAGGCTTTAAATGATACTGGGAAATTTTGATGTTGCAGTAATAGGGGGCGGTCATGCGGGCTGTGAGGCTGCGCTGGCTTGTGCAAGACTCGGAATGAACACGGTGATGTTCTCGATAAGCCTTGATGCAATCGGTAATCTTCCGTGCAATCCTAGCATTGGAGGGACAGCCAAGGGACATCTGGTGCGTGAGGTGGACGCACTTGGGGGCGAGATGGGAAAGGCGGCGGACGCATCCTTTATACAGTCAAAAATGCTTAACCGCGGCAAAGGCCCGGCGGTTCATTCTTTGCGTGCCCAGATAGACAGAAAAACCTATCATCGTGAAATGAAGCGCCGTGTGGAGGAGCAGGAAAATCTGCAGATAAAGCAGGCGGAAATTGTTGATATAAGAGTCGAGGACGGTTGTGTGCGCGGAGTTGTAACGCATACGGGTGTGGAATACGGATGCCGGGCGGTAATAATAGCGAGCGGAACATATCTGAAGGGTAAGATTTTAATGGGCAGTTATTCCAGGGAGAGCGGACCGGACGGGATGTTCCCGGCGAATGAGCTGTCGGATAATCTGCGCAGACTCGGAATTACGCTGCGCCGCTTCAAGACCGGTACGCCGGCGCGGATACATGCCGATACACTCGATTATGATAAAATGCTTGTTGAAACCGGTGACGATGAAATAGTACCGTTTTCATTTGAAACCGGGCAGCCCGGAGAGAACAGGGTAAACTGCTGGCTGGTTTATACCAACGAGAAGACGCATAATATAATAATGGATAATCTTGAACGGAGCGCGATGTACGGCGGTCTTGTAGAGGGCGTAGGACCGAGGTACTGCCCGTCTATTGAAGATAAGGTTGTGCGGTTTAACACACGCCCCAGACATCAGCTCTTTATTGAGCCCATGGGACTTGATACGAAGGAAATGTACGCCCAGGGCTTTTCCACAAGCCTTCCGGAAGACGTGCAGCTGGAGATGTACAGAAGCGTCGAGGGTTTGGAGCATTGCGAGATTATGAGAAGCGCATATGCCATAGAGTATGACTGCTGTGATCCTACGGAGCTTTACGCGACGCTGGAGTTCAAGAAAATAGAAGGTCTTTACGGAGCGGGGCAGTTCAACGGCACCTCAGGCTATGAGGAGGCGGCGGCTCAGGGGCTTGTTGCCGGAATTAATGCCGCCCTTAAGCTGAAGGGCGAGGAGCCGATGATTTTGCAGCGGCTTGACGGCTATATAGGAACACTTATAGACGATCTTGTTACAAAGGGAACGAATGAGCCGTATCGAATGATGACCTCGCGGTCTGAATACCGCCTGCTTTTAAGACAGGATAATGCGGATGAAAGACTTACGCCGATAGGCCACCGTGTAGGACTTATAAGCGATGAGCGGTATGAAAGACTTTTAAAAAAGCTTGAAATGACGGATAATGAGATTAAGCGTATTAACGGCATAACCGTGCCGCCGAGACTGGCAAACCCCGTGCTTGAACGGTATAATTCAACTCCGGTAAAGGTGGGTATAAGACTTTCGGAGCTTATACGCCGCCCGGAGCTTGACTATGCAAAGCTTGCCGACTGTGATCCGGACAGACCGCAGCTGCCGCGTGAGGTGGCTGAAGAGGCGGAGATAAAGCTGAAATATGACGGATATATAAAGCGTCAGCTTCAGCAGGCGGAGGCGGCAAGGAAGATGGAAAGCCGCCTTATGCCGGAGGATACGGATTACGATGAAATATACGGGCTGCGCCTTGAAGCGCGGCAGAAGCTGAAAAAGATACGTCCGAAATCTCTGGGGCAGGCGTCGCGTATTTCAGGTGTTTCTCCCGCTGATGTGTCGGTGCTTATCATATGGCTTGAGAGCAGGAAATAAACATAAGGAAACAACGTATAATATGGTTATTTTATATGCTTTTGACTAAGTTTTCTATAGTCAATGCAATGAAGAAAACTTAGTAAAAAGAGGTTTTAACCGCTGTGCTGCTGCAATTTTTTCCTTGACAACAGTTTATAAATATGATAAAATAAAATTTGGCAAAATAGTAATGGACAAATAGTATTGGGAGGTTATCTATGATAACAGGAAAACAGAGAGCGTTTTTAAGAAAGCTCGGACATGAGCTGCAGCCGGTTATGCAGATCGGCAAGGAGGGACTTTCCGATACCGTTATCGGCGCTATAGATGAGGTTCTTGAAAAAAGAGAGCTTATTAAAATTTCAATTCTTGAAAGTGCTATGCTTGATACAAGAGACACCTGTAATGAAACGGCAAGGCGGCTTAAGGCTGAGCCTGTTCAGGCTATCGGAAACAAGTTCATCCTTTACCGCAGAGCGGAGAAGGAGAAGAACAGGCATATAGAAATTCCGAAGAAATGAAGAAAATCGGTATTTTAGGCGGCACATTTGATCCGGTTCATAACGGGCATATGATAGTTGCGCGCAGTGCTATGGAGCAGTTCGGACTTGACGAGGTGCGAATAATGACGGGCGGAAACCCGCCGCATAAGCGTAATGCCGATGTTACGGCGGCAGATATAAGACATGAGATGGTAAGTATTGCTGCCGAAGGTGAAAAGGGGCTTGTTCCGTTTGACTATGAGCTTAATAAGGAGTCTTATTCCTATACCTTTGAAACCGTGACGGAGCTGAATGATAAATATCCCGAGGTTGAGTGGTATTTTATAATCGGAGAGGATTCTTTGAGGGATATTTTAAAATGGTACAAGCCGGATATAATAGTAAAGAAATGTATTCTTCTTGTTTATCCCAGAGACGGAGGCTTTGCAGCGGAGCTTATAAAGGAGCGTGCGGCGCAGCTTAACGGCGATATAAGAGAAATACACGCGCCGATGTTCGGAATCTCATCAACTGAAATCAGGAAAAGGCTATCGGAAGGAAAATCCGTTAAATACCTTGTGCCGGATGGGGTGGAGGAATATATAAAAAAACATAAATTATATCGGTAAGGAAAAGAGACAGATGAATAAGAAGGAAATGCAGTCAAAGCTTCATAAGGCATTGAAGAAAAAACGCTTTGAGCACAGCCTCGGGGTCAGAGACGAAGCGGCAAGAATGGCAGAGCGGTTCGGAGCAGATACTGAAAAGGCATATATAGCCGGACTTCTGCACGATTGCGCAAAATGCCTTAAGCCGGAGGAGGAGAAAGAGCTGATCACGCGGTACGGTTATGAACCGGACGAGATGACAAGGCTTTGCCATCCGGTTCTTCACGCACCGCTGGGTGCGCTTATCGCGCGGCATGAATACGGTGTAGAGGACGAGGAAATTCTTGATGCGATACGCTATCATACGGTTGCGCGCGCGGATATGACGCTTCTGGATAAGATAGTTTATATTGCCGATGTTACAGAGCCGAACCGTGACTACGACGGTGTAGAGCTGATACGAAGGCTGGCGGCAAAAAACATTGATGATGCGTATAGGGAGGCCGTGCGTCAGGCGCTTACGCATAATATAAAAAAGGAAACGATTATTCATCCCAATACGCTTGATGCGTGGAATGAAATATGCAGAAAGAAATTATAAAGAAAAGGGGAAGAAGGATATGACCGCTTTAGAAAAGGCAAATATAGCCGTAAAGGCGCTTGATGATAAGAAGGCATCTAACATTGAGCTTTTGGATGTTGCGCAGCAAACCTCACTGGGCGAATATTTTGTAATCGCTTCATGTCAGTCAAGCGTGCAGGTTCGCGCATGCGCCGATGAGGTTGAGGAGCAGCTGGACGAGGCAGGAATCTCAGTTCTGCACAGAGAGGGCTACAGCACAGGCTCATGGATACTCATGGACTATGGTGACGTTATAGTGCACGTTATGCAGCAGGAGGCGCGCGAGTTCTACGGAATAGAAAGACTGTGGGATGATGCGGGAACGGTAAAGAAAACAGAGGAAGAAACAGAAGAGTAATTTAGCTTGTTGCCCGGCATGCTGTTGCCTGCCGCGGCAATAAGAGGGAAAGGAATATATAAGTAAAATGATTGAATATAATTTTAAGGAAATTGAGTCGAAATGGCAGAAAAGATGGGACGATGCACACGCTTTTGAGGCGGTAAACGGTTCGGACAAAAAGAAATTCTTCGGCCTTATTGAGTTCCCGTATCCGTCGGGACAGGGACTTCATGTAGGACATCCCAGAAGCTACACAGCGATGGATATAATAGCGCGTAAAAGACGTATGCAGGGATATAACGTGCTTTATCCGATAGGCTGGGATGCGTTCGGTCTTCCTGCCGAAAACTATGCGATAAAGAACAATGTTCATCCGGCTGTTATAACGGCAAAGAATATTGCAAACTTCAAGCGTCAGCTTAAAATGCTGGGCTTCTCCTTTGACTGGTCAAGAGAGGTAAACACAACAGATCCCGGCTATTATAAATGGACTCAATGGATATTTATTCAGCTCTTTAAGAAGGGTCTGGCATACAAGAAGGAAATGCCCATTAACTGGTGTACCTCATGTCAGGTTGGTCTTGCAAATGAAGAGGTTGTAAACGGAGTGTGCGAGCGCTGCGGCGGCGAAGTAATACAAAAGAGACAGAGTCAGTGGATGCTCAAGATTACCGAATATGCGCAGCGTCTTATTGATGATCTTGACGATATCGACTTCCTGGAGAAGATAAAGACGCAGCAGAGAAACTGGATAGGACGCTCTGAGGGCGCTGAGGTTAAGTTCAGGCTTACAACGGGCGATGAGATGGTTGTTTACACAACGCGCTGCGATACGCTTTTCGGCGCTACCTACACGGTAATATCACCGGAGCATGAGCTTATTTCAAAGCTTGCGGATAAGCTAGAAAATTACGATGAAGTTAGGGCTTATCAGGCAGAGGCGGCAAGAAAGTCCGAGTTTGAAAGAACGGAGCTTGCAAAGGAAAAGACGGGTGTTGAATTAAAGGGAGTAAAGGCAATTAATCCTGTAAACGGAAAGGAAATCCCGATTTTTGTTTCGGATTATGTGCTTGTTACCTATGGCACGGGCGCAATAATGGCTGTTCCGGCGCACGATACACGCGACTGGGAATTTGCAAAGAAGTTTAACCTTCCGATTATTGAGGTTGTCGCAGGCGGCAAGGACGTACAGGCAGAGGCATATACCGATGTCTATAAGGGAACAATGGTTAATTCCGGCTTTTTAACGGGAAAGACGGTTAAGGAAGCTATTCCGGCTATGATTGATTGGCTTGAGAAAGAGGGGCTGGGCACACGCAAGGTGAACTTTAAGCTGCGCGACTGGGTATTCTCGCGTCAGCGTTATTGGGGTGAGCCTATTCCGATTGTTCACTGTGAGAAGTGCGGCTATGTTCCTGTTCCGGAAAGCGAGCTTCCGCTTGTGCTCCCGGATATGGAGGAGTTTAAGCCGGGTGAGAACGGTGAATCACCGCTTGCAAATGCAACGGAGTGGATCAACACGACGTGTCCGCACTGCGGAGGTCCGGCAAAGCGTGAAACGGATACAATGCCTCAGTGGGCAGGCTCAAGCTGGTATTTCTTAAGATATACCGACGCGCATAATGACAATGCTCTCGCTTCAAAAGAAGCGCTTGATTACTGGACACCGGTCGACTGGTATAACGGCGGTATGGAGCATACAACACTTCACCTGCTTTATTCGCGTTTCTGGCACAAGTTCCTCTATGATATAGGTGTTGTTCCGACTAAGGAGCCGTATCAGAAGAGAACCTCACACGGCATGATTCTCGGCGAGAACAGCGAGAAGATGTCGAAGTCAAGAGGAAATGTTGTTAACCCTGATGATGTTGTAAATGAGGTAGGCGCGGATGCGTTCAGAACATATGAGATGTTCCTCGGCGCTTTTGACCAGAGCACTCCGTGGTCACAGCAGGGACTGAAGGGCTGCTACAGATTCATTGAAAAGGTATGGAATCTTCAGGGCATTATGACCGACGATGAAGGCTGCAGTCCGGAGCTTGAAAAGTCGGTGCATAAGATGATAAAGAAGGTCGGTGAGGACTTTGAGAGAATGAAGTTCAACACAGCTATAGCTACGATGATGAGCTTCTTAAACGAGGTTTCAAAGAAAGGCTCAATAACAAAAGGTGAATATAAGATACTTATAACACTCCTTAACCCGGTTGCACCGCATATGACAGAGGAGCTTTGGGAGATCCTCGGCGGAGAAGGTATGCTCTCTTTGGCACAGTGGCCGGAGTACGATGAAGCAAAGACTGTTGACGACGAGGTAGAGGTTGTCGTTCAGATAAACGGCAAGATTAAGGATAAAGCAATGGTTCCGGCGGGACTTGACAGAGACGGTCTTGCAGAGCTTGCAATGCAGCTTGACAGCGTTAAGGCACTTACTGAAGGAAAAAATGTTGTTAAGGTTATTGCAGTACCGGGAAGATTGATTAATATTGTAGTAAAAGGTTAAGCGAAGGGAGAAAAAGAATATGGCATTCTGGAATAAAAAGAAAAAGGAAGAGGAAAATCCGGAGGTTCAGAGCAAGGCAGAGGGTTCGGCCGAAGCAGGTAGCGAGGGAAGCACGCTTGATATAGTAAAGGAAACTATGGAGCAGGCAAAGGAGGAGCTTCGCGAGGAGCGTAACCGTGCGGCAGAGGAGGCAAGAGCGGCGCAGGCGGCAAATGAGCAGCCGGGCGGCGCAATGCCATCGGCGGATGAGATAAGACATGCGCAGGAGATAATTGCCAGAGCGCAGGCGGCGCAGGCCAATCAGATTCCGTCAGGAGCAAAGGTCGGAGTTAATGCACCTGTAAACACGGCAAGCCTTAAGGCGGTTATAGCGCAGTTTATGCAGTCAAAGACTCAGGAAAATCTGAAGCTTGTTATGGACTGTCTTCAGAATCCCAAGACACTTGTATGCGTTCCGGCGCAGATAATTACAAGTAAGGAAAATCAGGAAAAGATGAAGCAGGGAGGAGAGGTTCAGCTGCAGGGCCCGATAAAAATCAGCCCGGTTATTCTTACCGATAACACAGGCAAGAAGGTGTTCCCGATATTCTCCGGCGAGGATACAATCCCGGACAATATTAAAAACAGTACACCGAAGGTAAATCTGCCGTTCCAGCAGTGTTTCAATATAATGAGAGGTATAAAGGATGTTACAACCTTTGCTCTTGATCCGTTTACGGCAAACATTACAATGGGTGTAAATATTCAGCAGAATTCTGATGCACCCCAAAAGTCATAATTGTAAACCTAACAAATAAAATATGGTTGACAAATTTAACTCCTTGTGTTATAATCATACAGTGATTATAGTATAAGGAGTTGTTTTTATGAGAAAAAATAAGACAAGAGATTTATGCCTGTGCGCTGTGTTTGCGGCGCTTACGGCGGTGGGAGCGTTTATTAAGATTCCTGTTCCGGTATGTCCGTTCACTCTGCAGCTGCTGTTTACCACGCTTGCAGGACTGCTGATAGGGAAGAAATTAGGCGCGCTGAGTGTTGCGGTTTATGTTATCATAGGTCTGCTGGGTGTTCCCGTATTCACGCAGGGAGGCGGCTTCGGATATGTTTTGCAGCCAACCTTCGGCTATCTCATCGGATATATAGCGGGAACATATCTTACAGGCGCGATTGCACAAGGAAGTAAGGAGCCCACGTTTTTAAGACTGCTTGCTGCATCTTTGGGAGGACTTCTGGTAGTATATCTTTTCGGTATGATTTATCTGTATATTATATGCAATTATGTGCTTGATGCGGCGTATACAGTAGGATACGTTGTGCTATACTGTTTTGTGCTGGCAGTGCCGGGGGATATTGTGCTTTGCGGTGTTGCATCTGTGATAGCAAAGAGATTGCGTCCGGTTCTTATGAAGGGAGAAATCATGTAAATGTCCAGGGGTATATTTATTACAGGCACGGGTACGGATGTGGGCAAGACCTACGTTACTGCACTTGTTGTCAAAAAGCTGCGCAGCTGCGGTGTTGACGCAGGCTATTATAAGGCTGCGCTCTCGGGTGCGGATGAGGATAACGGAGCTCTTATTCCGGGTGATGCAAAGTATGTTTGCGATATTGCCGGAATAAACGCGAATCCGTCGGATTGTGTATCATATATCTATAAAAATGCGTATTCTCCGCATCTTGCGGCTCTTATTGAAGGAAACCCTGTTGAGCCTGAGGTTATAAGAAAAGATTTTGACAGGTCGTCCGAAAAATATGAATATATCACCGTAGAGGGCAGCGGAGGAATAATCTGTCCGATACGCTATGATAAGAAAATCATGCTTGAGGATATTGTTAAGGAACTGAAGCTTCCGACACTGCTTGTTGCGGATGCGGGGCTGGGCACAATAAATTCCGTGGTGCTTACGGTTTTCTATATGCTTCAGCACGGAATGCGTGTGAACGGAATAATATTTAACCGCTTTGTTGACGGTGATACAATAATGGAGGACAATGTTAAAATGGTTGAAGAAATGACCGGTATTAAGGTTATTGCCAAGGTACATAAGGGCGATACTGAGCTTGATATTGACGCAGATATTCTCAAGGGAATGTATGAGGAGGTACAGAAATGATATGGTATCCGTATGAACAGCTGAAAACAATGAAGACACCTTATAAAATAATTGACGCTGAGGGAGTTTATTTATATACCGAGGATGCTAAGCTGATAGATTCCGTTTCGTCATGGTGGAGCGTTATTCACGGATATAAAAATCCGGTGCTGAATAATGCGATTATTGAGCAGACAGAGAAATTTGCTCATGTCATGTTAGGGGGACTTACCCACGACCCTGTACAAAATCTGTCAGATAAGCTTGCAGAGTGGCTGCCGGGTGATCTTGACTACTGTTTCTTCTCGGATTCGGGAAGTGTCGGCGTTGAGGTGAGCTTGAAAATGGCGCTGCAGTATTACGTTAATAAAGGTGATTTGAAGCGTACAAAGGTTCTGGCTCTTACGCATGCCTATCACGGGGATACCTTCAAGGCTATGGAGGTAGGTGATGATGAAGACTATCATTTCATACTTGAGGCATACGGTGAAAAAAAGGACTGCATTCATATTCCGACGGAAATACCGGCTCTGGAGGAAGCGTTCAGGAAATATCACGAGGAGCTGAACTGCTTTATTGTTGAGCCGCTTTTGCAGGGCGCAGGAGGTATGAGAATGTATGATGTTTCGTTCTTACGGCGTGCAAGGGAGCTTTGCGATGAGTATGGAGTGCTGCTTATATTTGATGAGGTTGCGACCGGATTCGGAAGAACGGGAAATCGTTTTGTTGCAGATCTTGTTCTGCCGGATATTCTTGTTCTTGGCAAGGCGCTCACGGGCGGCTATATCGGTCATGCGGTTACGGTTGCAAATCATAAGGTGTTTAACGGCTTCTGGTCTGACGCTCCGGAAAAGGCGCTTATGCACGGACCGACCTTTATGGGAAATGCTCTTGCGTGCAGTGTTGCGCTCAAATCCATTGAGCTTTTTGAAAACGGAAATTATATGGAGCGCATAAAGCATATAGAAGAAGTTACAAAGCGTGAAATGGGAGGCTTTAGTGCCCCCGGGATTAAGGAAATACGCATTATGGGCGGCTGTGTCTGTATTGAGGTATATGACAGCGGCGACATTAAGGGGTATCAGCAGTTCGCCTATGAGCGCGGTGTGTTTTCACGTCCGTTCCTTAACTATATGTATGCGATGGTTCCATATGTCATTAATGATGAACAGCTCCTTAAAGTTCTGAACACGATGAAGGAATGGTTCGCGAAATAAAAAGACCGACAATAAAAGCGTAGCCGTATTTAACTGCGGTTACGCTTTCGTTTTAAAAATCAAATTCTTTTATAAGTTCGATATATTTTTTCAGCATTTGTGTATTTAAAATAAAATTTTTTTCGATTTCCTCTTTTCAATTCCGATAAAATGTGTTATACTATTCTTACATATTAATATATAAAGGGTGATAACAATAAAAGATGAAAACATAATGGGCGCTCCCGATGATCTCATGTTTGATGAAGAGGATGATTTTGACTGCTCCTTTATGGAGAATGATTATGCTGAAAAATTTTATGTAAATGACACTCCTATTCCGGATGAGATGCCCGATGTGGCAGAAGACGCGCCTGAAGAAAATCCTTATGATGCAAAAAAGCGTGAAATAAGATATGCTAAGCCCTCTGTGAAGAAACGTGCAGCGGAGAGAGGACTTAGGATAAGCAGCCTGCATACGGTTGTTGCAATCATTGCGGCGGCTGCTGTGGTGTGTATCGCAGCGATATGTATAGTGCTGCAGTCAGAACGGGGCAGCGCGCCTGAGCCTGCAACGGAAACGGCTGAGGAGCCGACTGTGCAGACCGTGGATACAGCAGCAGCTGCAGCTATTCCGGCGCCTGAGCAGATGCAGGATATAATTGACATAATAGCGGCATCAAGACTGAACGGTATGTCAAAACGCTGTTACCTGACCTTTGATGACGGTCCGTCATCCGTTGTAACAGGTGAAATTCTGGATATATTGGCAAAATATAACGCAAAGGCAACATTTTTTGAGGTGGGCAAATATATTGAGCAGTATCCCGAGGTTACAAAAAGGGTATATGATGAAGGGCATCTTGTTGCAAATCATTCCTTCAGCCACGACTATAAGAATCTTTATGAGAATGCTGAAAATTTTGTAGGTGAGGTTAATGCGTGTCAGGCAGCGATTGAGAAAGCCACAGGCGCACCGACTGCGTTCAGGCTTATACGATTCCCAGGCGGCAGCTATAATGCCGGAGACCATGCTGCCGAAAAACAGATGTACAAGGAAAATCTGAAGCAGATGGGATATTATTTCTGTGACTGGAACTGTATCAACGGTGATGCAGAAAGTGCTTCCCCGACACGGACAGAGCTTGTTCAGACATTCCTTAACACATCTGCACAGTTTATTCCGGAGGGGAAAAATATTGTTGTACTGATGCATGATGCCGATTCAAAACGGGCAACGGTCGAGGCTCTGGAGCTGATTATTCAGTATATGAGCGAGCAGGGCTATACATTCCACAGATTAGACGACATTACACTGTAAAACATAAGGAGAATCTTAACGATTCTCCTTATTTGCTTTTTCGGTATAATATGCATATAGCTCAGGATAGTCCTTCATTTCCGAAGCGCCCTTTTCTGTAAGAGTGTATATGCCCTTTTCAACTCTTTCAAACCAGCCGTAATAATTGCGGTACAGAAGCCCGCCGCAATCATCTCCGGTAAAGACCTTCAGCTGCTTTGGCGAAAGTTTGCCGTGTTTTTGAAGCAGACAGCCGACACGTATGTTTTTTTCGCGGAATGCGGTTGTAATTTTTGTTCCCGTTACCCCGCCTTCGTTTTTATCAATACACCGTCCGCTTATCTCCTTTTCTATGCTCCGCCGCTGCTTTACCCGCACACGGACAGGTCTGAATTCCTCGGGAGTCTGGATGATTTCGGCAAAAGAATGCTCACCGCGCAGGGTAACAAAGATAAGCCCGATCTCAAGCTTTTTAATGACATATAAAGTATCACGGAAGGTTTTCGGAGAATAACGCTTCGGACGGGGTACCGCTACATATACCACCGCACCCGTTTTCTGGCGTTCCAATGCCTGTGCAAGCAATGCCACGGAAAGATTTTTTTTAAGCTCAATGATTATCAGCTCATCATTTTTTGATGCCGTGACATCACAGTCCATAACCTCAGCGTTCACCCTATATCCCATGCTGTCAAAAAGCCTTCTGACAGGCTCGAAAAGCTCGCTTTCTCTCATATCAGATATTAACCGAAGCACCCGGTTCAATTTTATACATTTTCCCGTCAACGGAAAGCCACACCGGTATGGCGTTCGGGTTGTATACCATATCCTCGGGAAAGCAGGTGTAAATTGCTTGCTTCATTTCTTCTTCTCCTTATGCTTTAATATTATTACCGTCAGCTCAGGGCGGTTAAAAAGTCTTGGTATTATCATTGGGTTGCCTATTCCTCTGTTTACAATCATGTCCATACTGAGGTATTTATAATGTCCGCCGAAATATTTGGGAAACAGCATGGGTGAGCCGCTGCCCCAGCTGGACTTCGGTGAGCACACTCCGCGGCCGTTGGGCAGACGTATCTGTCCGCCGTGCAGGTGACCGGCAAGGACGAGGTCGAAGCCGTGGTTTTTAAGCAGATCCATATGATTGGCTCTATGGAAAAGAACAATATGATAAGCTTCGGTTTCGGGAAGATTGTCTATGGACGAATGTACATTCTGTTCTATAGTTTTTCCGTCCTCAGAAAACGGATCTTCAATTCCGCTCAGCATAATTTCGGCATCGTTTCTGCGAAGCGGAACACTTTCATCATGCAGAGTTACAGCACCGGTGCCGTCAAGCGCGGCCTGAAATTTTGCGTAATCGGCGCGGCGCAGATCATGGTTTCCGGTAACTGCATAGACAGGCGCAATACTCATGAGCCGTTCGCAGAGCAGTACACCCGGTTCATATGAACCTTTGTCATGAACAAGATCGCCTGTTGATACGATAATATCGGGATTCTCACCTCTGATTTCCTCAATGATGCCCGGTACTGCAGAGGCATGAAAATCCGATACCTGTACAATGCGGAAACCGTCAAAGTCTGCCGGTATTTTTTCGGATTCTATAATATAGTGCGTGGTTTCGAGACGGTCGTCAAGACCTCTTATTGCAAACATGGCAGCGCCGGTTATGGCAGCTCCCTTCAATAACTTGGAATATTTCATATATAACCTCCGTCCAATATTAATGTTATTATACCACAAAAGGGGAGATATTACAATCGGATTTCGGAAAATATTTTGAGCAAAAAACGATATTATGTGCGGTTTTCGGTTTGCTCCTATCTTTTTCTTATAAATGCTGCTGCAATAAGGACTATTGTTCCGATTAAAACTATTGTTCCGCCGGGACGCATATCAAAGTAATATGACGCGAAAAGTCCGGCAATTGTAAAGCCCTCGGCAAATATAATTGACCAGACAAGCGTCTGCTTGTAGCTTTTCGAAACAAGCATTGCCGCCGCTGTCGGAATTACGAGCATTGATGAAATCATTAGTGCTCCGACAATACGTGAGGCGACCGAAACAGTTACGGCAGTCAGTAGCATCAGGACAAAGTTTATTGCCTTGACCGGTATTCCGCAAAGTCCCGCAGCCTCCTCGTCAAAGGTAATCGCGAATATTTCCTTGTACAGAAGCATGGTTACAATAACGACCAGAGATGAGAGAACCAGAGTCATTATCAGATCGAAATCCGACACCGCAACAACAGAGCCGAACATAAAGCTGTTGATGCTTGCCGAACCGTTTTCAATGAAACCGGAAAGGACGGCTGTAAGGCCTATTCCGGCTGACATTATGACAACGGTTGCAATTTCGGAATATGTACCGAATTTTTTACGCAGTCCTTCAATACTGAGCACTGCCGCTATTGAAAACAGAACTGCGCCTATCACAGGGTTTATACCGATAAGAAGTCCGAAAGCGATACCGCCCAGAGCCGAATGCGATGCAGCGTCTCCTATGGCTGAAAAACGCTTGAGAACAATTGGCAGACCGATACAGGGTGCGCTTACGGCTATCATTACGGCAGCAAGGAATGCCCGTATCATAAAGCTGTGTGAAAATATATTATCCATGATGATGCACCCTCTTTCCCGCAAGTATATCCGAAATTCTCTCAAGCGATAAATCAGCAGTGCTGACAAATTCCTCATATCCGTGCTCACAGAAAATGAGCAGCTTGTTTGCGGCGCGCAGAAGAGTCGGTGTGTCGTGGTTTGTCATTATAATGGTCATACCGTCTTTGTTGAGCTTTTCAATAATTTCCATAATCTCACGGACTGATGCGGCATCGATTCCGACCGTGGGTTCGTCCATAAGCAGAAGCTCCGGCTTTGAAACGAGAGCGCGCGCTATAAATACCCTTTGCTGCTGTCCGCCCGAAAGCGAACCGATAAGCTTGTTCTTATATTCTGTCATTCCTACAAGCCCCAGGGCATCATCCACTTTTTTTTCATCATCTTTTGTATAACGACTGAAAAGTCCTTTTAACGGCAAGAGATTTGCGCGTACAACCTCATGTACCGTTGCGGGGAAGTCTGAGTTAAAGGAATTCGCCTTCTGCGACACATAGCCGACGCGGCTGCGTACCTTAGACAGCTCTGTGCCAAACAATGTAATCCGGCCGCTGTCCTGCTTTAAAAGCCCCAGTATAAGCTTAATAAGCGTTGACTTGCCCGCGCCGTTTGCTCCTATAATGCCGAGGAAATCACCCTTGTGCAGCGTGAAGCTTACGTTCTTTAAAACCGCCTGATCCGGATATTCAAAGGTCAGATTCTCAACCTTTATTATTTCTTTGTTCATAGACTGCTACCTCTTATTCCAGAGCTTTTTTCAGAGCTTCAAGATTGCTGTACATTACGGTGAAGTAGTCTTCATCGTTGAGATTGCCCTCAAACGGATCAAGGGTGAGAAGCTCACAGCCGGTATCGGCGGCAATTGTTGCAACAACAGTGCTTGTGCCGAGAGGCTCGGTAAAAATACAGCGAATATTGTTATCCGCTATATAGCTTTCAATAGCGGCTATTCTTTTTGGTGTAGGATCTTCTTCGTTATCCTTGCCGTTTATGGGGTACTGTGTAAGAGAGAAGGCATCGCACAGGCTCTGATATGCGTCATGGGAAACGACAATGCTGTCAGAGGAAACCCCTTTTAATGCTTCTGTAAAATCCCTGATAAGCATATCCGTTTTGTCGAGCGCGGTATTAAGTCTGTCACGGTAATAATCTATGTTGTCGGGATCTGCATTGATGCAGGCATTTGCAATATTTTTCATTTCCATGGCTGCATTTGAAGGATTAAGCCACAGATGTGGATCGCCTTCAGGCTTTTTTTCAATGTCCGATGCCTCAACAACAATAACATCAGTCCCATCAAGCATTGAAATGACAGAATCCGTCCATGACTCCATTCCCATTCCGTTATAAATAAATACGTCCGCCTTTGTAAGCCGTGCCATATCCTGCGCCGTAGGCTCAAAATCGTGCGGCTCTGAGCCGGGAGGACACATATTGTATATATCCGCCTTGTCACCGCAAATCTCACGCGCAAAGTCGTACATTGCATAGAATGATGTATATACCTGCAGCTTATCTTTTTTTGTATTGGGTTCAGTGCCGCAGGCAGCAAGCGTCAGAGACATTGCCGCAGCGGTGAACAGTGATAATATTTTTTTCATATATAATCTCCTTATTTTGCATCATACCAGCTCTTGCCTGATCCCGCTTCAGCAATTAGCGGCACGTCAAGTTTTACAGTGTTTTCCATTTCATATGCAAGAAGCTCCTTTACTGTTTCAACCTCATCAAGAGGAGTTTCAATAATAAGCTCATCATGCACCTGCAGTATAAGTCTTGCCTTTAAGCCCTCCGCTTCAAGTCTGTTATAAACCCTTACCATAGCAAGCTTTATAATATCTGCCGCGCTGCCCTGTACAGGCGTGTTCATGGCTGCGCGCTCTCCGAAGCTGCGGAGGTTGACATTGGATGAATTAAGCTCAGGAATATAGCGTACACGATTCATCATTGTTTTTACATAACCGGTATCATGAGCATTCTTTTTTGTTTTTTCCATAAATTCATAAACACCGCGGTACTTTGTGAAATAGTCATCCATATATTTCTTTGCCTGCTTAAAGGTAATCCCCAGATCCTGAGACAGCGAGTATTCGCCCATGCCATAGATGATTCCGAAATTGATTGCCTTTGCAGAGGAGCGCTGCTCTTTTGTGAGCTGTTCAATCGGTATTCCGAGAATCTGAGAGGCGGTAACAGCATGAATGTCCATACCTCTCTTAAAGGCATTTATCATATTCTCATCCTGTGAGAGGTGGGCGAGAATACGCAGTTCAATCTGGGAGTAGTCCGCGTCCACTAAAACACAGCCTTCCTTTGCGGCAAACATTTTTCGTATTTCCCGTCCGAGAGCAGTGCGGGTGGGAATGTTCTGCATATTAGGCTCTGATGAGCTTAAGCGCCCGGTGACTGTCCCGGTCTGATGAAATGCAGAGTGTATCCTGCCGGTTTTCGGATCGGCAAGCTTTACAAGACTGTCGCAGTAGGTGGATTTGAGCTTTTGGTAGGTTCTGTATTCGAGAACGTCGGCAACGACAGGCACGTCACTGAGCTTTTCGAGTATATCAGCCTTGGTAGACCAACCGCTTTTTGTCTTTTTACCGTGGGGAAGCCCCAGTTTTTCAAAGAGTATCACGCCCAGCTGCTTGGGGGAGTTTATGTTAAAGCTCTCACCGGAAGCGTCATATATTCGTTTTTCAAGATCCGCAATTTTTACCGAAAGCATATCACCGAAGTCCTTAAGAGCCTTTGTGTCAAGAGTAATTCCGAGCAGCTGCATTGATGCGAGAACCTTGATAAGCGGCATTTCAACCTCATAGAACAGCATATGCTGACCGTTGTCCTCTATCAGCCTTTCAAGCTTTTTCTGCAGCGCGTATATGATAAGAGCATATCTTCCGGGAACGTCAGAGGGCTTTTCATCGTCAAAGAGGGAAAGCTGCGCGTTTTCTCCGGAGTCAACATATACGCCCAGATACTGCGCGGCAAGAGAGTCTATGTCAAGCGCTTTTGACGGATCACACAGATATGCCGCAATTGCGCAGTCAAAGGCGCAGCCGTTAAGCTCTGCTTTTCCGTCAAGAGCGATAAGGACATCCTTAACAGCGCATACATATTTTATTATGCCTTTATCGGACAATATGGGAGCGAGAGCCTCAATAAGCGCATCACCTGTAAGCTCCGGAGCGGAGCAAAAGGCTTTTTCGGCATTTGCCGCAGCTGCGGATACTATAATTCCGTTCCTCAATTCAAAATACAGAGCAATTGTGCTGCCGAGCGCCGCCGCAGCCGCAGTAAGCTCACCGCCGTTTGTAAAGTATGCGACTGTTTTGCCGTTGAAGAAATCCGCATCCGCCGACGCTCCCTCAGGAGGAGTAAGGTTCATTTTCTTTATAACGCTTTTTAATCCGAGACGATTAAGATTTGTGTAAAGCTCGGGCTTGTAATCCGGAGCTTCACAGCTGTATGTCCCGCTGCTGAAATCAATTTCTATCGGAACATTTACATTGATTTTTGCAAGCTGCTTGCTAAGATAAGCGTTGTCCTTGTCGGCAAGCAGTTTTTCCTTTATTTTTGCCGAAACATTTGCTTCATCTATATGCTCATACATATTTTCGATTGTTGAAAACTGCGCAATCAGCTTTGAAGCGGTCTTTTCGCCGATTCCCGCAACGCCGGGTATATTGTCGGACGTGTCGCCCATAAGCGCCTTCATGTCAACAAACTCTGAGGGGGTAACGCCGTATTTTGCCTTTACCGCCGCTTCGTCATAAAGGTCGGTTACGCTCTGACCCATTTTTGTTGACGCAAGCACTACCGTTGTGCCGTTGTCTGCAAGCTGGAGATCGTCGCGGTCACCTGTGGCGATATAGCATTCAATACCCTTTTCACCGCACACGCGGGAAACCGTGCCTATAATATCGTCTGCCTCGTAGCCTTCAAGCTCAAGAAGGGGTATATTCATATCGGAAAGAATCCCCTTCATCACCGGCATCTGCGCTGCCAGTTCGTCGGGCATGCGATGGCGGGTAGCTTTGTAGCCGTCGTACATTTTATGACGGAAGGTGGGTGCCTTAAGATCAAATGTGGCAAGAATATACTGCGGCTTATAATCGTTTATAAGCTTCATAAGAATATTTAGAAAGCCGTACACCGCGTTGGTGGGTGTTCCGTCGGGCGCAGAAAGCGCGCGTATCCCGTAGAAGGCTCTGTTTATTATACTGTTGGAATCAAGAATTAGTAATCTTTCCATGCTCAAGCTCCTGTTAATACAATTTTATATTATTCTATATCAGTTCGGGGTATTTGTCAAGTGCATAAATGAATAAAGATATATGCGTTTCAGTTATTGTTTATTTACGTATATATTTGTTTGCATAATGTATATAGAAAAGAAGGAATGTATATACTTAAAATTTTTCGGTATTCAATGTCCGGGCTGCGGAATGACTCGTGCATGGATTAATGTTTTTAATAAAAATATTACCGGAGCATTTCTGTGTAATCCTATGTTCGGTTCTGTACCGATTTTATATGTGTTCTTTCTGGCAAACGGACACATTTTCAGAAACAAATGGATTAATTACGGGATATTGGCTTTTATATTCAGCGGTTTTTTGCTGATCTTTTTGTTTCGTAATTTTAATTTTGTAAATAACCCTATAATGGGTTAAAATTGGGGAGGAAAATAAAATGAACGAACAGGCAACAGTTACAAATACAACTACTGCACCTATCGGACAATTGGCAACAAACAGAGGTCTTTTAAAGTATATACTTCTGTCAATTATAAATTCTTTTGATGCGTCGTCTTATTGGTTATGGGGTATATTAGGTTCACTTATTATTGTAGGACCGTTTGTATATATACATAAGCTGTTTCATGCTATGAATCTTTTAAGTGAGAATTACAACATAAAAGGTTAATTGTAATAAAATATTGTTCTAATAAAGAGCCGCGCAAAATCACACAGTGACTTGCAGCGGCTCTTTTTGTGTTTTATCTTAAAAAATTCACTGAAATCAGTTAACAATTTGTTCAAAAAAAATATTTATTTTATTTACATTTATGACATACTGGGGTAATAAGTGGGTGTTAAAATGTAATCACATTAAGGGAAAAGAAGAAAAGATGTTATCTCACAACAGAGACAGGAGGAAAATAAAAAATGAAACATTTTGATTACAATGACTCAACGGATGTAGTTGTTTACGAAAATCATGGCAGCAGTGAAAACAAGGCCGGCAAGAAACCAAAAACATGGCTTGTTGCTGTATCCTCGGCTCTCGCGGCAAGTATATTTACGGTAGGGATTACAACAGGTGTGCAGCATTTTTCAAAAACCGTGCCGCAGCTTGATACGGCTACAGCAGGTACGAATGTGTCAGATGACGGCAGCTCGGATGAAAACAGCACGGACAGTGCAACCACAGCAGCCTTTAAAAATAACGGAAAAGCTCTTACCGTGCCCGAGATTGCAACAAAGGTAGGTCCGTCGGTAGTGGGAGTTATAAACAAAACCACGGTTCAGCCTCAGAAGTATTGGGATCCGTTTAACGGCAGATATTATTACGATACCGATCCTACACAGGGAGACGGAGGCAACATGGTAGAGCAGGGCTCAGGCTCGGGCATCATAATCAGTGAGGACGGATATATTGTTACCAATCAGCATGTTATTGACGGTGCGACAGAGGTTGAGGTTGTTTTAAATACCGGAAACACATATGGTGCGAAGATTATCGGCCAGGACACAAAGACAGACCTTGCAGTGCTTAAGATAGAGCCGTCGGATGATGACAAGCTCACAGCTGCAGCTCTTGGTGATTCAACTACCGTCCAGGTAGGCGAGCTTGCGGTCGCAATAGGAAATCCGATGGGTATGGAATTTTCCGGCTCTGTAACGGCGGGTATTATAAGCGCCGTAAACAGAACCATGACCATAGATAACAGAACATATAACCTTCTCCAGACTGACGCTGCAATCAACGCGGGAAATTCAGGCGGTGCTCTTATAAATCAGTACGGAGAGGTAATCGGCATCAATTCCGTAAAGCTTTCAACAACAGGTGTTGAGGGTATGGGATTTGCAATTGCTATCTCAGAGGCAAAGCCGATTATAAACGACCTTATGGCTTCGGGATATGTGACAGGCAGGCCGCTTGTAGGAATCGGCATAACCGAAACACGCTACGGACTCTTCATCAGCTCAATCCGTGAGGGAAGCGGCGCAGAGAAAGCCGGACTTAAGGTTAATGATATGATACTTGAGGTTGACGGTCAGAAGGTGGCTTCGACATCGGAGGTAAATGAAATCCGCGATAAGAAGAAGCCGGGAGATACAATGACCTTTAAGGTTCTGCGTGACGGTGAAACGGTGGAAATAAACGTTAAGCTTACCGAGGACGCAGCCTCAAAGACCGAAAACAAGAAGTAAACATTAAATAAGCAATTCAGTTTTAATTGTGGCTGTTGATCAGCCAATACCATCCTTTTTTTCATATGCCCTGCGGCATTGTCCGCAGGGTCCCCCAAAAGAGCGAAATGCGCCCCGATCCCCGGTGTGTTTCGCTTTTTTTGTTTAATTTCTGTTTCCGTACGGGGCAGCGGGGATGAGTAATTTTTTGTATTCCTCTTGAAATCCTGCGGAAAGTATGTTATTATATAGTCAGCTTCCGAAAAGTCTTCAGTCGCTTATCATATTGCATATATGGCGCAGTCGGACTGCCGGAGCTTTCTTATATTTTTTGAGAGGAGCTAATATATTTAACATGAATACATTACTTACTGCTGTAATTATAGGAGCGGGGCTGTTTTTTACATACCGTTGGAACATTTTTGCCGGTCTGGCACTGTCGGTTTTCCTTCTTGTATACGGTGTTTATCATTTCATGCCGCAGATTTACCGGAGCAAGGGTGCGAAATGCTTTAGTGATGCAGACTATGCAGGCGCTAAAAAATGGTATGGTAAGGCTGTTGAAACCGGACGCGCAAAGGGGGATATAAAAATCGAATATTCATATGTTCTTCTGAGAACCGGTGATGTGGATGCTGCGGAGCAGATTGTCGATAATATGCTATGCTATAAGCTTAAGCCGCAGTATAAGGGGCGTGCAGTGATTCAGCGCTGTATGTGCTATTATAAGAAGGGCAATATCGATGAGGCGATTGCGGATGCAGAAGAACTGTATAATGATGGATTTAAAAACACAATGCTTTACGGTATGCTGGGCTTTTTTAAGCTTGTAAAGGCTCCCAAGGCACAGGAAACATTTGATTTCTGCACCGAGGCAATAAGCTTTGCCCCGGATGACCGGGATATTATGGATAATATGCTTATCTGCTATTATAACAGGGGCGAGTACGATAAGGCAAAGGAAATTTCGGACAAGGTTCTTGAAAAACAGCCTAAATTTGTTGAGGCATGGTATCACGGTGCACAGATAGACAATAAGCTAAGAAGATATGATGACGCTCTGGAAAAGCTTGAGAGAATCAATGAATGCAACCGCTCGTTTATGACAACTGTTTCCGAGTCAGAGGTTGAGGACCTGAGGGCAGAGGTAACGGCTAAGAGGAAGGCAAGAATATAATGCGTACACCTCTTGCAGACAGAATAAGACCTCAGAGTATAGATGAGGTTGTGGGACAGCAGCACCTTTTGGGCGAGGGAAAGCTGCTGCGGCGGATAATAGAAAACAGCGAGGTCCCCAATATGATATTTTACGGTCCGAGCGGGGTAGGAAAAACAACTGTGGCAAATATTATCGCCGCAAATACCGGCAGGACTCTCCACCGCCTTAACGCCACAACCGCATCGGTTGCGGATATAAAAAATATTGTGGGAACTCTGGATTCATTTCTTGCTCCGGACGGTGTGCTGCTGTATCTGGACGAGATTCAGCACTTTAATAAAAAGCAGCAGCAGTCGCTGCTTGAATTTATGGAGAACGGAAAAATCACGCTCATTGCAAGCACAACGGAAAATCCGTATTTCTATGTGTACAACGCGGTACTATCACGCAGCATTGTTTTTGAATTTAAACAGATTACCCCGGATGATGTTGAAACAGCGCTTTACCGCGCTGCGGATATATTAAAAAATGAGTTTTTCAAAAGCTATGAGGTCAACATTGACAGCGCGGCTGTAACTCATCTCGCCCATTCGGCAAACGGTGATGTACGCAAGGCGTTAAATTCACTTGAAGCCATATTTATGGCTGTGCATCCCGACACTGAAGGGAAGGTTTCCATCACGCTTGAGCTTTCGGAGCAGGCAGCTCAAAAAAAGGCGCTGCGCTACGATAAGGACGGCGACAGTCATTATGATATATTGTCATCATTCCAGAAATCGATTCGAGGCTCGGATGCGGATGCGGCAATCCATTATCTTGCGCGGCTGGTTGCAGCGGGAGATTTGCAGAGCATATGCCGCAGACTGCTCGTAATTGCCGCGGAGGACATAGGGCTTGCGTATCCGCAGGCGATAACAGTTGTTAAATCGTGCGTTGACGCTGCCCTGCAGCTTGGCTTGCCCGAGGCGCGTATACCTCTTGCGGAGGCGGTAATACTCCTTGCAACCGCGCCGAAATCCAACAGCGCGATATGTGCCATAGACGCTGCGCTCTCAGATATTAAAAATACGGACACCGGCGATATTCCGCCGCATTTAAAGGATTCACATTACGGCGGCTCGGCAAAACTTGGTCACGGTGTGGATTACAAATATCCCCATTCATATCCGAACCATTATGTTCCGCAGCAGTATCTGCCGGACAACATCAAGGACAGAAAATACTATGAATATGGGGACAATAAAACAGAAAATGCCGCAAAGGTATATTGGAGCAGGATAAAGGGAAGTATATAGCTTGAAGAAAGGATACGATTTATGAAGGACGGATTTATAAAGCTTGCCGCGGCTACAACAGACATAAGAGTTGCCGATACGGAATATAATACCGACAATATAATAAAAACTATGCTTGAGGCGGACAGGAACGGCGCTAAGCTGATTGTTTTTCCAGAGCTGTGCATAACAGCCTATACCTGCGGTGATCTGTTTTTGCAGCGTTCTCTTATTGACGGCGCGGCAGCGGGGCTTGACAGAATCAAGAAGGCGTCGGAGGGGGCGGACATAACGGTAGTTGTCGGGCTTGCGGTTGTGGTGGATAATACACTCTATAACTGCGCCGCGGTTGTGAACCACGGGCATATAAAGGGACTTATCCCGAAGATGAATATGCCAAACTACAGTGAATTTTACGAGCAGCGCCATTTTGCGGAGGGAAGTGCGGAGGTAAGGTATATAGATTTCTTAGGGGAGAGCGTGCCGTTCGGTTCAAAGCTGCTTTTCACCTCAAAGGCAATGCCGGAATTTGTTCTCGGGGTTGAAATTTGCGAGGATCTCTGGACGGTAAATCCGCCGTCAAATTCACATGCACTTGCGGGAGCAACGGTAATCGCAAATCTTTCTGCCTCAGATGAACTAATTTCAAAGGCGGAGTATCGTGAAATGCTTGTAAAGAGCCAGAGCGCGAGGCTGTATTCGGTGTATATATATTCCGATGCGGGCTACGGAGAGTCGACCACCGACCTTGTGTTCGCCGGGGATGATATGATTGCCGAAAACGGCACAATTCTTGCCAGATCAGAAAGATTTACAAATTCATGCGTATATGCTGCGGCAGATTTGGAAAGACTTACTGCTGAGAGAAGAAAAACCACAACCTTCCGTAACAGCGGAATGAAGGAATATACCTATATCGAGCTCGAAATGGAGAAAACGGATACAGAGCTTGAGAGGTATGTCGATAAAACACCGTTTGTTCCGGGTGATACGGGCGAGAGAGAAAAGAGAAGCGAGGAGATACTCACAATCCAGTCTATGGGACTTGCAAAGCGTCTTGAGCATACATGGTCAAAGACTGCGGTTATAGGCGTCAGCGGAGGACTTGATTCAACTCTTGCGCTGCTTGTGACGGCAAGAGCCTTTGATTATCTGGGAAAGGACAGAAAGGGCATATATGCCGTAACGATGCCCTGCTTCGGAACAACAAGCAGAACCTATAACAATGCCGCAAATTTTGCAAAGTCTCTCGGTGTAACCTTTATGGAGGTGAATATCCGTGATGCGGTTCTGAAGCATTTCCGGGATATAGGTCAGGATCCTGAGTGCTATGATGTAACCTATGAGAACTGTCAGGCGCGCGAGAGAACACAGGTTATAATGGATATTGCAAACAAGACGGGCGGTATGGTAGTAGGAACGGGTGATTTGTCGGAAATGGCTCTGGGATGGGCCACCTATAACGGTGACCACATGAGTATGTATGCCGTAAATGCAGGAGTGCCAAAAACACTTATACGCTACCTGGTAGACTATGAGGCTGAAAGAACCGACAATGAGCTGCTCAAGCTCACATTACAGGATATTCTTGACACACCCGTAAGTCCTGAGCTGCTTCCGCCAAAAGACGGGGAGATCTCACAGAAAACAGAAAAGCTTGTAGGTCCGTATGAGCTGCACGATTTCTTTTTGTTCCATCTGCTTCGATATGGTTACAGACCCTCAAAAATACTGAGGCTTGCCGTTAAGGCTTTCAATGGCGAATATGACAGAGAATTTATACTCGAATGGTTAAAAACCTTTTACCGCCGCTTTTTCGCGCAGCAGTTCAAGCGCAGCTGTATGCCGGATGCGCCGAAGGTTGGTACGGTTGCTCTTTCTCCGCGAGGTGACTGGCGTATGCCGTCGGACGCTTCGGTAAATCTGTGGAAGAGCGAGCTGGATCAAATGTAACGCGGTAATAATATAGCTTGCCCTTCCGATGAATGGAGAAGATGTTTATGACGAAGGGTAAGCTTTTGTTGATTATATCCGCTTTTATATACGGGATACTGCCGGTGCTTGCTGCCATTGCATACAGAGGCGGTGTAAACGGAATAACACTCACATTTTTAAGGAGCTCAATTTCCATCCCCGTGCTGTATGCGATGATACGCGCAGACGGGCGCAGGCTGCATCTGAGCCGCTCAGTTATGCGCCGTGTTATTATTCTCGGGATTTTCGGCGGTGCGCTGCCTATTTTGCTTTTGTATCTTTCATATCACTATATCGCAACAGGCCTTGCAACGACTCTGCATTTTGTATATCCGCTTATAATAGTGCTGTCCTCTGCGGTGATCTATCATGAAAAGCTGTCCGGAGTAACGCTTGGCGCGGTTGTTTTTGTGACGGTAGGAATATTTATGTTCAGTGATATAAGCCACGGTGCGTCTACTGCGGGGATCATTCTTGCGATACTGTCCGGAATATTCTACAGCTTTTATGTTATATACATTGAGCGTTCCGGACTTGAAAGCATGGACTATATTGTGCTGACCTTCTATGTCATGGTCATAATGAGCGTATCCGTACTGATTTTCGGCGCGGTGACCGGAGCGCTGTCCTTTGATATATCACCGCTTGCATGGAGCGTTTCGGCAATAATATCATTTCTTGTAACTCTTGGAGCAATGCCTCTGCTGCAGCTGGGGGTAAGGTATGAGGGCGCATCTACCGCGGGAATACTTTCAACGATTGAACCGATAACCAGTGTAATAATGGGCGCGGTATTTCTTGGGGAGCATATCGGAACAGGTCAGATGATGGGCGGTGCGATGATACTTTTTGGGGTACTCCTTGCCGAAAAGGCTCCGCAGCATAAAAAAAGTACGGTTTAGGAAAGATCATGCCTGCACTTGCTTGGAATTGTTGTCTGTAACATTTGCCAAAATGAAAAAAATTTTGTTTTTTTGTTAAAAAATCTGAAAATAAGCTTGACAAAATTCATAAAATATAGGATACTATATATTAGAATTTGCTAACACTTTACGAAAAGGAGATTACAATGAAAAAACGTGACGATATTCATAAGGTACTGATAATAGGCTCAGGCCCGATCATTATAGGTCAGGCTTGTGAGTTTGACTATTCAGGTACACAGGCATGTAAGGCACTTAAGAAGCTCGGCTATGAGATTGTGCTGGTTAACTCAAATCCGGCGACTATTATGACAGACCCCGAAACTGCGGATGTAACATATATTGAACCGCTTAATGTACAGAGGCTTACACGGATTATAGAAAAGGAGCGTCCGGACGCGCTTCTGCCGAACCTGGGCGGACAGTCGGGTCTTAACCTCTGCTCGGAGCTGGCAAAGGAGGGTGTGCTGGATAAGTACGGTGTTAAGGTTATAGGCGTACAGGTTGATGCTATTGACCGCGGCGAGGACAGAATTGAGTTCAAGAAGACCATGAACAGCCTCGGCATTGAAATGGCGCGCAGTGAGGTTGCATATTCGGTTGACGAGGCGCTTTCTATTGCAGATAAGCTCGGATATCCGGTTGTGCTGCGCCCGGCGTATACCATGGGCGGTGCAGGCGGCGGACTTGTATATAATACGGAGGAATTAAAGACCGTCTGTGAAAGGGGACTTCAGGCGAGCCTTGTCGGACAGGTTCTTGTTGAGGAATCGGTTCTCGGCTGGGAGGAGCTTGAGCTTGAGGTAGTGCGCGACTCGGCAAACAACATGATAACGGTATGCTTTATAGAAAATATCGACCCCCTCGGTGTTCACACGGGAGACTCCTTCTGTTCTGCACCGATGCTTACCATATCGGAGGAGGTTCAGGCGGAGCTTCAGCGCCAGGCATACAAGATTGTTGAGGCAATTGAGGTAATAGGCGGAACAAACGTACAGTTTGCCAGAAACCCCGATGACGGAAGAATTATAGTTATTGAGATAAATCCGCGAACCTCCCGTTCATCCGCTCTCGCATCAAAGGCGACAGGCTTCCCCATAGCCCTTGTTTCTGCAATGCTTGCATGCGGTCTTGATCTTTCCGATATTGAATGCGGAAAGTACGGCACTCTCGATAAGTATTATCCGGACGGCGATTATGTTGTTATTAAGTTTGCCCGCTGGGCTTTTGAAAAATTCAAGGGCGCAGAGGATAAGCTCGGAACACAGATGCGTGCAGTGGGAGAGGTAATGTCAATCGGTAAGACATATAAGGAAGCTTTTCAGAAGGCGATACGCTCCCTTGAAACAGGCCGCTACGGACTGGGCGGAGCAAAGGATTTTGCGCAGAGGTCAAAGGATGAGCTGCTTGCAATGCTGCGTACACCGTCAAGCGAAAGACAGTTTATTATGTATGAGGCTCTCAGAAAGGGCGCAACGGTTGAGGAGCTTTGGGAGCTGACAAAAATCAAACGCTGGTTTATAGAGCAGATGCAGGAGCTTGTCGACGAGGAGGAAATCATCGCTTCATATAAGGGCGGCAGACTTCCGGATGAGCTGCTTGAAAAGGCAAAGAAGGACGGCTTCTCAGACAGATATATTGCCGATATTCTCGGCGTTGCGGAGGAGGAAATCCGAAGAGCAAGAATAGCAAACGGCGTAACGGAGGCATGGAAAGGTGTCCATGTAAGCGGAACAAAGGATGCAGCGTATTACTATTCATCATATAACATGAAGGATGAAAGCAAGACATCTGATAAGCCTAAGATCATGATTCTCGGCGGCGGTCCGAACAGAATAGGGCAGGGAATCGAATTTGACTACTGCTGTGTTCATGCGGCAATGGCGCTTAAAAGGCTCGGCTTCGAAACAATCATTGTAAACTGCAACCCCGAAACCGTTTCAACTGATTATGATACATCAGATAAGCTTTATTTTGAGCCTCTCACGCTTGAGGATGTATTAAGCATTCACGATAAGTAAAAGCCGCTCGGAGTTATCGCACAGTTCGGCGGACAGACACCGCTTAATCTGGCAGCGGAGCTTAAGAAAAACGGCGTGAACATATTAGGCACGACACCGGAGACAATAGACCTTGCTGAGGACAGGGATCTGTTCCGCGAGATGATGGATAAGCTTGAAATCCCGATGCCGGAATCGGGAATGGCTGTCGATGTTGATGAAGCGATTGCAATTGCCGATAAAATCGGCTATCCGGTTATGGTACGCCCGTCATACGTGCTGGGCGGCAGAGGTATGGAGGTTGTGCATGATGAGGAAAGCCTCAGAATATATATGAATGCGGCTGTAGGTGTCACACCCGACAGACCGATCCTTATCGACCGCTTCTTAAACCATGCCACAGAGTGTGAGGCGGATGCAATATCGGACGGAGAGAACGTATTCGTTCCGGCAGTTATGGAGCATATTGAGCTTGCGGGTGTACATTCGGGCGATTCGGCATGTATTTTGCCGTCAATGAATATCCCGCCGGAGCACGTTGAAACGATCAAGGAATATACAAGAAAGATCGCTAAGGAAATGAACGTACGCGGTCTTATGAATATGCAGTACGCGATTGAAGGGGATAAGGTATATGTGCTTGAAGCAAATCCCAGAGCGTCAAGAACAGTTCCCCTGGTATCAAAGGTATGTGATATACGCATGGTACCTTTGGCAACGGAGATTATAACCTCTCCGCTTACAGGCAGACCTTCACCGGTTGCAGACCTTAAGGAAAGAGTTATTCCGTATTACGGAGTAAAGGAGGCAGTATTCCCGTTTAATATGTTCCAGGAGGTTGACCCGGTTCTCGGACCGGAAATGCGGTCGACAGGCGAAGTTCTCGGTATGGCATCCTCCTTCGGAGAGGCATTCTCAAAGGCAGAGGAGGCGACAAAGATAGCGCTTCCGACAGGCGGAAGGGTGCTTATCAGTGTAAACGACAGAGATAAGTACGAATTGGCAGAGCTTGCTCAGGGATTTGTAGACTGCGGCTTTGAGATTATTGCCACAAACGGTACGGCAAAGTACCTTGCCGCTAACGGAATACAGGCAAAGAGTGTTGCAAAGCTTGACGAGGGCAGACCGAATATACTGGATGTAATAACAAACCATGAGGCTGCGATCGTTATAAATACGCCCAACGACAAGAAGGGCGCTACTGATGACAGCTATATAAGAAAGGCAGTCATCAAGGGCAGAATACCGTATATGACGACAATGGCAGAGGCAAAGGCTTGTATTGCCGGCATAAAGGCAGTGCAGGAAGGAAACAGCGGTGTAAAATCATTGCAGAGCTTCCATAAGGAAATTAAATAAAGATACAACAAAAAGCCGTCCGGCAGTCATACCGGGCGGCTTTTTGCAGCCTGTTAAAAGGCGGGTCTGAAAAAATCATTGGTGTCAATTGCTTCACGGAATCGGATCGATGCATAGTCGCTTACATTTTTACCTGAATTATGTTTATATATTTCCCATTGATCATAATAGGGAAGTCCGATATGCTTTAAAATATCGTCAATATTCTGCCGTGTTTTCGGAACAACGCAGTCATCAAAATATGCGCGCACACGCCGATCATCAACCTCAGTGTCTGTCTTGAAAATTCCGAACAGTCCGCGCGGATTACCTTGAGCGCCCTCTCTCATATATGCGTGAAATGTTTTTTTTGCGGTGTTATATTCCAAACATCCTACTACCTCTTTATCTCTCCAGATTATATCGTAAAGCTCCAACATATTCGATCCTCCAGTTAATAAATTCCTCAACTCTGCTCCACCATTGTTCGGGTATCCGCACATTATTGACATTCTCATACAGCAGAATATCGTATTCTCGTTTTGTTGCACTTATAATATCACGGATTACCGACGGGTCCGTATTAAAATCAATACTTGTATCGTAGCTTGTGGACAGCCTGCAAAACAGCTTTTCCGCCTCAAGGAAGCTTTCGGAATACAGCGGTGAGTTGCAGAGACAAAATGATGATGCCTTTCTGAAGTCAGAGAGCATTCCTTTAATATCATCATAGAGAAGGGCATACCCGTTATCAAAGATAGGAGTTGGTTCAAGACTTCCGTCGTCCTTTAAAAGCCATGCGACATTTCCGTTATGCCTGTCCTCGTTCATTATAATAAGATCAAAGGCGAGCATATTCATAAGAGAGGTTCCGTCAGTCATCCGGCAGAGCTTTTCAAAATTAAGATATTCATTATTCTGAATATACAGAGTCTGCAGATAGACAATCGATTTTCCGTTCCTGAAATCCGGAGAGTCGGAAACAAAGGTTACAAGCTCCTTGCCGTACCGTTGCCCTGAAAGGACATGAAGGGTATAATCCGCCGTATGCAGCTTTAACGCCTTGCCCAGACGCGAGCATATAACTTCAATTACAGGTTCAATTCCCCAGAAGCCGGGGTAATCGCGGAGCTGCATTCTTCCGGTTTTGACAAAGTGAAGCAATCCGTCCTTGATATATTCTGTTTTAAGCAGATTTCCCTTGGAATTGCTGTGAACCGAAAAACGATTTTCACTGAAAAATCCGTCCATAGCGCATCCTCCTTCCACTGAGTTATTCTGTATTAAGGTGCGTTAATGCAGCCTGTTTTTTTGTTATCTGTAGAACTCAATTATTTTGTCCAGTCTTGCAGTCATATTCTCCAAAACCGCATCTGCAATTGTAAGCGCTGTCATTGCCTCCATTACTACAACCGCCCGCGGGACAATAATAGGATCGTGTCTGCCCTTTACCGAAACCGTAATATCCTCACCGGATTTATTTACCGTCCGCTGTTCGTGCAGTATTGACGGAGTAGGCTTAAAGGCTGCGCGTATAATAATGGGGGAGCCGTCGCTCATACCGCCGAGTGTTCCGCCGCTGTGGTTTGTGATTTTCTCAACCCTTCCGTCAGACATTCGGAAGCCGTCGTTATTTACAGAACCGATTGCTTTGGCGACAGCCATACCGTCACCGATTTCAATACCCTTTACCGCACCGATTGACATTATACCCTTTGCAAGGTTTGCATCAAGCTTATCAAACACTGTTTCACCAATACCGACGGGCATTCCCGTTACAATACATTCTGCCGTTCCGCCTGTGGAATCATGGGCTTTAAGCATTTCTATAACGTATTCGCCCGCCTTTTCAGCCGTTTTTTTGTCCGGCATATATAGATTGTTGTTTAAAATTTCCTCGCGGTCAAACTCGGCGTAATCAATCTCATACGGCCCGATTGATTTTGTGTAGCTGAGTAGCTCAATGCCTAGAGATTTAAGAAGCTTTGCCGCCACAGCGCCCGCCGCAACTCTGCCTATCGTTTCTCTGCCCGAGGAGCGTCCGCCGCCGCGGTAGTCCCTGAAGCCGTATTTTTCATCAAAGGTATAGTCCGCGTGCCCCGGACGGTAGTAGCCCGCAATTTCGCTGTAATCAGCCGAACGCTGTGTTTTATTGAGAACTACCATTGATATGGGTGTGCCTGTGGTTCTGCCCTCAAAAATGCCTGATAGGATTTCTACTGCGTCATCCTCCTTGCGCGGAGTAGAGAACTTTGACTGTCCCGGCTTTCTCCGGTTCAGATATATCTGAACATCCTCCTCTGAAAGCTCAAGACCTGCGGGACAGCCGTCAATTACAACGCCCAAGCCCTTGCCGTGCGATTCTCCCCAGGTCGAAACCCTGAATAATTTTCCGTATATTGATCCTGCCATGATTTTCTCCTGTTATTATATGAATTTATCCTTATTATACACTATTTTACCGCATAAAGCAATATTTATTTTATATAAAATTCAGTTCTGCAAAATATCTGCTGCGCCGTGGGAGGGGGTGCGGATATACCGTTTCATAAGATAGAGCTGTTCGGGATCGTGTTTAAGCTCATTTACACCCTCTTCACAGGAAAGACTCGCCTTAAAGCCCAGCTTCTTTATAACATCAAGGGATTCATCACTTGCACAGCCGAATGGATATGTGAATACGGCAGGCGATTTTCCAAGGTTTTCAAGGCATTTTTCCTGCATGGAGTTTATATCTTGGGTCAGCATAGCAGTGTATTCCTCTGTGCTTTCGGTGCTTTTCTTTCCGCAGCCCATTCTGCCATCATCAAGGGAGTGGAGATTGTAGGTATGATTTTGTATTTCAACAAGACCTGAGTCAGCCATTTCACGTGTGGTATTCCATGACAGATAGGCATAAGCCGGATTAGTGTCGCAGTTTTCTGTGTATTCATCGGTATAAGAGCCGACAATGGAAATAACCGCCTTGGCATTATATTGGAGGAGCAGGGGATATACGTAATAATAGTTATTGTAAAACCCATCGTCGAAGGTAAGGACTATAGGCTTTTCGGGCAGTTCTGTTCCGTTATAAACATAATCAATCAGATCCTGCATTACCACTGTAGTATAGCCGTGATTGTTCAGAAACTTTAAATCGCCCTCAAAGGCATAAGGAGAAACAGTATATTTATTGCCATCGGAGTGTTTTAGTATACTGTGATACATAAGAATCGGCACACTCACGCTTTTTTCGGCAGGCGAGGAGATTTGTACCGTGGTATGAGCGGCAAAGGAAATGGCCGATACAGTCAGAATAACAGCCAGCATAATTATAATATGCTTGAGTCTTATTATACACATTTTAATTCCCTCCCAAGGATGCTTCATAAAAGTCATATCTGCGGACATATTCATTTGTCTTTTCGTCTTTATATACCTCCGAGTAGTTTTTCTGAAGGAGCTTTACAAGGTTGTAGGTGTCAACCCATATTTCTGTCGGACCGTCCTTCTGCGATTCATCAAAGATAAGCTGCAGTCCGATATGAAGATGCGGCACATTAATATTATTCACGTTTTCTGTTGTGCTGTAACCGGTCATTCCGAGATAACCGATAACGTCACCCGCCTTTATTACAGCGCCCTCCTTGACTGCGGAGGAATATGGGAAATCCTTTCGCAGGTGCGCATAATAATAGTATCTTTTTTTATCAAAGCTGCGTATGCCTATGCGCCAGCCTCCGTATTGATTCCAGCCAACACATTCCACTATGCCGCTTTCTACAGCGATTACGGGTGTGCCGATGCTGCCGAAAAGGTCGTGCCCCGTATGACGGCGCGCATAACCGTATGTGCGGGCATTGCCGAAATCACTGTAATGCTCAAAGCTGTAATTTTTTGCAATAGGGCAGAATGCCTTTAAGCCGTAGCGTCTTTCCCAAACGGGAGTGTCGGGGTCATCATCAGGGACCTGAATGCAGTATTCACCTATAAATTCGCCCAGAACTGCGGTAAGGGTTTCCTGATAGTATGGGAAATATTTCATGTTATTTGTAATCTCTGCCATGCTTTCGCCTCCGTCAAGTCTTTCGACAAGCGCGGTCAGCTTCTTTTTGTTATAACCTGAAAAATCATTTCCGTTTTCTGCTGCAAGGTAAGCAAGCATATCGGTCCATAAATAATGATTATCAGTGCCGTAGGACGAAATGTCAGCCTCCATAGCATCACACAGCGCTTCATATGATACATTAAAATCAACCCATTTTATAAACTGCTGTTCACATTGCGTATTATTTTCCGTATTCACGGCGCTGCGCGCATAGATGCGTAAAAAACAAGCTGCGCAGGTTACCGGAATAAGGATGGATAGAATTATAATAACCGTTCTGTTTGAAAGCCTGATAAACATACACATGCCTCAATTCTTTTATATTCTATATTTAAGTATATTTATCTGCGCACAAAAAATGTCAGGAAATCAATATTCAAAAAGGGCAGGGCACCTAAATGATGCCTTGCCCTTTTCATATCTGTATAATTTTTTAAGCTGTTCAGGATTATTTCTCAGCCTTCTTAACAAGAGCGTCGTACTTCTCAGCAGCATTCTTTGCAGCCTTATCGAAGAGTTCGTCTGCTCTTGCGGGATTTGCTCTCTTGAGTGAGTTGTAACGAACCTCACCGTCAAGGAACTCCTTATAATCCTTGTTCGGAGCCTTTGAATCGAGCTGGAACGGATTCTTGCCCTCGGCAGCAAGACGCGGGTCGAATCTGAAGCAGTGCCAGTAGCCTGACTCTACAGCGAGCTTCTCCTCTGTCTGAGCCTTTGCCATACCCTTCTTGATACCGTGGTTGATACAAGGAGCGTATGCAATGATCAGTGACGGACCGTGATAGCTCTCAGCGTCCTCAATAGCTGTGAGACACTGCTGCATGTTGTAGCCCATAGCAACCTGAGCAACATAGATGTAGCCATAGCTCATAGCGATTGCGGCAAGATCCTTCTTCTTAACTTCCTTACCTGCAGCGGCAAACTTAGCGATAGCGCCTGTCGGTGTAGCCTTTGATGACTGACCGCCTGTGTTTGAATAAACCTCTGTATCGAATACAAGGATATTTACATCGTTGCCTGATGCAAGAACATGATCAACGCCGCCGAAGCCGATATCATAAGCCCAGCCGTCGCCGCCGAAGATCCACATTGACTTCTTAGCAAGATACTCCTTATCAGCCAATACGTTCTTAGCTTCCTCTGAGTTAACATTAGCTATTGCCTTGATAAGCTCCTGAGCCGGAACAGCGTTGCACTTGCTGCAATCCTTTGTTTCAATAAACTTATCAAACGCAGCCTTAACATTTGCGTCTGTTTCAGCTATCTTTTCAGCCTTTGCGATTGTCTGTGTTCTGATAGTATCCTGAGCAACAAACATACCAAGACCGAATTCAGCGTTATCCTCAAAGAGTGAGTTAGCCCAAGCCGGACCGTGTCCCTCATCGTTTGTTGTATACGGGTTTGACGGACATGAACCGCCCCAGATTGATGAACAGCCTGTAGCGTTTGCAAGATACATTCTGTCACCGAAGAGCTGTGTAACGAGCTTAGCATACGGTGTTTCGCCGCAGCCTGCGCACGCGCCCGAATACTCAAGATACGGCTTCTTGAACTGTGAACCCTTAACCTTTGAAGCCGGGAACTTGTCAAGAACCTCTGTCTTTTCGCTGAGCTTTGTAGCGAAATCGAATGAAGCCTGCTGATCAAGCTGAGTATCAAGCATCTGCATAACAAGTGTGTCAGCCTTGTTGTTGCCCGGACATACGTTAGAGCATGAGCCGCAGCCTGTACAGTCAAGAACCGAAATAGCCATTGTGTAGTAAAGTCCGTCGAGCTGTTTAGCCGGAGCGTACTTGATGCCTTCCGGTGCATTCTCAAGCTCTTCCTTTGTGAGAACTACCGGACGTACGCAAGCGTGCGGACATACGAATGAACACTGACCGCACTGGATACATGTATCCGGATTCCATGACGGTACCTTTACGGCGATACCGCGCTTCTCAAATGCCGCTGAGCCTGAGGGAACTTCGCCGTTCTGATACTTAACGAAGTCTGAAACCTTGAGCTTAGCGCCCTGGAATGCGTTGATCGGAACAAGAATGTTGTTAACGTAATCAATGAGATCGCCCTCGCCGTCGTGGTGAATTGCGATATCCTCATCCTCGCAGTCCTTCCAGTTTTCGGGAACGTCTACCTTGACAACCTGCTGTGCGCCTGCGTCGATAGCATCCCAGTTCATCTTAACGATAGCCTCGCCCTTCTTAGCGTATGAATGCTCTGCAGCTTCCTTCATGTACTTGATAGCGTCCTCTGACGGGATAATATCAGCGAGCTTGAAGAATGCCGACTGAAGAACGGTGTTGATTCTGTTGCCCAGACCGATTTCAAGACCGATCTTAACACCGTCGATTGTGTAGAACTGAATGTTGTTCTGTGCGATATATCTCTTAACCTGACCCGGAAGGTGCTTGTCAAGCTCCTCGCCTGTCCATGAACAGTTAAGAAGGAATACGCCGCCCGGCTTAACGTCCTGAACCATGTCATACTGACGTATGTATGACGCCTTGTGACATGCAACGAAGTCAGCCTTGCTTACGAGATATGTTGAAGTGATCGGAGCATGTCCGAAACGGAGATGTGAGCATGTAAGACCGCCCGACTTCTTTGAGTCGTAGTCGAAGTATGCCTGAACGTTCATATCCGTGTGGTCACCGATAATCTTTACCGAGTTCTTGTTTGCGCCTACCGTACCGTCTGCGCCAAGACCCCAGAACTTACAGCTCTTGATGCCTGCCGGTGTGGTATCCGGATTTTCGCCGATCGGGAGTGAGAGGTTTGTAACGTCATCCTCGATACCTACGGTAAAGTGCTTCTTTTCATTGTTCTTATATACAGCGATGATGCATGCAGGAGTTGTATCCTTTGATGCAAGACCGTAGCGGCCTGCGTATACGTCTACATTCTTGAATTCGCTTTCCTGAAGCGCTGCGCATACGTCAAGATAAAGCGGCTCGCCCAGAGCGCCCGGCTCCTTTGTTCTGTCAAGAACAGTTACCTTCTTAACTGTCTTAGGAATAACGTCAACGAGGTGCTTAACCGAGAACGGTCTGTAAAGTCTTACGCATACAAGACCTACCTTGTCGCCCTTTGCGTTGAGGTAATCAACAGTTTCCTTTATTGTGTCGCATACGCTGCCCATAGCAACGATGATCTGCTCAGCGTCCTCTGCACCGTAGTAGTTAAAGAGCTTGTAGTCTGTGCCGATCTTCTCGTTTACCTTGTTCATGTATTCCTCAACAACGTCGGGGATAGCAAGGTAAGCACCGTTGCATGCCTCGCGTGCCTGGAAGAATACGTCGCCGTTCTGAGCTGTACCGCGCTGTGCCGGATGCTCAGGATTGAGTGATGAGCGTCTGAATTCGTTGATTGCATCCCAGTCAACCATCTCTGCAAGATCATTGAAATCCCAGCAAGCAACCTTCTGATACTCATGTGATGTTCTGAATCCGTCAAAGAAGTGCAGGAACGGAATCTTGCCCTTGATTGTTGAAAGGTGAGCAACCGCGCCCAGATCCATAGCCTCCTGCGGATTTGTTGACGCAAGCATAGCAAAGCCTGTCTGACGGCATGCCATAACGTCGCTGTGGTCGCCGAAGATTGAGAGTGCGTGTGAAGCGATGCAGCGCGCCGATACGTTGAATACGCACGGAAGCTGTTCACCTGCGATCTTGTACATATTCGGGATCATGAGCAAAAGTCCCTGTGATGCGGTGTAAGTAGTTGTAAGAGCACCTGCTGTAAGCGAGCCGTGAACTGCGCCCGCAGCGCCTGCTTCAGACTGCATCTCAACAACCTTAACCTCGTTGCCGAAGATGTTCTTCATTCCGGCAGTAGCCCATTCGTCTGTTACTTCAGCCATTGTTGATGACGGAGTAATCGGGTAGATGGCAGCAACGTCAGTGAACGCATATGAAGCATATGCGGCAGCGTTGTTACCATCCATGGTTTTCATTTTTCTAGCCATTTATAGTTCCTCCTATAGAATTTTGGTTCTTTGAAGAAAAAGAGCCTGTTGTATTTTTGGGGAATATTTAAATACTCCTTTGCATACTTGAATACATTTTATCATTTTTTTTATTAAAAATCAAGCCCTTTTGTCATAAAAAACAAGAAATTACTAAAAATTAAGAAAATCAGTAATAGAATTTTCGGTTTTGGTGCATAAACGTCTGTAAAATGCTGTTTTCCTTGCCAGCATACAGGCAAAAGTGTTAGACAGTGCATACTTATTTATAAGGAGAAACCGTACGCTTGAGTTGAGTAATTTTTCAAGAATAAACAGAATGGTTCCGTAAAATATAAGCTTACAGGCAAGAGCGGTGAGTCGCAAAAAATACACATCCTTTCAAGATTATGACCTTATTCTTTGCAGAGAAACGGCGTATAACCGTGTAAATATTTGTTACTGTTCACAAAAAACACGAAAAGAGAAGAGATGGAATTTTAAAACTTAGTATTGACAAACGATAAATTCAGTAGTATAATAGCAAACTGTAGTAAGTGTCGGAAACGATACAAATGTAATACGGTAGGAGGATTCATAAAAATGGAAAGACGAGGAAATATGATGGATTACAGACCCGACATCAAGGTTGTCGATGCGACAATCCGGGACGGCGGTCTTGTAAACAACTTTTTCTTTGAGGATCAGTTCGTAAAGGAACTGTATGAAGCAAACATCAAAGCAGGCGTAGATTACATGGAGTTCGGCTATAAGGCGTCAAAGGACCTTTTTAAGCGTGAGGAATTCGGTGACTGGAAGTTCTGCGATGAGGAAGATATCAGAAGAATTGTAGGCGACAACGACAGCAATCTTAAAATTGCTGTAATGGCAGACGTGGGCAGGACGGATTTTGAAAAGGATATTATTCCTAAAAGCGAAAGCGTTATCGATCTTATAAGAGTGGCTACTTATATACATCAGATGCCGGCGGCTCTGGAAATGATTGAGTACTGCCATAAGATGGGCTATGAAACATCATGCAATATAATGGCTGTTTCAACTGCGAGAGAGAGCGATATTGATCAGGCTCTTGAGCTGTTGGGCAAAAGCTCTGTAGATGTTATTTATCTTGTTGACAGCTACGGCTCGCTTTATCCGGAGCAGATCCGTGAGCTTACGCATAAGTATCAGACTGTTGCGGATAAGTACGGCAAGCAGATAGGTATTCATGCTCATAACAATCAGCAGCTTGCTTTTGCGAATACAATAGAGTCGTGTACATACGGAGCAAGCTACCTTGACGGCACAATGAGCGGCATGGGCAGAGGTGCGGGCAACTGTATGATGGAAATGCTCATGGGATTTCTGAAGAATCCGAAGTATAGAATTATTCCTGTTCTCAGGTTCGTGGAAAAGCAGATTACAAAGCTTAAGGACGAAGGCGTGGTATGGGGCTATGATGTTCCGTATCTATGCACAGGTATTCTTAATGTTCATCCTCGTTCGGCAATAGCCGCATCAAAGGAAAACAACCGCAACTATGCCGATTTTTATATCGGTCTCTGGGACAAGGAATAACCTCAATTTGATATAAATGAATAAAACTACAGCTCCTGAGGATACTAAGAGTATCGAATGAAAGGAGCTGTTTTTGTATGAATCAGAAGCTTGGAAAGCAGACGGTGGTATTCGGAAAGCCGCCGGTTATAATCTCTCATGCCGCGATTGCGGGAGCAAAGGAGGGCGAGGGACCGCTGAAAGCTGATTTTGATATGATTGTATCCGATGACAAAATGGGGCAGCCGTCATGGGATCTGGCAGAGGGTGCATTTCAGAAGACTGCGGTTGAACTTGTGCTGAAGAAAGCGGGACTGCACAGCAATGATATGAATTATATTTTTTCAGGTGACCTTCAGAACCAGTGTGTTGCTACTCACTATGGAATAAGGGGTACGAATATCCCTTTTTACGGATTGTACGGAGCCTGCTCTACTATGATTGAGGGGATGTCTGTCGGCGCTCTGTTTGTTGCGGCGGGGTACGCGGAAAAAACGCTTTGTCTTACATCAAGCCATTTCTGCAGCGCTGAAAAACAGTACCGCAATCCGCTTGAATACGGCGGACAGAGAACGCCCTCGGCACAGTGGACTGTTACCGGCAGCGGAGCGGTCATTCTGTCATCGGCGGGTAAAGGGCCTGTGGTAACGCATGTGACAACAGGACGCATAGTGGACAAGGGTGTTACGGATATAAGCAACATGGGCGCTGCAATGGCACCGGCGGCAATCGATACACTGGTATCACATTTTCGGGATACCGGATTTAAGCCGTCGGATTATGATCTGATTCTTACCGGAGATTTGGGAACGGTCGGTTCTGAAATATTGTGTGAGCTTATAAAGCGCGAGGGGTATGATATGGACGGACGTCACAATGACTGCGGAAAGATGATATATAATATAGAGGAGCAGGACGTGCATGCCGGTGCAAGCGGATGCGGCTGCTGCGCGACGGTGCTGTGCGGTCATATATTAAAGGAAATGGAGCGCGGAAGATACCGCCGTATCCTTGTAGCGGCAACGGGTGCTCTCATGAATCCGCTGACGGTCGAACAGGGAGAAAGTATTCCGGCGATTTCGCATGCCGTTGCAATAGAAATGAGGTAGTACAGATGGATTATATAAAAGCGTTCATAATAGGCGGACTTATATGTGTAATAGGTCAGATATTAATAGATAAAACAAAGCTTACTCCGGCGAGGATACTTGTAATATATGTAGTTGCGGGGACCTTTCTTGAATTGTTCGGCATATACCGTCCGCTCTCAGAGTTTGCCGGTGCTGGCGCATCGGTTCCGCTCACAGGTTTTGGCTCAAATCTTTGCAGGGGCGTTATAAAGGCAATAAACGAAAAGGGATTTTTGGGCGTGATAACCGGAGGACTTACCGCCGCAGCTGCGGGAATATCGGCAGCACTGCTGTTCGGCTTCCTTGTGGCGCTTATTTTCAAATCAAAGCCGAAAAAATAATTCGCAAAATTTCAGAAAATTATTGAAAATTTTATGTGTATATGATAAAATACCCATATCCTGTTTAAAAAGGTCTGAAACAGGAGGAATAACAGCTCAGCTTACTGCGCATGGGAGGAAGGGGTATGTTTGTTTTCGCAAAAGGATATATATGCTGCGGATGCGCACGAAGGTTTGCGGCAGCTAAGTCTTTTGCTGTGTATAAGACAAGCTGTATATGTACCGAATGTTATCAAAAGCTGCCGCATATGAGTAAGCGGAGCTTTATGGAGGGTACAAAGGAAACCTCAATGCTCATGGCACCTTTTGAATATGACGGTTTGTACCGCGATATATTTCTTAAATTCAAGTTCGGCGGCGATTACGCTCTCGGACATATTATAGGAATGGCGGCTGCACAGTATTTTAAATATATAGAGCTTAAGGATCAATATGATATTATTGTGCCGGTGCCTCTTTCAAAGGAGCGAATGAATCAGCGCGGTTATAATCAGACGGAAATTATTACAGATTATATCGCGGATACAATCGGGCTTCCGGTCGATAAGCCTCTTGTACGGAAAAAGCATTGTGTTGCGCAGAGTAAGCTCTGGGGTATGGAGCGTGTGAAAAATGTAATCGGAGCGTTTGCTGTAAATGCCGATCTGACGGGCAGACGGGTTATTCTCACAGATGACATTTTTACCACCGGCAGCACGGTAAACGAATGCGCAAGAGTCATGAAGGAAGCGGGCGCAAAAGAGATCTGTGTTATATGTGCGGCCAAAACAAACATAAAAAAGAATAATACAGCTGCAAAATGCTCCGTATGAGATTAAGCATCATATGGAGTGTTTTTTTACTTTTCGTGTTTTTCCATGCTTTTATATATTGCAAACACAATTTAAACACTCATTAAAAATAAAAATCCGGCATAAAAATGGATTGATATACAAATACTGTTAACATAGAAAACGCAATGAAACGGAGGAGATGTCAGTGACCGATGAAAATTACGGATTTATTAAGAAATGTTACATAGTATTGCTGGTAGTGCTCGCTTTCAGCGCAGCTGCGGGGGGAATATATTATGTAAACAAATATAATTATTCAGCCGACATAAAGAGCTATCTTGATTCGTTCTTACAGAGCGCCGGAAATGGTATGAACTGCAGGAGCATAATGGTTAAGGCTATTAAGAGCAATATGCTGACCTTTGCTGTGCTGTTATGTGCAATACTGTTCAGATTCGGAGGAATTGTGATGTGTGCCGAGCTAATAAGGCGCGGCTTTATAACCGGCTTTACATCGGCGGCAATGATGTACATATACGGCGGAAAAGGGCTTGTTATGGCTGTTTGCCAGCTGCCGGGCATGCTGCTTCTTATACCTGCGGCTGCCGTTTTTGCCGCGGTGAATACAGCGTTGTCGCTCAGGCATATACAGACGGAAAAAAAATTTATAATTTTGTATATTTTTTTTGCCGCTGCCGTTGCCGCCACATTTTGTGCCGCGGCATTCTGTGAGGGATACCTGACCACAACATTTATGAAATGGCTGCTGACAGCGTCTGCGTAATTACATTTCCGGTTTACAAAAAAACAAAAAAACTCTTTACAAATCCGAAATTTATGGTATAATGTAAATGAAATGTTTTTGTAATACAAATGTAAAATACGAAATGCTGATGTAACCTGTGTGCGCATCAAAGCAGAAAGGAACAATACAAATGAATTCACATATAGATGAATATACCGACTTTATGAAAAATACAAAGCATAAATCAACAAATACTGTTGAGTCATATACACGTGATGTAGCTAAGTATATTACATATCTTGGTGAGCTTGGCATAACCGAAATCGAAAGTACAACAAGAACCACCGTGCTTTCGTATATGGTTGCGCTCAAAAAATGCGGCAGAGCCGCTTCAACACTTTCGCGCACGCTTGCATCAATAAGATCGTTTTATTCATTTTTAAAGGACAGCGGATTTATTGACAGCGATCCTACCAATGCGCTTGTTGCTCCGCATGTGACAAAGAAGCCGCCTCATGTCCTTTCAAATGCCGATGTTGAGCTTCTGCTCAGTCAGCCGAAGCCTACGGATAACAAGGGTATACGGGACAAGGCGATGCTTGAGGTTCTGTATGCGACGGGCATCAGGGTATCGGAGCTGATAGGGCTGAATATTGAGGATGTAAACCTCGCGATGGGATATATACGATGTCATAATAATAAAAGCGAGCGTGTAATTCCCATGGGCAGCAAGGCAGTTGATTCTCTTAGGGTGTATATAGGAGCTGTGAGGGAGCGTATGATAAGGGCTCAGGATGAAAACGCGCTTTTTGTCAATTGCAGCGGGGGAAGAATTTCACGTCAGGGCTTCTGGAAGATAATAAAGCAGTATCAGGAAAGCTCAGGAATTAATACTGATATAACGCCGCATTCGCTCCGTCATTCCTTTGCCGCTCATCTTATTGAGAACGGTGCGGATTTACAGTCGTTAAAAACCATGATGGGACATGCGGATATTTCATCGACACAGGTATATACCTGCTTCCTTGACGAAAAAATCAGATCGGTTTATCAGAAGGCACATCCGAGGGCTGTGTGAACAACTGACATATTGAGTAAAGCCAAAGCATATCATAGTTTTATAAAGAATCATCAAGGGGAGGTATTTTTATGAAACGGATGATGTGCTTTTTTATTTGTCTTGTTCTGTCTGTGACAAGTCTTACCGCATTTGCGCAGGGGGATAAAGCGAATGAAACGATTGACGGAGTAGAGGCAAAGTCATGCATACTGATTGAACAGAGTACAGGAGAGGTGCTGCGGGAAATGAACGCCGACGAGCAGCTGCCTATAGCAAGCGTTACAAAGATAATGACAATGCTCATTATAATGGAGGAGCTGGATAAAGGAAATATGACGCTTGACACGATGATACCCGTAAGCGAAAACGCAATGAGCTACGGCGGCTCCACTATGTTCCTTGAAGCGGGAGAGGAACTGTCGGTAAACGATATGCTAAAGGGCATAGCGGTTGCGTCGGCAAATGACGGCTGCGTTGCCATGGCGGAGCATATAGCGGGCAGTGAGAGCGGATTTGTCGATATGATGAACAAAAGGGCGCAGGAGCTTGGAATGCAGAATACCCATTTTGTAAACACAAACGGACTTGACGAGGAAAATCATTATTCCTCAGCACGTGATGTTGCGGTGATGTCAAGAGAGCTTCTGACTCATCCGAAGATAACGGATTATACCTCCATATGGACCGATGAGCTGAGAGACGGTAAGTTCCGGCTTGCCAACACGAATAAGCTTGTGAGATTCTACAGCGGCGCAAACGGGCTTAAAACAGGCTCAACCTCAAAGGCTCTGTGCTGCCTTTCGGCGTCGGCGGCACGCGACGGTATGCAGCTTATAGCTGTTGTTCTCGGTGCGCCGACATCGGATAAGCGTTTTTCTTCAGCAAGGGCGCTGCTGGATTACGGCTTCGCGAATTACGGGATAAAGCTTCTTATATCGGAAGGAGAGGAAACGGCGCAGGCAGATGTCATTAACGGAACAAGCAATTCGGTTACGGCGGTTGCGGCAGAAACAAAATCCCTTCTGGCGTCAAAGTCAGAGGCAAAGGAGCCGGAAAAAATAATATATTTAAACGACAATATAACGGCTCCTGTAGCTAAGGGCGATGTTTTAGGCACTGCGGAGTTTATCTGCGACGGAACGATGATTGAAAGTGTTAATCTGATTGCGGCGGAGGATGTAGCAAAGAAGGGGATAGCTATGATAATAAGAGATATAGTCAGGGTAATTATATGAAAATGATGATAACTTTATAAAAAACACTGTACAAATTGATAAAACTATGTTATAATATTAACAATAACACATATCGGAAAGGATAGAGAGAACATGGATAAAAAGGTTCCCGAGGTCGTTATAAAACGGCTGCCGAGATACTACAGATACTTGGGTGAGCTTCAGAGTCAGGGGATAGACAGAATATCGTCTAACGCTCTTTCACAGATTATGGGTGTAACCGCTTCGCAGATAAGACAGGATCTTAATTATTTCGGAGGCTTCGGGCAGCAGGGCTATGGATATAACGTAAAAAGTCTTATTGAGGAAATAGGAAATATACTCGGTCTTAATGACAAGGATACAATGATAATTGTAGGAGCGGGAAATCTCGGTCGCGCACTTGCAAATCACACATCATTTGAAAAGAGAGGCTTTAAGCTTGTAGGTATTTTTGACAACGATGAAAGAGTTATCGGATCATCAATACGCGGCATAGAGATTAGTCCGAGTGAGGAGCTGAGCGGATTTGTAAGAGAGAATAATGTTGATATTGCCATTCTTGCGGTTCCGGCGTCTGCTGCAAACGATACAGCGGAGCTGCTTGTGAGGAGCGGTATAAGAGGCATTGTAAACTTTTCTTATTCCGAGCTTGACGCTGCCGATAGTATTCCTGTTGAGAATGTCCACCTTTCGGACACATTAATGACAATGGCATACAGAATTAAGGAGCATACGGAAACTACAGAATCAGAGGAATAACAAATGAAGGTTATAGCATTTACGGGACCGAGCGGAACGGGAAAAAGCTACCGCTCAATTATGGTCGCTAAGGAGCAGGGGGCGGACGGTATAATAGACGACGGTCTGCTCATTTCACACGGAAAGGTAATAGCGGGCAGCAGCGCAAAGAAGGAAGCAACAAGAATGGCATCTGTTAAGCATGCGCTGTTTATCCCTAACGGCTATTGCAACGAGATGCGGAGGGCACTTAAGAAAAGCGGGATCAAAAAGCTTATGATTTTAGGTACCTCAGATGCAATGGCACAGAAGATTGCAAAGCGTCTGGAGGTAGGAGAGGTAGAGTATTTTGTGCATATAGAGGATGTGGCAACCGCTGCGGAAATAGCGATGGCTAACCGTATGAGGCTTGAGGACGGCAAGCATGTCATACCTGTACCGACCTTTGAAATACAGAAGGAGTTTTCCGGATATTTTCTACATCCGCTGCGCCGTTTCCAGAAGAATCTAGATATAGAGGAGGAGAACGCTGAGGCGGATAAATCAATAGTGCGTCCGACCTTCTCATACATGGGTGATTTTACAATTTCGGACAATGTGCTTAACAGCCTTGCAATACATGAGGCAATGAAGATTGACGGTTTTGCAAAGATAAACAATATTAATGTGCGCAAGACAGACCACGGCGTACATATGGACATTACTGTGACGCTGCGCTACGGCTGCGACATAATAAAGGTATGCCGCGAGGCGCAGAGGAGCATACGCGCGGTAATAGAGAATTTAACCTCCGTGAATATGCGTCGGATACATTTTTTGGTGAAAGCACTGATTTTGTAAAAAAATATGGATATAATGCAACCTTTTGGTATTGTTAATCGTATTCATATCAGAAGCATAAATTTAATCAGGAGGTACTTACAATGAAAAAAACAATAACAATGCTGACGGCGGCAGTGATGCTGTTTGGCTCAATGCCGGCAGCGTCGGCGGTTGAAGCCGATTATGAAAGACTGATCCCGGACATAAAAAACAGAATGGAGATACCCGAGGAATATTCGGACTTTAAATGCATGGGAATAAGCGAAGCAGAGGATGGAATAAACTATTCCTTTGAGTGGGTAGTACCGGGCGATGACCAATACGAGTATATAAGTATTAACTGTGATGCGGACGGTATAATCACATTCTACAACCGCCGGTATGATGCGGAAGAGTATGATTTCCTCAAGACCGATACTGCGGCGGCAAGGGAACAGGCTGAAAGGTTTGCGGTGAAAATGAATCCGGAGCTTGACGGAAGGCTTAGGCTTGAAGTAGGAGAAAATAACTGGGGTGCTGTTTCCTTTATTGTATATGAGGTGTACAACGGTATTGAATATGACAGTGCCATAGGAAACATTTCAGTTGCGAGTGACGGCATCATAACAAGCGCATATCTTAATGTTCCGGATTTCTCTGACGAGGACGTAACAAAGCTTATAACGCCTGAACAGGCATACAGTGCGTATATGGAAAACGCTTCACCGGAGCTTGTGTACTGTACATACAAGGATGAGGATGAAAACATAAAGACATTTCCGGCATACATAAATGCGAGCCGTAAGGCGGTAAGTGCGGTTACGGGAGAACTGATAGTCAGGAGCAGCGAGTATGCGGCATATGATTTCGAGAGGGGATTGTCTACTGCTGATGCAGCGGGAGCAAACACGGCATACAAAGAGCTTAATGAAAGCGAAATGAAGGAAACGACACGCCTGCGCGGCTACATTTCAAGTACGGAGGCAGTAAAGCGTGTATCGGATTTTCTCGGAAAGGACATTAAGACTAACAGTGTTTATCTTAATGTAGGTAAAAAAAGCGGTGAATACAGCATATATTCAGAGCATGAGGATTTATTCATCAATGCGGACGTAGATGCCTCAAACGGTGATATTATCAGCCTTTACTGCTATGACTATAGTAACAGCACAAAGCTGAAAGAATGTGATTTCGGTGATCCCGAAAGTGCGGGAAGGCTTATTCATCAAGCGGCGCCGCATAATGCCGAAAAGCTCGAATATGATCCGTATACGGCTGATGAATACGGTGTAATGCCGGTGGAAAAGACAGAAGCCGCGGATGAAATAAAAGCATCACACTTCAGCTATAAGGTAAACGGTATAAGGGTTATGAATGCAGGTGCAAGTATTGAAAGCAGCGAGGATCGCAGCGGAGCTCACTATAGTATATACATACCTCGGCTTGATGAATTATCGGCGGCTGCGTATGACACGCCGGAGAGCTTTATTGCACCGGAAGAAGCCTTAAAGCAGGAGGATTTTAAACTGCGGTATATTATGACTGAGGGCGGAGCGAGAGCGGCATATATAACAAGTGATTTTCAGATTAACGCAATTACGGGCAAACGTGTGAATTACCGTAATGAAGAAATTAATAATGATAAGAATAAATATGAGTATTCCGACATTGAAAATCACTGGGTTAAGCAGACGGCTGAGCAGCTTGCGCTTGCCGGAATAGGCTTTGAGGGCGGTGTGCTTAAGCCCGATGAGATGATAACGGCAGAAGAGGCGTATACTCTGCTTGAAAAAAGGTATTACGGCTTCAGCAGGGTGTTTGAGGATACAAAGGAACTGCTGTCAAGAAATCAGACGGCTGAAATAATAGTGGAGTGTATGGGACTTACAGAGCTTGCGGAGGCTGACATATTCAAGCCGCCATATGCGGACACAACAGAAAATTTCGGCGCAGCGGCAATACTTAAGGGCTACGGTATAATTGCCGGCGATACAGATACCTTCAGACCTGACGACAAAATAACACGCGCGGAGTTTTTGCAAATATTGTATAACACATTAATAAGTAAGCATTGACTAAACATCAACTTCGACAAAATTCATGAATAATACTTGACAAAACGGCATTCGCATATTATACTATTTAGATAGATTTATGCGGGTGCCGTTTTTTATAATTGGTTCAAAAACAGATTATTTGGGGTATGCGCCACACAAGGCACATACGGCATATTTATAGGATAACAAATCCTTTACAGGCATCGGAAATATTTTCAGTAAAGGAGTTTTTTATTAAAATGCAGTTGACAGGTGCGCAGATAGTTATTGAATGTATGAAGGAGCAGGGAGTAGACACGATATTCGGTTATCCCGGAGGTGCGATTCTGAATGTGTATGACGAGCTGTACAAGCATTCCGATGAGATACGGCACATTCTTGTATCACATGAGCAGGGTGCATCCCATGCGGCCGACGGCTATGCAAGAGCGACGGGAAAGGTGGGCGTGTGCTTTGCTACATCAGGTCCCGGCGCAACAAATCTCGTAACAGGTATAGCGACGGCAAATATCGACTCCATACCGATGGTTGCCATAACTTGTAATGTAGGAACGTCTCTTCTTAACAAGGACAGCTTCCAGGAGGTAGCAATTTCTGAGGTTGTAAAGCCTATCACTAAAAAGAGCTATATCGTAATGGATGTAAATGACCTTGCGGACACGATAAGAGAGGCATTTAAGATCGCGCGGAGCGGCAGAAAGGGACCGGTTCTCGTAGATATTCCTAAGGACGTGACGGCAAACAAGGCTGAATATACAGCTTTTGTTCCCGAGCCTGTTGCTCCTGTCACAGATACGATAGATGATGAGGCAATAGCAAGAACTGCCGAGCTTATTTCAAAATCGAAAAAACCATATATTTTTGTCGGAGGCGGAGTAATTGCGGCGAATGCGGCGGCAGAGCTTAAGGAGCTTGTGGAAAAGATAGATGCTCCGGTATGTGACACACTTATGGGAAAGGGTGCGTTTGACGGAACAGATCCGCATTATACCGGAATGCTCGGTATGCACGGAACAAAGACGTCAAATTTCGGTGTATCGGACTGTGATCTTCTCCTGGCAGTGGGTGTAAGATTTTCGGACAGAGTTTACGGCAATGCGAAGGCTTTTGCAAAGAATGCAAAGATTGTGCATATAGATATTGATGAAAAGGAAATAAACAAAAATATTGCAGTTGACGAACATATAGTCGGTGACGCGAAGGAAGTATTAAAGAGACTCAACGCCGCAGTCAAGGATAGATATACCCACGATGAGTGGCGCGCGGAGCTGTCAGCTAAAGCAGAGCGTTTCCCGCTCCGTTACAGAACGGATGTTCTTTCGGGCGGCGGAGTTATAACCGAGATTTACAAACAGACAAAGGGCGATGCGATAATCACAACAGAGGTAGGACAGCACCAGATGTGGGCAGCTCAGTTCTATTATTACAAGAACCCGAGGACCTATATCACCTCCGGCGGCTTGGGAACAATGGGTTACGGTCTGGGTGCGTCAATCGGAGCAAAGGCGGCATTCCCGGATAAGGTTGTGGTAAATGTAGCGGGCGACGGCGGCTTCAGGATGAATATGAACGAACTTGCAACAGCGGTACGTCACAATCTTCCGATAATTGAGGTCATTGTGGATAACCGTGTTCTGGGCATGGTGCGGCAGTGGCAGACGCTGTTCTATGAGGGCAGATATTCGCACACAGTCCTTGATGATCAGGTCGACTATGTGAAGCTTGCTGAGGCTATAGGCTGCGAGGCATATATGGCACAGACTCCCGAGGAGTTTGCGGATGTATTTGCGAGAGCATTAAAGAGCGGCAGACCGACTCTTATTGATGCAAGAATTGACAGGGATGAGAATGTCTACCCGATGGTTGCGCCCGGAGATTCAATCTCAAAGGCATTTGACGCAGAGGATATGAAATAAGAAATTATAAAACAGGTATATTAAGCAGGTGATAAATCATGGAGAGAAGCTTATATAAATACAGAACAGAGCTGCACGCGCATACGAGCCCTGCAAGCAGGTGCGGACACATTCCTTCGGCAGAGCTTGTAAAAATTTACTCTGAAAAGGGATACGACAGTATGGTGATTACGAATCATTTTACTCATGATATGGAGTATGTGCAGGATAAAAGAAAGTGCATAGATTCTTATCTTGCGGATTTTTATACCGCAGCGGAAGCAGGAGAGCGGTATAGTCTTAACGTGATTCTTGGTGCTGAAATCCGATTTTCGGAAAATTGGAATGATTATCTTGTATATGGCATAGATACGAATTTTTTTGAAAATGCGTACGAATATCTAAACGCGGGAATCTGCGAATTTTCAAAGGATTTCCGCGGTGAAGATATTGTGCTGCTTCAGGCGCACCCGTTCCGTGACGGTATGGAGCGGACTGATATTAAGTATCTGGACGGCATAGAGGTGTTTAATATGCATCCCGGACATAATTCAAGGATAGCCATGGCTGCACAGTATGCTAAGTCTTGCGGATGTATCGCGATAGCCGGAAGCGACTGCCACGATTATGGATGTGAGGGACTATGTGCCATTCTGACAAAAGAAAGGCTGAAGGACTCGCATGATGTGGCTAAGGCGCTCAAGCAGCGGGATTATCTGCTGGATGTGGGAGGATTCCTCGTAGAGCCGCCCATGTATTCTGACGGAGTTCTTCCGACTGCTTCTTTAAATACCTTTGTAAAATAACTCATATTCATTTGATATGTCACCTAAAGAAAGATTTTCGGGAAAATGCTCACCTATATAAGACACTATAGCTTTAAGACGGCGTTCTGCTTCTGTTCTGCGCACAGAGGGTTCGTTTCTGCTGTACATACCCTTGCATACGAGTCTGTTAATCAGCATGAGAAGCAGCGCCTTTGTTTCAAGCATATTTTCGGCACATACATGGCAAACCATGCGCTTACGGAGGGTAAGGGACTTATGTGCATTCCGTCGGGCAACCATGATATGAAGCGTATTTCGTATAAGCTCGATACGGAGCATATTAAGTTTGCATATGCTTTTCTTATGTCTATGCCCGGTGTTGCGTATATATATTACGGAGATGAAAGAAGTTATATATTCATATAACGGAGAATGTGAATTTAAGGACGGCAAGCTCATAATTCCTCCATGCTCGGCATCTTTCATATTGGTACCGCATAATTAAGCCGTTCAACAAAGATTGAAATTCACTATTGACAATTATAGAAAAATGGTGTAGAATATAGCTATAATCATTATGTGTGTAATATTTACAGGAGGATTTACTATGAGTGAATTGGTTTTTGATTATTCAAAAGCTGTTGATTTTGTTTCACAGGAAGAAATTGATGCGATGGCGCCTTATGTAAAGGTTGCTCATGAGGCAATTAATAACAAGACAGGTCTCGGAAGCGATTTCCTTGGTTGGGTAGATTTGCCGGTCGATTACGACAAGGAGGAGTTTGCCCGCATAAAGAAGGCGGCAGATAAAATACGTAAGGATTCAGAGATACTTATTGTTATAGGTATAGGCGGTTCATATCTCGGAGCGAGAGCTGCAATTGAGATGCTTTCACATTCATTTGCAAACGCGGTTTCTCCGGAGCTCAGAAACGGTCCGCAGATTTTCTATGCCGGCAACAGCATAAGCGCTACTTATCTGGCAGAGCTTATCGAGGCTGTTGAGGGCAAGGATTTCTCAGTTAACGTAATTTCCAAATCGGGAACTACAACGGAGCCGGCAATAGCCTTCAGAGTTTTCAAGGAAATTCTTGAGAACAAGTATGGCAAGGAAGGCGCAAAGGAAAGAATTTACGCCACAACAGACAAGGCGCGCGGCGCACTTAAGACTCTGGCGGATGCAGAGGGCTATGAGACCTTTGTGGTTCCGGACGATGTCGGCGGACGATTCAGTGTTCTTACAGCTGTCGGACTTCTTCCGATTGCTGCGGCAGGAATTGATATAGACGCTATGATGCAGGGAGCGGCAGACGGACGTGAGCTTTACGGCAAGGCCGAGCTTTCGGAGAATCCGGCGTATCAGTATGCGGCGGTAAGGAATTGTCTGGCAAGAAAGGGCAAGACAGTTGAAATGCTTATCAACTTTGAACCCGCGCTTCATTATTTCGGCGAATGGTGGAAGCAGCTCTACGGTGAGAGCGAGGGTAAGGATCAGAAGGGTATATTCCCCGCAGCGGCTGATTTTTCAACCGATCTCCACTCAATGGGACAGTATATTCAGGACGGTCAGAGAATATTGTTTGAAACGGCTGTTCTGGTTGACGAGCCGAAAAAGAATGTAACAATCAAGGCTAATGATGATAATCTTGACGGACTTAACTTTCTTGCGGACAAGACTCTTGATTTTGTAAATCTCAAGGCTTCACAGGGTACAGCGCTGGCTCATGTTGACGGAGGCGTTCCCAATCTTGTGGTTAAGGTTCCGAAGCTTGATGCGTATAATTTCGGAAAGCTTGTTTACTTCTTTGAAAAGGCATGCGGCATTTCGGGCTATCTCCTTGGAGTTAACCCCTTCAATCAGCCGGGCGTTGAGTCGTACAAGAAAAATATGTTTGCACTTCTGGGCAAGCCGGGCTATACTGATATGCAGGCAGAGCTTGAGGCAAGACTGGCAAAATAAAGTTAAATATGTTTTCGGTATTTGTTATTCGGAAAGGGTACGGTATCGGAATTAACATAGAGAATGGAGGAAAAAGACTATGGTAAAATTACTTATCGGTAAAAAGGGCACAGGTAAGACAAAGGCTCTTATTGAGCAGGTTAATGCAGCTGCTGAGGTTGCAAAGGGCAATGTTGTTTTCATTTCTAACAACACTGCAAGCGCTATTTTCGATGTATCGAGAAAGGTAAGACTGACAGCTACGGGCGATTTTGATATCGTAAACTACAGCGAGTTTGAAGGCTTTATCTGCGGTATTATCAGCGGCAATTACGACATTACAAATATCTTTGTAGACGGTCTCTTTAAGATTGTAAGAAGCGATGATCTCGACGGACTTGAAAGCTTCCTTGCAAGACTTGATGTAATCAGCAGACGTTTCAGCATTGACTTCGTGCTTTCACTCAGCATTGATGCTGAAACAGCACCGGAGTATGTTAAGGCTTTAGCATAAAATTATATATAAATTAATAAATCAGACGGACGTAAAATTGAGCCGGATTATAAATTACGGACAGCCGGTAGGGGCAGGACACGTCCGTCTGACTGTTTATTTTGGAGGTAAAAATGCAGTATCATAGTACAAGGGATAACAGTATAAGCGTAAGCTCGGCGCAGGCGATAAAGCAGGGCTTGTCATCAGAGGGCGGGCTTTTTGTACCGGAGAGCTTTCCGGAGGTAACGCTTGATGAAATCGAAAATCTTGCGGAAATGTCGTACCATGAGAGAGCATATTTTGTTCTCAGTAAATTCCTGACCGACTTCTCGGAGGAGGATCTGAAAAATTGTATAGCATCAGCATACACGCGGGAGAAGTTCGGCACCGATGCGATAGCGCCGATGTATAAGCTGAATGATAAGGTTTATTTCCTTGAATTGTGGCACGGACCGACATGTGCTTTCAAGGATATGGCATTGCAGATTCTGCCGCATTTTCTCACAACCTCAATGCGTATGACAAACGAGAATGAAGAGATCATTATTCTTGTTGCGACCTCAGGCGATACCGGTAAGGCAGCGCTTGAAGGCTTCAGGGATGTAAACGGTACAAGAATTATAGTATTCTATCCCGATAACGGAGTAAGTGAGATTCAAAAGCTTCAGATGGTTACACAGCGAGGCAACAATGTTTCCGTTGCGGCGGTAAACGGTAATTTTGATGACGCTCAGAGCGGCGTTAAGAAGATTTTCACCGACACCGTGTATAAGGAGCTGCTTGATAAAAACGGTTTCAAGCTTTCATCTGCAAATTCTATAAACTGGGGACGCCTTGTTCCGCAGATAGTTTACTACTTCTCGGCGTATGCGGATTTGCTGGCTTCAAAGGAAATATCAATAGGGGACGAAATAAACGTTGTTGTTCCGACAGGTAATTTCGGTAATATCCTTGCTGCATATTATGCTAAAAAGATGGGACTTCCGATAAGAAAGTTCATTTGTGCATCAAACGAAAATAATGTGCTTACAGATTTTATAAAGACCGGTGTATACGACAAGAATAGACGTTTTCACACGACAATATCACCGTCGATGGATATTCTTATTTCGTCAAATCTTGAAAGATTCCTCTATGATCTCTCCGGCAGAAATGACCGGATCGTCAGCGGCTTTATGTCAAAGCTTTCCGAGGACGGAGAATATGAGGTATCGGCAGACATCAGGACGGCAATGCAGAAGCTTTTCGATGCCGACTGCTGCGACGATAAGGAAACGATGGCTGCAATCAGGGCTACATATGAAGAGAGCGGCTATGTAATGGATACGCACACTGCCGTGGCAAAGAGCGTATATGACAAATATACTGCAAGAACAGGCGACACTACAAAGACTGTTATCGCTTCAACCGCAAGCCCGTTTAAATTCAACCAGAGTGTTCTCATCGCGCTTGAGGACTATAATGCAGTTGCCGGAAAAAATGAATTTGAGCTTCTTGAAATGCTTGAAAAGAAAAGCGGTATGAAGTGTCCTGCATCATTGTCGGAGCTGAAGGACCGTACACCTATCTTTGATACGGTTGTTGAAAAGGAACAGATGGAAAATACAGTAAGTGATTTTCTTAAGGTGGAGTAACCGCGGCAGGGAGCACTTATGCTCCCTATATTCTTATCAGAAAGGAATTTAGACTATGATTAGTACAGAGAACATAAAAAACGGGCTTATAAGCGGAGATTTTAACGATAAGCTTGCCTATCTGTATTCATGCTCAGGTGATGTTAAGCCGTATGCAGACAGATTTCTGAGCGTTATAGAGGGCTATACAAATACCTTCGGTCAGGCAGATGAGCTTGCACTGTTCTCCGCACCGGGAAGAACGGAGATAGGCGGTAATCACACAGACCATCAGCACGGCTGTGTGCTTGCGGGAAGCGTAAATCTTGATGTGCTTGCGGCTGTTTCGCTCAACAATGAAAATGTTGTGAGAATACAGTCAAAGGGCTACGATATGGATGAAATTTCTCTTGACGATCTTGAAATACATCCGGAGCAATATGACAAGGCAATTGCGCTCATCCGCGGAGTCCTCAGAAAATTTTCTGATATGGGCTATGAGCTTAAGGGCTTTAACGCGTATACCGAATCGAATGTCATGAAGGGCTCGGGCTTATCATCCTCAGCCGCATTTGAGGTGCTTGTCGGAACAATAGTAAATCACCTCTTCGCAAACGCAGAGGTTGATCCGGTTGAGGTCGCAAAAATCGGACAGTTTGCCGAGAATGTATATTATAACAAGCCCAGCGGTCTTCTCGACCAGATGGCATCATCAGTCGGCGCTGTTGTGGCTGTTGACTTCAAGGATAACGATAAGCCGGCAGTAAGAAAGGTTGATTTTGACCTTTCAAAATACGATCATTCATTATGCATTATTGACAGCGGTGCAGATCATGCTGAGCTTACTCATGAATATGCGGCTGTTCCGGCTGAAATGAAAGCGGTTGCGGCATACTTCGGCAAGGAGTTCTTAAGAGAGGTTGATAAAGCGGACTTTATGAAGGAAATTAAGAATATCCGCGCTGCGGTAAAAAATGACAGAGCGGTGCTTCGCGCATATCATTTCTTCAACGATTCCGATCGTGCGGTAGAAGAGGCGGCAGCTCTTGAAGCGGGTGATTTTGAACGCTTCTGCGGATTAATCAAGGATTCGGGCAGATCGTCATATATGTATCTGCAGAATGTATATGCGTCAAGCATTCCGTATCAGCAGGCTGTATCACTTACAATCGCGCTCTGCGGTGAGCTTCTGGGCGGCAGAGGCGCATACAGGGTTCACGGCGGCGGCTTTGCCGGTACTGTTCAGGCGTTTGTGCCAAATGATATGCTTGATGAGTTTAAAGCAGGCATTGAGGCAGTCCTCGGTGAGGGAATGTGTCATGTTCTGCAGATAAGACCGGTCGGTGGTTACAGACTGGTTTAATATAAAAAAAATCAGAGCCTTGTGTTCTGATTTTTTTATTGCCGCAGTATTTATAATAATGGTGATATAATGAAAATCAAAGTGAATCCATTGACAATTATTCTTTTTTTGACGGCGTGCTTTACCGGAAGTATATCCGTACTTGCGGTTACCTATGCCGTTATGGCAGCGCATGAGTTTGCTCATCTGACGGCGGCGTTATGTATCGGTCTGCGTCCCGAGAGCATGACCTTTTCACCGTTCGGCGTTCATCTCGAGCTTAAAAACCGGATTGTAAGGTCGCTGACGGATGAGATTATTGTATATGCGGCAGGGCCGCTTGTCAATGCTCTTTTGGCTTTGGCTGCGCTTTATATCGGATGCGGAGAGCTTTACCGGATAAATACTGCGCTGCTGATTATGAATCTGCTGCCTGTGGCGCCTCTTGACGGAGGGATAATATTGAAGCGAATACTGTCCTGTAAATACGGAACGGAGGCCTCAAGGCGGATTATGAAGGTATCAGCCGCGATTCTTTCATCTGCTATGTTGTGTACCGCAGCAGTCAGCTTGTATTACGGTATAATAAACTTATCCGCATTTATAATGGCGCTGTTTCTTCTGGGCAATCTGATAACAGGTAAGGAGCTTTATAATATTGATTTTATAAATGCCGTAGCCAATGATAAAAAAAGCTCCAACAAGGCAAGACTTGTGATTGTCGATAACAGACATAAGCTTATAGACGCGGCAAAAACAATAACTCCGTCACATACAACAATTGCAGCCATTCTTGACGATGACGGCAGGCTGACCGGCTTTATGACGGAAAAAGAGATAATAGATAAGGCGGCAGACGGCTGAGAAATTTAATATCATATAAAATAGGGGTAGATTTTTCTTTTTGTTTGTGATATAATAAATATAATTATTACAAATAGAGGAGAAAAAATGGCAGCAAAAAAAGGTTCAGTTAATAAATCAAAAAAAACGGCAAAGAAAAGGACAGCAGTTCCGGCAAAGCAGGCTGAAGAAAATTCTTTGCTGAATCCGTTATTTATACACGGCGCGGTATTGTCGGTTATCATTGCGGCGACACTTATATCTATGTATATAGAAACCGATGCAATTGTTCCTGTGGCGGTTAAAAGCGTCTGCGGTGGCTTGTTCGGTATTATGGCGTATATCCTGCCTGCAATATTTATAGGAATGCTTATATATCTGGTAAATACAAAATCAATCGAAAGAATGTGGCAGAAGCTTATTCTGCTGTTTCTGGAGCTGGCGGATATCTGCGCGATTATCGGACTGTTTGCGGATTATGATGTCGCTTCGGCATACTCAATATGCAGCGCATATACAAACGGCGGCGGTACGGTAGGTGTCGGAATAGCGCAGTGGCTTTCGGGACTGATAAGTGAAATAGGCGCTTTTCTTTTGCTGATAGTCCTGTTTGTTGCAATGGGATGTCTGATTGCAAAAATCAATATAATGCCGTATATTATAAACGGAATAAAACGCTTTATGGGCTTTTCCTCGGATACATTTGAACGTGTAAGGAAGAGGAGAGCCGACGGTTCGCCCGAGTATGGCCGGGAGCGGGATGAGGATGATATTTCAGAGCCGGATGAGTGGGAATTTTACCCGGAAGACGAAAACAGGGGCAGAAAGAAGAGCAGGCGTTTAAAACATGATCTTCCTTCGGATGATACTGTTCCGAAGGGACTGGGAGAACGCAGGAGAGAGAACGGCGGTGATCCTTACGCGGGCAGTCCTATGGATATAGCAAAGGACTTCGCAATAGATCTTGAGCATAACAGCGGTGTGCAGAATAATAATATTTTAAACGACGGATATGATGACGACAAGCGGTTTGACTTGTATAATATGCGTTTTGACGACAGCAGTATACCGGTGTCGGGGGAAACTGTCGGCACAACCGGTTCGTTTGATCCGCTCAGGGAGCAGCCCGCGCCGGAAATAAGCTCCGGTAAAGCGGAGAGGAAGACGATAGATTCAAAGCTCGCGGCTGCGCAGACGGAAAGCGGCAGTAAGTTTGACGACAGTATATTTAATACCTATTCCGATCCTCCGGTTCCCGTTGATGAAGCCTGTACAGGAGCGAATGAAGCAGAAACAGTGGAAAAGAAGAAGACCAAGTCGCGCAGACTTTCGGAAGCCGAAAAGGACAGCATTATTTCCGAGCTTGACGATGCGATGGCAGGGGAACACTATGAATATCATTATCCGCCGCTTGAGCTCCTTGATAATCCGAAACGCACTTCAAACGATCAGCGTCATGAGCTGTATAAAAAGGCGGAGCAGCTTATATCTGTGCTTGACAATTTCGGAGTCAAGGCAAAGCCGGTTCAGGTGACGCAGGGTCCGACTGTTACAAGATATGAGATTCAGCCGTCAAGCGGAACAAAGCTTTCTAAAATTGTCGGACTTGCCGATGATATTGCACTGAATCTGGCGGTTTCTACCGTTCTTATAGCGCCTGTACCGGGAAAGGCGGCAACGGTAGGCGTGGAAATCCCAAATAATAACGTAACGCCTGTCACAATCCGTGAAATGCTCGAATCACCGGAGTTCAGGAATGCAAAGTCAAAGCTTACGGTATGTCTGGGCAAGGATATAGGCGGAAATGTGGTTGTAGGCGATATTGCCAAATGGCCTCATGCTCTTATAGCAGGTGCTACAGGCTCAGGTAAATCGGTATGTATAAATACAATTATAGCTTCAATTCTGTATAAGGCAAATCCGGAGGATGTAAAGCTCATAATGGTTGACCCGAAGCAGGTTGAGCTTGGCGTATATAACGGTATACCGCATCTTCTTATTCCTGTGGTAACGGAGGCGAAAAAAGCCGCAGGCGCCCTGAACTGGGCGGTACAGGAGATGATGCACCGCTATGAGCTGTTTAAGGAAACGGGAGTAAGAAAGCTTGAGGGTTATAACAAGCTGATGGGAAACACAGGCGGTGAAAAGCTGCCGCAGCTTGTAATTATAATAGACGAGCTTGCGGACCTTATGATGGTTGCCGCGAAGGAGGTAGAGGATTACATCTGCCGTCTTGCGCAGCTTGCAAGAGCCGCAGGCATTCACCTTATTATAGCAACGCAGCGACCGTCGGTTGATGTAATAACAGGTCTTATAAAGGCCAATATCCCTTCAAGGATTGCGTTCTTTGTTTCATCACAGGTAGACAGCCGTACAATCCTGGACAAGGCGGGAGCGGAGAAGCTTCTGGGAATGGGCGATATGCTCTATTTCCCCACAGGCGCGCGCTCTACAAGACGTGTGCAGGGCGCGTTTGTATCGGACGGCGAGGTTGAAAGAATCATTGACTTTATAAAGGATACATCTCCCCGGACGCATTACAGCGAGGATCTTGCGGAGCATATTGAACGTATTCAGCTCGGAGAAAACGGAGTCACGCCGGACAAGGAGGAGGACGGAGACGCGCTTCTTCCCGAGGCAATTCAGCTGGCAGTGGAGCTTGGTAAGATTTCGACCTCAATGGTACAGCGTCGTTTGAGTGTCGGATATTCAAGGGCAGGACGAATTATAGATCAGATGGAGGCAAGAGGGATAATATCTCCCGCAAACGGCTCAAAGCCCCGTGATGTGCTTATATCGCACGCGGATATGGATACATTCCACTCTGAGGGACTTTCGGAGGATGACGAACATGGAGAAGAATGATTTTCTTCCGGTCAGTAAGGAGGATATGCAAAAACGCGGATGGGATTATTATGATTTTTTATATATTATAGGAGATGCGTATGTTGATCATCCCAGCTTCGGACATGCTATCATATCAAGACTGCTTGAGTCGCGGGGATACCGTGTGGCGATATGCGCGCAGCCCGACTGGCACAGTGCGGAGCCGCTTAAGAAATTCGGTAAACCGCGTCTGGGTGTACTTGTTACTGCCGGAAATATAGACAGCATGGTAAATCACTATACGGTAAATAAAAAACGCCGTCATGATGATGCGTATTCACCTGAAAACAAGGCGGGACACAGACCTGACAGGGCGACAATAGTGTATTGCAACAGGGCAAGGGAAGCGTTCGGGAAAATACCGATACTGATAGGCGGAGTAGAGGCAAGTCTCAGACGCTTTGCACATTATGATTACTGGGATGATAAGGTGCGCCGCTCAATCCTTATTGACAGCGGCGCAGATATACTGATGTACGGTATGGGAGAACGTCAGATTACAGAGCTTGCGGATATGCTCAATATGGGAATAGAGGTTGAAAATATGATTACCGTCCCCGGTACGTGCTTTATCTCCTCAAGCGCGGACGGTTACAAGGAGATACCCTCCTTTGAGGAATGTGTTTCCGATAAACGGGCATATGCAATATCGTGCAGAGAGCAATATCTTGAACAGAATCCATATACGGGAGAGGCTCTTGCGCAGAAGCATGGTGACAGATACCTTATACAGAATCCGCCGCAGCCCCCTCTGCAAACCTATGAGCTTGACGAGGTGGCGCAGCTGCCGTATATGAGAAATTACCATCCAATGTATAAAGCGTCGGGAGGCATCAAGGCAATTGAGGAGGTTAAATTCTCACTTTCAATGAACCGCGGCTGCTACGGAAGCTGCAGCTTCTGCGCGCTGGCATTTCATCAGGGGCGGATTGTAACATCAAGAAGTGATGAGAGTATTATTAAAGAGGCAAAGCTGATGATTAAGGACCCGGATTTCAAGGGATATATCCATGACGTCGGAGGCCCCACCGCAAACTTTCGTGATCTTGCCTGCGCAAAGCAGTCAGAATACGGCGCGTGCAGAGATAAGCGGTGTCTGTGGCCGCAGCCGTGCAAGAATATGAGAATCGACCATACGAGGTATCTAAAGCTTTTGCGGAAGCTGCGCGCGCTCCCGGGCGTTAAAAAAGTGTTCATAAGATCGGGTATACGTTTTGACTATTTAATGGCGGATAAAGATGACACATTTTTCAGAGAGCTTATAAAATATCATACAAGCGGTCAGCTGAGGGTTGCGCCGGAGCATGTATCCGACAATGTTCTGCGATATATGGGCAAGCCGCCGAGAAGAGTTTATGACAGCTTTATGGATAAGTTTTATAAGCTTAATGATGAAATGAGGCTGAACCAGTATGCTGTGCCGTACCTCATGTCAAGCCATCCGGGTTCGACAATGAAGGATGCGATAAAGCTTGCGGAATATCTTAACGAGCACAGGATCAATCCTGAGCAGGTTCAGGACTTTTACCCGACTCCCGGAACGATTTCAACCTGTATGTATTATACAGGACTTGATCCGTTTACCATGAAGCCGGTATACGTTCCGAGGTCAAAAAAGGAAAAGGAAGCGCAGCGGGCGCTGCTGCAATTCACAAAGCCTGAGAATTATGAAACAGTCCGCAGGGCGCTTGTTGAGTGCGGCAGGGAGGACCTGATCGGTTTTGCGCCGAGGTGTCTTATAAAGCCGTTTAAAGAAGATTTTAATAAAGATAAAAAAGTATATAAAGGAAAAGGTGATAAACATGGCAATGCTTCTGAAGGGAAAAGAAGTTTCAGCAAGAATAAAGGACGAAATGAGGGAAGAGGTAAAAAAACTTCAGGCGCGCGGAATAAATCCGGGGCTGGCGGTAATACTGGTAGGAGAGGATCCGGCAAGTCAGGTATACGTAAGAAATAAAAAGCTTGCGTGCGAGTATATCGGCATTAACTCGTTTGAATATGTCCTTCCCGCCAAAACAACGCAGGATGAGCTTATAGAGCTTATAGAAAAGCTTAATAAGGATGATACGGTATCGGGTATACTGTGCCAGCTTCCTGTTCCGGATCATATAAACGAGGAGGCTATTATAAATGCAATTGATCCTAAAAAGGATGTGGACGCTTTTCATCCCGTAAACGTAGGAAAGATTATGACGGGAAATTATGATTTTGTTCCGTGTACACCGGCGGGTGTTATGGAGCTGATAAAGGAAAGCGGAATTGATGTAAGCGGTAAGGAATGTGTTGTTGTAGGACGATCAAATATTGTAGGAAAGCCGATGTCAATGCTGCTGCTCCACCAAAACGGAACGGTAACCGTTTGTCATTCAAAAACAAAAAATTTGGCGGAAAAGACAAGGAACGCCGATATTCTTGTGGCGGCGGTTGGTATTGCGAACTTTATAACAGGCGATATGATAAAGCCGGGCGCGGTAGTAATTGATGTGGGAATAAACAGAATCGCGCCGAAAAAGCTTGTGGGCGACGTTGAATTTGAAAGTGCACAAAAGGTTGCCGCAGCAATCACGCCGGTTCCGGGCGGCGTCGGACCGATGACAATTGCAATGCTTATGAAGAATACGCTTAAGGCAGCGGAGGTAAACCAAACAAAATAAATTTTTTTAACCGAATATTTACAAAAAAATGTAATAATAAATGGATTTTGTGAATATTTTCTACAAATTTTTGAAATTTGATTGACATGCTTTGAAATATGATGTATACTTATATTGTTAAAGAACAAAATCAAAACGAATTATGACAAAGTCTATGTTTACTCAAATTCGAAGAGAGGAGATACTTTAAATGACATTTGAAAATGCATTGGAAAAGATTCAGGCTAAATTCGCCGAGGTAGACGGTACAAAGCTTGCGGATATGGCTGTACAGGTTGATCTTACAGACGAAGATTGCGGCGGTACTTTATACTTCAAGGTTACTAATGGTGTAATTGATGTTCAGGGTTATGATTATCGTGATAACGATGCCGTAATTGATATTGCAAGAAAATCATTAATGGACATTCTTTCGGGCAAGACTACTCTTGACAAGGCAATTGAAAAGGGTCAGGCGACAGCAAAGGGTGACTTTGATAAGCTTGATACTTTAAAGACTGCTATTCCGAAGTACGAGGCACCTTCAAAGAAGAATGACGCAAAGGCTGAGGATGCGCCTAAGGCAGCTCCGGCTAAGAGAAGCTGCGGCTCGAGAGCTAAGAAAGAGACAGCAAAGGCAGCACCTGCAAAGAATACAGCAGCAAAGAAAACTGCCGTAAAGAAGACAGCAGCAAAGAAAGAAGCATAAGCTTTGTATAAATGATATAGAGCAAGCAATCAATGGGGATTCTGTGAATACTTACGGAATCCCCATATTATTAAGCATAAAAAAGTTCCCTATTGCTAATATTTATTCTGGGAACATAAATATATAAATCCGGAGGGAAACAACATGGCTAAAATTCAAATGACGACACCTATAGTTGAGATGGACGGAGATGAGATGACCAGAGTTATCTGGAAAATGATTAAGGATATTCTCATTGAGCCGTATGTGGAGCTTAAATCCGAATACTATGATCTTGGACTGGTACACAGGAACGAAACAAATGATCAGGTAACCTTCGACAGTGCTGAGGCAACAAAGAAATACGGAGTTGCGGTAAAGTGCGCAACAATCACACCGAATGCTGCGCGTATGACAGAGTATGACCTCAAGGAGATGTGGAAGTCTCCAAACGGTACAATAAGAGCGATTCTTGACGGTACCGTGTTCAGAACTCCTATTCTTGTAAAGGGTATTGTTCCGTATATTCCGACATGGACAAAGCCGATAACAATCGCGCGTCACGCATATGGCGACGTATACAAGAATGTTGAAATGCAGGTTCCGGCAGGCGGCAAGGCAGAGCTTGTTTATACAGACAAGGACGGCAACGAAACAAGAGAAACAATCCATGAGTTCAAAAACAGCGGTATTATTCAGGGACTTCACAACCGCGACGAGAGTATTGAGTCGTTTGCAAGAGCATGCTTCAATTATGCTCTTGACCTTAAGGAGGACATATGGTTTGCAACAAAGGACACTATCTCAAAGAAGTATGACCACCGCTTTAAGGATATTTTCCAGGAGATTTTTGATAAGGAATATAAGGAAAAGTTTGACAAGGCGGGCATAGAATATTTCTATACTCTGATTGATGACGCCGTAGCAAGAGTAATCCGTTCAAACGGCGGCTATATCTGGGCATGCAAGAACTATGACGGCGATGTTATGTCGGACATGGTTGCTACCGCATACGGCTCGCTTGCGATGATGACATCCGTTCTTGTATCACCTGACGGCATATATGAGTATGAGGCGGCGCACGGTACGGTTCAGAGACATTATTATAAGCATCTCAAGGGGGAGGAAACCTCAACAAATTCGGTTGCAACATTGTTTGCATGGTCAGGCGCACTCAGAAAGCGCGGTGAGCTTGATAACCTTCCGGAGCTTGTAAACTATGCGGATTGTCTTGAAAAGGCAACAATTCAGACAATTGAGGACGGTGTTATGACAGGTGATCTCTATGCTATGTCACAGCTTGAGAATAAGAGAAAGGTCAACACAGAGGACTTTTTGAAGGCTATAGATGAAAGATTAAAGGCAATGCTTTAATATTATTCATTTGCAAAAAATATTACTATTCAGGCATGAGCAGACAGCGGTTATTATCTCCGGCGCTGCGCACCCTTCTCACCGCCATGCGCCTCCGACAACAACCGCTGTCTGTGCATTTTCGATAGGATAGTAACAAAAAAATGACGGCTCGATTTGAACCGTCATTTTTATTGCCGTATTTTTATCCGATAGCGTCAAAGAACATACCCAGAAAATCCGACCAAACGTCAAACGTATGCTCGCCGCCGCCGTTCTGACTGCGCAGCATGGTATCGCAGAACTCGTCACCGAGATCGGCAAGCTCACCCAGGGGGATATTATAGCCGTGTTTCTTTGCAACATCACAGAAATCCTTGTAGTAATCCTTTGATGTCCGAGTTGCTTTAAGCTCCGCCTTAAGCGCCTCGTCATGCTTAGCATGCTCCTGAAGCCTTGTAAGCTCGTCCTGTATCATATGTATCACAATCCTTTCCTTTACTTACTGGCTTAATTTTAACATATTCACAGCAGCAAATCAATAGAAAACGAAAAAAAACTAGTTACCCTATTGACATTTTGGTTAGTCTGTGCTAATATATAGATGAGGTGACAGAATATGAACATTGGAACATTAATTGTTTTATCGGTATTGACAGCTGCGGTGGTCGGAATAATTTTTAAGCTTATAAAAGACAATAAAGCAGGGAAACGCTGCTGCGGAGGAGATTGCGGCAGCTGCTGCGGCTGTCCGCACAGCGCTAAAACAAAAAAATAAGCGCCATATTACAGACGCCCGTCCGATATTGCAGCAGCCTTTGAAAAAGCGCAGCCGCAATAGCTCTGACGATATAAACCATAAACGGCTGAAAGCTCACAGGAGCGTTTATAGCCGTTTTTCTTTTTGAAATCCGAAAACAGATACGGCACATCATACTTCTCTGATAATTCCGCGCCGATCTCATTCAGCTTCTGAGCGTTCTTATGCGGACTGATTGAAAGGGTTGTGGTAAAATAATCAAAACCGCCCTTCTTTGCAGCCTTTGCCGTCTCCTCAAGCCGCAGACGATAGCATTTAAAGCAGCGTTCGCCGCCCTCAGGGAGCGTTTCCATTCCCTTGGACAGTGTGAGAAAGCTTTCCGGATCATATTTGCCGTATAATAGTTTTATCTCATTCTTATGCGGCAGCTCAGCGATAAGTCTTTTTATCTCCTCAGCGCGCCTTTCATACTCTATCTTCTCTGTTATATTGGGATTATAGAAAAATACCGTAATCTCAAAATATTCATTAAGATATTCCAGAACATAGCTTGAGCAGGGTGCGCAGCAGGCATGGAGCAAGAGTGACGGCTTCAGACCGTTCTTTACTATATTTTCAAGTGTTTTATTTAAAATTATCTGATAATTCTGTTTCATAGCTGTTCTCCGAATCAGTGTTTTGTATATTATACAACAATCCGGGCGAAAACGCAAGTACATAAAACCGTTTTGTATTACTTTTTGAGGAAATCGTTAAAAAAATATTGACTTTGAACCGCCGTTATTATATAATTAATAAAAAAGCAGGAGGACGCAGAAATGGTAAGAAAAGCTTTGACAATGAACGTATATCCGGAGTACATAGACGAGTACATAAAGCGCCACGATGAGCTCTGGCCTGAAATGAAGGAAATGATCCATGAGTACGGCTGCAGAAACTACTCAATTTTCGTAAACAGAGAAACAAAAACTCTTTTTGCTTATCTTGAAATCGAGGATGAGGAGAAGTGGGCAAAGGCGGCGGATACGGAAATCAACAGAAAGTGGTGGGATTATATGGCACCTATTATGGAAACAAATCCCGACAACAGCCCTGTTGAAGTACCGCTTGAGCAAGCGTTTCATCTGGATTGACCGCAAAAACAGGGAGCAGCTATGCTTCCTGTTTTTTTGAAAAAAAGTATTGCAAAATCGAAAAACATATGTTATAATAAGCTTACATGCAAAGGCGCACAGTTCATTTTGTGCGCTTTTTTTCATAAACAGCAGGTAAAATCAATTATCATATACAGGAGGTATTGTTATGACACCTAAGGATACAATATTACAGAGGGTCGAGGACGAGGATGTCAGGTTTATCAGACTTCAGTTTACCGATATGCTCGGCCGTATGCGCAATATGGCAATAACGGTAGATAAGCTAAACGACGCACTCGATAATCTCTGTATTTTCGACGGCTCTGCTATAGACGGCTTTGCCAATATTGAGGAAAGTGATCTTTATCTTCATCCCGATCCGACAACCTTTGCAATATTCCCGTGGCGCCCGCACAACGGAAAGGTTGCAAGGCTTATTTGCGATGTATATACGCCTGACGGTCAGCCGCTTGAATATAATCCGAGGCTTATACTTGAACGAGTTTTGAAGGAAGCGGAGGAGATGGGCTTTACATTTAAAATCGGACCGGAAATGGAGTTCTTCCTCTTTAATACCGACGAGATTGGCAGACCGACAACTGAAACAAACGATCACGGCAGCTATTTTGATATTGCTCCGCTTGATAACGGCGAAAACACCAGGCGTGATATATGTCTTACGCTTGAGGATATGGGATACGTTATTGAGGCGTCGCATCATGAAATGGCGCGGGGGCAGCATGAGATAGTATTTAAGGCCGATGACGCGCTCACAACCGCGGACAGGATTATAACAAGCAAGATGGTTATAAAGACGATTGCAAAGCGCAACGGTCTGCATGCGACATTTATGCCCAAGCCGTTTGCAAATGAGTGGGGATCGGGTATGCACCTTAATATGTGGCTTGAAACGGACGGAAAAAATGTGTTTGAATATAACCCGGCGGAAAAGAAATTCCCCGATGCGGCATACCGCTTTATTGCAGGCCTGCTGCACTACACACGTGAAATTTCATGCCTTACAAATCCTACGGTAAATTCATACAGGCGTTTTATCCAGGGCGCGGATGCTCCGTGTCATATCTCATGGTCGGAAAATAACAGGAGTCTTCTGATACGTGCAATAAGAACGCGAAAGCCCGAAAATTCACTCATTGAATACCGTTCACCTGACGGTACGGCAAATCCTTATCTTGCGATTGCCGCAATCCTGAAGGCGGGGCTTGAGGGTATAAAGGACAGCAGCATTGTTCTTCCACCGAGCATCGGAATGAATGTGTGCGATATAACCGAGGAGGAAAAATCACTTATGGGTATAAAGAAAATGCCGGTAAGCCTTAATGAAGCTCTGAAGATAGCAAGAGATTCAAAGCTTATTGAGGATATTCTCGGAGCAAAGCTCAAGGAGCATTATATTGCGAACAAGGAGGCTGAATATGACGACTACCGACGCGCGGTAAGTCAATGGGAGCTTGACAGGTATCTTGTTCAGTATTAACCTGTTCCGGTTAAATCATCTGACAGTAAGGAGGGCGGATTTTGGAACGTATTATTCTGGCTTTTTCAAGCGATCAGACGGCTGTAAAAATTAAAAGCATGCTTGAAGGCAGCGGATTTGCGACTGATAATACGGTTTGTCATTCTGCCGCCGAGCTGCTGCGCGCGGTTGATCATTATGACGAGATACTTATAATAATGGGCTTCAAGCTGCCGGATATGGTTGCCGATGAGGTGTATGAGCATATACATTCAGGCTGCAGGCTGATGTCAATAGTAAGAGCCGAGCATGTCGATGATATATGTAATGACGATATATTCGTTCTGCCGTTGCCGGTAACAAGGCAAAGACTTATTTCATCAATCAATCTGTTCCTCGGAAACATACCGGAGGATAAGAAAAAAGGAACAAGATCGCCTGAAGAAAATAAGCTGATTGAAAAAGCCAAGCTGTTTTTAATGGAACGCTATCATATGACTGAGCAGCAGGCACACCGATTTATCCAGAAGCGAAGCATGGATACGGGCGCAAGGACTATAGATACCGCGCGGACAATACTTAATATCGACGGCGAATAATAAAGCATGCATAATAATAGAAAGGGTTTGATTTACAATGCAGACATTTAAATTCACAAAAATGCACGGAGCGGGAAACGATTACATATATGTTAACTGCCTGGACAAAACAATTGAGGACATTAACGCCACGGCAAAGAAAGTATCTGACAGACATTTCGGCATCGGCTCTGACGGGCTTGTCCTTATATGCCGTTCCGATAAGGCAGATTTCAGAATGGATATGTATAACAGCGACGGAACTCAGGCGGAGATGTGCGGCAATGCGACGCGCTGTGTAGGCAAATACGTCCACGACAAGGGACTTACCGACAAGACGACAATTACCTTGGAAACCCTTGCGGGAATTAAAACGCTGGAGCTTTATCTTGACGATAAGGGGGAGGTAGAAACGGTAAGAGTTAATATGGGACAGCCGGAGCTTGTACCGAAGAATATACCGATTGATTCGGAGCTTGACCGTTTCATAAGTCAGCCGGTGAGGGTGGACGGAAAGGAGTACCTTGTAACGGGTGTTTCAATGGGCAATCCTCACGCGGTTACATATATTGATGATACCGACAGTCTTGAAATTGAAAAGATAGGTCCGAAATTCGAAAATCATACTCTTTTCCCCAGACGTATTAATACCGAATTTGCCCGGATAGTTGACAGGAATACAATAAAAATGAGAGTATGGGAAAGAGGTGCGGGAGAGACTCTCGCGTGCGGAACGGGCGCGTGCGCAACATTGGTTGCGGCAACCCTTGACGGATATGTTGACGGTGAGGCAGACCTTGTTCTTCTCGGCGGTACTCTGCATATAAAGTGGGATAAATCGGACAACTGTGTATATATGACAGGACCGGCAAGCTTTGTGTTTGAAGGCGAGATAACCGTATGATATAGAATATTGACTGTTTAATATGGCAGTCAATACTAAATTTTGTATAAATTGAGTATTGAATTTTTATTCATATACGTGTATAATTTAAAATACGTAAACGGGCATATTGTGTCTGCTTACATGAAAGAAGGAAATTAAAAATGGCAAAGGTAAACGAAAATTATTTGAAGCTTCCGGGCAGCTACCTTTTTTCAACGGTAGCAAAAAAAAGCGCGGCATATGCGGCGGCACACCCGGACAGGGAAGTTATAAAGATGAGCATCGGCGATGTTACAAAGCCGCTTGCTCCTGCGATAATCGAGGCAATGCATAAGGCTGTTGACGAGATGGCAGATGCGGAAAGCTTCAGAGGCTACGGTCCGGAGCAGGGCTATGACTTCTTGCGAAATAAGATTGTCGAGGCTGATTATAAAGCTTTGGGGCTGGATATAGCAGCAGATGAAATATTCGTATCTGACGGAGCAAAATCTGACTGCGGCAATATCGGTGATATATTCTCGGTTGATAATAAGGTTGCTGTCTGCGATCCGGTCTATCCGGTTTATGTTGATACCAATGCAATGGCAGGCCGCGCGGGCGATTATAAAGACGGCAGGTGGAGCAATCTGGTATATATGCCGTGTCTTGAGGAAAACGGATTTATGCCTCAGATTCCAAAAGAAAAGGTTGATATAATTTATCTGTGCTTCCCGAACAACCCGATCGGCGTTGCCGCTACAAGAGAGCAGCTTAAGCCGTGGGTGGATTATGCAAAGGCTAACGGAGCTGTTATTCTTTACGACAGCGCGTATGAAGCGTTTATAACAGATCCCGATGTGCCCCATTCGATCTATGAAATTGAGGGTGCAAAGGAGGTTGCAATCGAGTTCAGAAGCTTCTCAAAGACAGCAGGCTTTACCGGTACGCGATGCGCATATACAGTAATCCCTCATGCTCTTAAGGTGGACGGCGTAGAGCTTAACAGCCTTTGGAACAGACGTCATACGACAAAGTTCAACGGTGTGCCGTACATTGTACAGAGAGCCGCCGAGGCAGTATATTCGCCCGAGGGGCAGAAGCAGACAAGGGACGCCATTGAATATTACTTAAATAATGCAAAGCTTATCCGTGAAGGGCTTACCGAGGCGGGCTTTACGGTATACGGAGGAGAAAATTCTCCGTATGTCTGGGCAAAGACTCCGGACGGTATGGGTTCATGGGAATTTTTCGATAAGCTTCTTGAGGAGGCTAATGTTGTAACAACACCGGGTGAGGGCTTCGGTCCGAGCGGCGAGGGATATGTAAGATTTACCGCCTTCTCAACAAAAGAAAATACAATAAAGGCTATGGACAGAATCAAAAATCTGGTTAAGTAAACAGCCTCAAAGAGAAAGCAAGGGCGCTTTAATCTACATACTGATGTTTTTCAGTGTGTTGTTAAAGTGCTCTTATTTTTATCAAAGCTTTAGTTATATTATGAAAGGAATGGATATTAGAATGGAAAACGGACTTCCTAAAAAGCAGGGGTTATATGACCCGCAATTTGAGCATGACGCGTGCGGTATAGGCTGTATTGCCAACATCAAGGGCAAGAAGTCGCACAGTATTGTCAATCAGGGTATCGAGATACTTAAAAATCTCGCACACCGCGGCGGTGTCGGCTCGGAGCCGGATACGGGAGACGGCGCGGGCATCCTTATTCAGATGCCGCATAAATTCATGCGCAAGGTATGTGAAAACGAGAATATTGAGCTGCCCGGTAAAGGTGATTACGGTGTGGGCATGCTGTTCTTATCACCGGATAAGGATACAAGAGAAAAAAGCCTGACGATACTTAAGAGCATCATAGAGAGTGAGGGACAGACGGTTCTGGGCGTAAGAAATGTACCGGTATATGATGTCTGTATTGGAAATACTGCGCGTGAGGCGCAGCCGTACATCGTGCAGGTCTTTGTCGGCAAAGCAGATAAAGATATGGATAACGATGATTTTGAAAGAAGACTTTATGTTATTTCAAAGCTTGCGGAAAAGAAGATAAGAAAGAGCGGGAAGGACAATTATTTCTATTTTGCATCCTTCTCGTCAAGAACAATCGTATACAAGGGTATGCTTACTCCGGAGCAGGTGAACGCGTTCTATCTTGACTTAAAGGATGAGGATCTGGAAACCGCCATCGCGCTTGTTCATTCGCGTTTTTCAACAAATACATTCCCTTCATGGGAAAGAGCGCACCCAAACAGATATATTATCCATAACGGAGAAATCAACACAATCCGCGGTAATGTAAACTGGGTAAAGGCAAGGGAGCGGATGTTCTCAACACCGGAGTTCGACGGAGATATGGAAAAAATCATGCCGGTAATAAACGAGGACGGTTCGGATTCGGCAATGCTTGACAACTATCTGCAGTTCCTTCATCTTTCCGGTTTCTCACTGCCGCGCGCTGTGATGATGACGATCCCTGAGCCATGGGAAAAGAATGAAACCATGGATCCGAAAAAGCGCAGCTTTTACGAGTATCATTCATGTATTACCGAGCCGTGGGACGGTCCTGCTGCCGTAGCCTTTACAGACGGTACGCTTGTCGGTGCGACACTTGACAGAAACGGATTAAGACCGGCAAGATATTATGTTACATCGGATGATATGATTATCCTTGCATCAGAGGTAGGCGTAACAAATATTGACCAGAGCAAAATTATTGCAAAGGAAAGGCTGCATCCGGGCAAAATGCTTCTTATTGACACAGAAAAGGGCAAGATAGTATCTGATGAGGAAATCAAGGAATATGAGGCTAATTATAAGCCGTATGATAAATGGGTAAAGAAAACACTTGTGGATATAAAGGATCTTCCGGTGAATACGGGCTGCTCAAAGACATGGCATGATCTTGTTGCGGAGATAAAGGCGAGCGCGGCAAAGTCCATAAATAAGGACATGGCGCTGCGCAATGCTCTGTTCCTTGACAATATGTTTGTAAACCGCGAAAACGGTGATGACGGAGGACTGTCGCTTCTTACACGTGAAAAGCTTTTCGGATACACGTGGGAGGACATAAATATGACGATAAGACAGATCGTTGAAAAGGGTGATGATCCTATAGGCGCCATGGGTACGGATACTCCTATCGCGGTACTGTCCGAAAAGCCGCAGATGCTTTATAACTATTTCAAGCAGCTTTTTGCACAGGTCACAAATCCTCCGATTGACGCAATACGTGAAAAGATTGTAACATCGACCTTTACACTGTTCGGCTGCGAGCAGAATCTTCTTACATCAAGCGAGCTCAACTGCCGCAAGGTCAGAGCAAACAGCCCCATACTCAGCAATGAGGAGCTTGCAAAGCTGCGGACAATAAACAAAGACGGCTTTAAGTCAATCACGTTATCGTCGCTCTTTAACACCCATGCCGAGCATGATATGGAGTCGGCAATGGAAACGATATTTGAGGCTGCCGATATTGCGGTTGAAAACGGCTATAATATAATCATTCTTTCGGATAAGGGTGCAAACAAGCACAAGGCTCCTATTCCGGCGCTTCTTGCGGCATCAGGTCTGCACCATCACCTTATCCGCAGGGGTACAAGAATGAAGGTATCAATCGTTCTTGAAACGGGCGAGCCAAGAGAGGTTCATCATTTCGCATGCCTTGTCGGCTACGGCGTAAACGGCATCAACCCATATCTTGTATATGAGGCTGTTGAGGAGCTTTGCGACCTTAAGATGATAAGCTATTCATATGATGAAGCCGTTGAGCGTTACAACAACGCAATAACCAACGGTATTGTAAAGATAATGTCGAAGATGGGTATTTCAACTATCGCGTCATATCAGGGTGCACAGATATTTGAAGCTCTCGGTATAAAGGCATCGGTTGTTGACAAATACTTTACGGGAACAACAACGAGAATCGGCGGACTGGGACTTGAGGAGATTGAGAAGGAGGTTATGATGCGTGTCAACGAGGCATTTAACAAAATCACCTCAAAGAAGTCGCTGAAGGCAGGCGGAGATTATAAATGGAGAGCCAAGGGCGAATATCATATGTTCAATCCCGAATCAATCTATAAGCTCCAGACGGCATGCCGCACAGGAAATTACAAGCTTTACAAGGAGTATGCCGAGGAAATGGATTCACACCGCGGCAAGCAGTGCAATATCCGCGGTATGCTTGAGATAAAGACTATCGACAAGCCGATAGCGATAGATAAGGTAGAAAGCGTGGAGAGTATTGTAAAGCGATTTAAGACCGGTGCTATGTCATACGGTTCCATTTCGGGCGAGGCTCATGAATGTCTTGCAATTGCGATGAACCGTCTGGGCGGTAAGTCAAACAGCGGTGAGGGCGGAGAGAATCCCGACAGATTTATCCCTGACCCCAACGGTGACAGCCGCTGCTCGGCAATCAAGCAGGTTGCATCGGGACGGTTCGGAGTGCACATTGACTATCTCCAGAATGCAAAGGAAATACAGATAAAGATGGCGCAGGGTGCAAAACCGGGCGAGGGAGGACACCTTCCGGGCGGTAAGGTATATCCGTGGATTGCGAAGGCAAGGCATTCAACACCGGGTGTATCACTTATTTCACCCCCGCCGCATCATGATATATATTCCATTGAAGACCTTGCGCAGCTCATAACCGACCTCAAGAATGCAAACCGTGATGCGCGGGTAACCGTTAAGCTTGTTTCTGAGGCAGGTGTGGGAACAATTGCAGTCGGAGTAGCAAAGGGACGCGCAGACGTTATACTGATTTCAGGCTATGACGGCGGTACAGGTGCCGCGCCAAGAACAGGAGTAAGACACGCGGGACTGCCGTGGGAGCTGGGAGTTGCCGAAACCCATCAGGCATTGCTTATGAATAATCTCAGAAACAGGGTTGTAATAGAAACTGACGGTAAGCTCTTAACAGGCCGTGATGTAGCGGTTGCGGCACTTTTGGGTGCTGAGGAATACGGATTTGCAACAGGTCCGCTGATTGCGATAGGCTGTGTAATGATGAGAGTATGTAATCTTGATACCTGCCCTGTGGGAGTTGCGACACAGAATCCTAAGCTTCGTTCACGCTTTGCGGGAAAGCCTGAGTATGTGGAGAACTTTATGAGATTTATAGCTCAGGATCTCAGAGAGTGGATGGCCAAGATTGGTGTTAAAACTATTGATGAAATGATAGGTCATGTTGAAATGCTCTCGCAGAAAAAACTTGACAGTAACTGGAAGGCAGAAAAGGTTGATCTTTCGTCACTTCTTTATCAGCCGAAGATATGCTCAAACGATTATGAGCGTTATCATACGGAAAACCAGGATCATGAGCTGCACAAGACTTTGGATATGAATACGCTGCTGCAGCTTTGCAAGCCGGCAATAAATAACGGTAAGAAAATATCGGCAAAGCTTTCAATAAGGAACACCGATCGTGTAACCGGCACAATCCTTTCATCGGAAATCGCGAGAAAGTACGGTGAGGAGGGACTCCCGGCAGATACAATTAATCTTGATTTTGTAGGCTCGGCAGGACAAAGCTTCGGAGCGTTCCTTGCCCCGGGTGTTACGATGAAGCTTGAGGGCGACTCAAACGACTATATCGGAAAAGGCCTTTCGGGCGGTAAAATTATCGTTGTTCCGCCGACGGATGCGGCATTTAATCCGTCAGAGAACGTAATTATCGGTAATGTTGCATTTTACGGTGCAATCAGCGGTGAGGCTTATATAAGAGGCATAGCCGGAGAGCGTTTCTGTGTAAGAAACTCGGGAATGAGCGCGGTTGTCGAGGGCGTGGGCGATCACGGCTGTGAGTATATGACAGGCGGATGTGTTGTTGTTATCGGCGAAACGGGCAGAAATTTTGCGGCAGGCATGAGCGGCGGTATCGCATATGTTTATGATAACGGTGCGGACTTTGACTCAAAAATCAATAAAGCTCTTGTAACTGTACAGAAGCCGACGGATACGGATCTTGAAAAAATAAAGGAAATGCTTGAAAAGCACTTTGCCGCTACCGACTCGGATACGGCGAAGGCGATTCTTGACAGCTTTGATATCGAGTCGAAGAAATTTGTCAAGGTAATACCTGTCGATTATGAGAAGGTAGTTACAATTATGGACGAGGAGAATGCAAAGGGTACTGCTTATGAGGACGCTATGCTTATCGCATTCGAGAACGTAACCGGTAAAAAGGTTTCTTAAGGAGGAATTGGAACGATGGGTAAACCAACAGGATTTTTAGAATATAACAGACAGCTCCCCGAGGACAGACCTGTGGAGGAGAGAATACAGGACTGGGGAGAATTTCATACACATTTTGATATTCCCAAGCTGCAGCTGCAGGGAGCAAGATGTATGGATTGCGGTGTTCCGTTCTGTCATGCAGGTATGCAGATAGGCAGAACATCAATCGGCTGCCCTCTTAACAATCTTATCCCTGAATGGAACGATCTTGTGTATAAGGGCGACATTGAGGAGGCATACCGCAGACTTTCTCTTACTTCAAATTTCCCGGAGTTTACCGGACGTGTGTGTCCGGCGCTCTGCGAGGGCTCATGCACACTAGGAATGCATGATCCTGCCGTAACAGTTAAAAATATAGAGGTGCATATTATAGATACGATGTTTGCCGAGGGAAAGGTAAAGCCGAGAATTCCGCAGCGCTCAACGGAAAAGAGAGTTGCGGTGGTAGGCTCCGGCCCCTCCGGACTCGCCTGCGCCGATATGCTCAATCAGATGGGACATAAGGTAACGGTGTTTGAGCGTGCCGATCGTCCGGGAGGTCTGCTCATGTACGGTATTCCTAATATGAAGCTTGACAAGAAGATTGTCGAACGCAGAATAAAGCTCATGGAGGATGAAGGCATTGTATTTAAGACCAATACTGAGGTAGGAAAGAATTATCCTGCGGTAAAGCTTGTTGATGAATTTGATGCGGTTGTGCTTTGTACGGGCGCTACAAATCCGAGAACGCTCAATGTTGAAGGTGCAGGGCTGAAGGGTGTCTATTACGCAGTAGACTTTCTTACAAGAAATACAAAGAGCCTTCTGGACAGCGACTTCAAGGACAGAAGCTATATCAATCCGAAGGATAAAAATGTAATTATTGTCGGAGGCGGAGATACCGGTACAGACTGTGTAGGAACATCAATCCGTCACGGCTGCAAGAGTGTAACCCAGCTTGAAATCATGGGAGAGCTTTCCGAGAACAGAGGCCCCGACAATCCGTGGCCGGAGTGGCCCAGAATCAAAAAGACAGATTACGGTCAGGAGGAGGCAATTTATCTGTACGGTAAGGATCCGAGAGAGTACCTTACAACAATCACAAAGATTGAGGGTAACGAGAAGGGTGAGGTTTCAAAGGTGCATACGGTACAGGTCGATTGGTCAACCGGAGCTCCCGTTCCCGTAAAGGGTACGGAAAAGGTCCGCGACTGTGATCTCGTATTAATAGCTATGGGCTTTCTGGGACCTGAGCAGCAGCTCATTGATCAGCTGACGCTTGCTAAGACTGCGCGTTCAAATATTTTCGCTAACGAAGCGGATCATAAAACCTCTATGAAGGGCATCTTTGCAGCAGGTGACTGCCGCAGAGGACAGAGTCTTGTAGTATGGGCAATAAGAGAGGGAAGAGAAGCAGCGCAAGCGGTTAATGAATATCTCATGAAATAATATGTGAAAAGCGAGAGGGGCTGCAGTACACTGCAGCCCCTGAAATTTGCGTTGTATTGATTTTTACTCAGCCTCAATGCCGTTATCTTCCGGCGTTGAAGCAGCTGTACCGGAGGATGTGTTTGAAGAAGCCGTATTGGATGTGCTTGTTCCGGACGAGCCTGTCGATGAAGATGGTGACGAAGATGAAGACTTGCCTCCCGAGGCTTTGCCTGATGACGAGCCCGTATTGGATGACGATGTGCTGCCGGAGTTTGGTTTGCTGCTCTGGGCAGAGCCTGAGGATGTTGTCGAGCTGCCTGTTGATCCGGATGCAGAACCGGATGCAGCACCTGTACCGGAGGGGGCAGCTGTAGCCGGAGCCGATGAGCCCGGCTTTTCGGTGACGGATGTGTTATCCGTTGCTGATGGAGCATCCGTGCTCAGATCAGCGTTAGAAAAATCGATTTCATCAAGTCTGTTAAATGTCCAGCCCTCGTCTATAAGCTGTTCAATAAGCTGTGAAAGCATATCAACCGTTGGCTGCTTGTTAGCTGAATCATGCATCTGTATTACAAGGTTATTCAGCTGCGGCTTATATTTGTTAAAGTAGAAAAGCAGATTTTCAGCGGTCTTTTTAACGCTTGTAACCTCATCGCCGTTTGAACAATTCCAGTCACACTGATAATAGCCTTCATCTGCCAGCTTTTCGGCAAGCGCTGTGGTTTTTGTATAATTGCTGCCGCCCGGGAAACGGACAAGCTTGAACGCTTCAATACCTGCAGGAGCATTTTCGGCTATAAGCTCATATGTTTTATTGACCTCGTTCATGAAGGTTGCTTCATTTGAATATATTGTACTGTAAACATCGGTATATGAGCTGACTGCCGCAAGATGTCCTTCCTGCATTACCCTTGTACACAGCTGGGGATTCTTCTCAATCTCCTTGCCTGTCATAAAGAAGGTCGCCTTGATGTTATATCTGCGCAGAATATCAAGAATCTGCGGAGTTATCGTTTCATCCGGACCGTTCTCAAACGTGAGATACGCATGATTTTTCTGCCCTGAATTCTTTAATACTGTAAGCAGATCATTGCTCCCCGCCTTTGGCACAGGGATTTCGGCACGCGGTGCCGTTTGAACGGATAACGGTGCTTCGGAGGATGAAAGGGGAGTCTGTGTTTCAGTAACGCTTCCTACTATAGTCCCCTCACTCTGAGTGCCTTTACTGCACTTTGAAATACCCGAAATTATAATTATAATCACCAACACAACAAGTGCGCCTGAAAGAACAAGCTTTAAAATGCGCATACGTTCTCTTTGTTCTCTCTGACGCTGAAGACGTTCACGGCGTCTTGCTTCAAAATCATTTGACATTGCCAATTTATTCACCTCAAAATAGTCTGTATTTAAATAAAAGCCTTTACTGAATTATTATACACTAAGAAATCACAAAATTCAATCTTTTTTTACAAAAATATTTTAAATTTTTGAAAAAAATAATATGAATATCTATACTCAAATTATTGATTGACAATTTCTATATTTTCTGATATAATATTTTTAAAGAATATACAGAAAGGATTTGTAACAATGAGGAAGTACGAAAATCTTAATGTTATACATGAAAACACACTTAAGCCAAGGGCTCATTACATACCGTATGACAGTCTTGAAAAGGCTCTGGCAGGTGATAAGACAAAATCTGTATACTACACTCTCTTAAACGGAGAATGGGATTTCAGATATTTTGCAAGAGATATAGATTGTCCTGTCGTAATTGATGAATGGGACAAGGTCAATGTGCCTTCCTGCTGGCAGACTACCGGCTATGAAAAGCCGTATTATACCAATGTGAATTATCCGTACCCGGTTGATCCGCCGTATGTACCGGATGATAATCCGGTAGGTGTGTACAGGAGGCTTATCAGCATTTCAAAGGATGAAGCATCGAGAGAAAGCTATATTGTTTTTGAGGGTGTTTGCTCTTGCTTTGAACTGTTTGTAAACGGGGAATATATAGGCTTTTCATCGGTTTCACACTGCACCTCAGAGTTTAAAATAAAGCTTAATGAGGGAGAAAACGAGATTATTGCAAAGGTATATAAGTGGTGCGCCGGAAGCTATCTGGAGGATCAGGATTTTTTCAGAAACAACGGTATCTTCCGTGATGTGTACCTGCTGTCGAGAAACAAGGGGCATTTGTTTGATATATCGATAGGCTTTGACTCAAAAGGTGTTTACTGTGAAGAAGAATACACGGTTTACGATGCTGAGGGACATAAAACCAATCTTGATGAGCCGGTTTTATGGAGCGCAGAAAAACCGTATCTTTACACTGTTGTTGTTGAAGCGGCAGGGGAATATATCCCGTTTAAAATAGGTCTCAGAGATCAGTCGGTAAGTGATAAGGGTGAGCTTTTGATAAACGGCATCAGCGTAAAGCTGAAGGGTATAAATCACCACGACACGCATCCGTTTGACGGCTATGCAATGAGCTATGAGTTTATGCGCGATGAGCTTTTAAAAATGAAGGAGCTCAATATAAATGCCATAAGAACCTCACACTATCCGCCGCAGCCGGTATTTTTGGAGCTGTGCGATGAGCTTGGTTTTTATGTAATCGACGAGGCTGATATAGAAACGCATGGCATTGCAAATCGTGACTGTCACTGGGTATATGATGTGTCTGAGCTGTGGCCGTGTCAGAATGCTGCTTGGAGGGATGCCTTTCTTGACAGGGCAGAGCGCCTGTTTGAGCGTGATAAAAACCATACCTCTGTTATAATGTGGAGCTTGGGAAATGAGTCAAACTACGGAGAGAATTTTGCGGCAATGAGCGATTTTCTGCACAGCAGAGAGGGCGAGATAAAAGGAATCAACAGGCTTATCCATTATGAGAATGCGTACTCAAAGGCGGGAACGGAAAAGGACCCTGACACAGTTGACGTTGTAAGCCGAATGTATTCCACGCCGAGCGACATAGTGAAATATTATTATGAAACAGGTGAAACAAGACCGTTTGTATGGTGTGAATACTGTCATGCAATGGGCAACGGTCCGGGCGATCTGGCTGACTACTGGAATGTTATTGAAGCAAATCCATATATGATAGGCGCCTTTATCTGGGAATGGGCGGATCATGCCGCACCGGATGAGCATGGCAGACTGGGCTATGGCGGAGATTTCGGAGAGGAAACCCATGACGGGAACTTCTGCTGTGACGGACTTGTATTTAACGACAGAAGCTTTAAGGCAGGCTCTCTGGAAGCAAAGGCAATATACCAGCCGCTTAGGACAGAGCTGTGTGGGAGAAAGCTTACGCTGTATAATAAATATGATTTTACGGACTTTTCAGAGTTTGAATTTGAATGGAGCATAACCTCAGACGGCGACACAGTTAAGAGCGGAACGATTAAGCTCAGCACTCTGCCGCATCAATCCGACACGGTTATGTTGGACTTTGAAATACCTGAAAGCCGATTCGGCGCATATCTTAATGTATTAATGAAGAATAAGCAGGGGGATGAGGCTGCATTTACTCAGCATATGCTCGTGGATTCGGCGGAGCCTGAACAGGGGAGCGGTAAAGCTGAAATAACGCAAAACGGTGAATTTGCCGTAATACAGGGAAATGGCTTTAAGTATGTGTTTAACACACATTACGGATATATTGAAAGCTTAAACAGCCTGCTTAGCTCGCCGATGAAATTATCCGTATGGAGAGCTCCGACAGATAACGACAGAGTAATTAAGCAGCAGTGGTATGATGCAAACTATGATAAGGTGCATAATAAAATATATTCCGTTGAGATACATGAAAATGTGATAACCGTATGCGGCGCGCTGGCAGCGGTTTCACGAACGGCATTTTTCAGATACACCGCTGTATATACGTTCTTTGCAGACGGACGCATAGATGTGGCTCTGGATGGTGATTTTGACAAATCGCGCGTATTCCTGCCGCGCTTGGGCTTTGAGTTTACAACCGATGCCCGAAGCTTTGAATATTTTGGATACGGTCCGAATGAGGCATATACAGATATGCATCACGGCTCAAAGATGGGTATGTATAAGAGTGATGCGGCAAGCGAATATGTTGATTACGTAAGACCGCAGGAGCATGGTAATCACCGGAATACAAAGTACTTGGGAATCGGAGGCTTTGAGTTCGTATCAGCCATGGGATTTGAAATAAACATTTCAGAATACAGCGCAAAGGAGCTTGAACGAAAGGCGCATAACTTTGAGCTGGAAAAGGACGGAACAGTTCATGCGCGCATAGATTACAAGGTAAGCGGCTTAGGCTCCGGCAGCTGCGGCCCTCAGCTTGCGGAATGTTATAAAATGAATGATGAAAAGGTTCATTTTGAATTTTCTGTTATATTAAAAACAATATGATTGCGTACTATTTCGAAGAAGCATTAGTCATTCTGTATTCGCGAGGAGTGCAGCCCTTGAACTTTGCAAATGTTCTGTTAAAGGTGCGCAGTGATGAGAAGCCGGAGGCAAAGGCAGCCTGAGTGACGGACATATGTGTGTTTTTTAATATGTCGCATGCCAACTCCACACGTTTATTATTTATGTATTGACTGAAGGAGGTATTCAGTTTATTTTGAAAAACGTGGGCGGCATATGAACGGCTTATATGCAGATTATCTGCAACATCATTAATGGTGATAGGTTCACTGTAATGAGAGTTGCAGAAAATCAGCATATTTTTTACTGTACTGATATTGTATCTGTCTTGCTTGACAAGCGTAATGTGTTGCATCGAAATTCCGATAAGCGCAAGAATGATCCCCCGCTGAGCTTCAAAGGGAAGCCCAGCACTTTTATCGAAAAATATATCAAACAGCCTGAGCATATATGACGTATTTTCTGAAATAACAGGAGACTGAGGGAGCATATTCAGAAAAGTGCTTTTAAATTCAGACAGCAAATCCACTGAACATATAATAACATATGCTTTCGTATTCTGTGAATTATCGTATCGGTGTATCTGGTTGGGAAATATAATGAATACGTCACCCGCACTCAGTTTATGGCTTTTCTCCTCTATATACAGGTTACAGCTGCCGGAGAGTATGTATCCAAATTCGATATGCTCATGGAGATGCGCATCAAAATCCATGCTGTTCGCTGTAAAAGCCTGTATCTTGTTCTGTCTTTCCTCAAAAAAATAATTCATAGCTCTATCCCTTTATTATAGCATAAAATGACCGATTTTTGTTCTGATTTGTCTTGTATTATAACACATTATAGTATAAAATACAAGTATAAAATAAAAAAACAAAAAATAGAAGGAGTGTATAAAAACTATGGAAAAATGGTCAAGGATAAAATATGCACCGTGCCTGCCGATGGGAAAGGACGGAAAACTTCTTACGGGATGCGCGGAGCATATCGAAATTTCAAGAAATGCGGCTGCAGAAGGTATGGTGCTGCTTAAAAACAACGGCGGTCTGCTGCCCTTAAAGGACGGCAGAAGGGTTGCTGTATTCGGTAAGGCGCAGTACGATTATGTAAAAGGCGGAGGCGGAAGCGGTAACGTAAACGTCGGATATGTGAGGAATATATATGACGGCTTGAAAATCAAGGAGTCCGAGGGTA
>JAQXTR010000012.1 GCA_029219585.1 Clostridiales bacterium
AGATGCCTGCAATATTCATCTATCTTAGCTTTATTTTCCTCACTTGTATCGTTATCAAAATAATCGTAAATACATAAAATACCATTGAACTCCATTGTATTCTCCTCCTGCTGTGTTTTTTCTCCCTTTTCCAACAATTCTGTAAGCCTATATGAAAAGTTAATTTTTTTGCATTTCCCATTTCAAAAGCTTCTTAGTCCCAATCAATTGCAAATAATTGATTGAGTAATTTGTCTATGCTATTATTATATCACATCATATCAAATAAAGCAACAAAGTTAAATTGCAAAAAAGGCTCCATATTCTTTTTACTTATCAAGCATCCGGTCAATTATATTAACCGCTTTTATCCCGTCATGGGAATTGATACAGCTCCTGTCCGTTTAAAGCACATCCCAAGCGCCCGACACGGCGCACCCGACGGCGGAGCGGTAGGACCGGGCGGTACGCAGGAGAAGGACGTGAATCTTGATATAGTGCTGAAGCTCCGGGAGATTATGGAGAACCGCGGAATGCGCGTAATTCTGACACGCTCTGATGATAACGGGATATATGACAGCAGTGCGGATTCAATAAGGGAAAAAAAGATTTCCGATATGCACAACCGATTAAATATCATTAACGGCAGCGGCGCGGATCTTTTCATTTCCATACATATGAATGCCTTTACAAAGCAAAGCACCCACGGGCTTCATGTTTTTTATTCGCGCAATCATCCCGAAGCAGAGGTTACAGCGCGCGCGATTACCGAAAGAGTATCGGCTCTGACGGGCGCGAGTGCCCATGAGGTGAAAGCCGCCTCCGATACGCTGTATCTGATGAAAAACCCCAAGCCGCCCGCCATACTTGTTGAATGCGGCTTCATAACGAACCCGGAGGAAGAAAAGCTGCTGCGGACCGATGAATACTGCGCAAAAATCGCCTATGCCATTGCCGATGCGGTTATGATGTCTCCGTGATAATTGTTATTTTGTGCAAACTAATTGATTTTGCTGTATGAAGAATCAATATTTTCTATGCAAAAAATACTCAAATCCCCAAAAAACTATTGACTTATTGTTTGAAATGGGTGTATAATGATGATATATATAGGCAAAAGCATATAAAATCAATTATTTCATGGAGGTTTTTTACAATGAGCAGAGTATACAATTTCTCGGCAGGACCGTCAATGCTGCCTGAGGAAGTACTTAAGAAGGCACAGGAGGAAATGCTTGAATACGGTGACGCGGGAATGTCCGTAATGGAGATGAGCCATCGTTCAAAGGCATTCGACGACATCATAAAGGAGGCAGAAAGGCTTGTCCGTGAGCTTATGAATGTCCCGGATAACTATAAGGTTATGTTCCTTCAGGGCGGAGGCTCAACTCAGTTCGCAATGGTTCCGCTTAACCTCGGAGTTAAGTGCAGGAAAGCAGACTACATAATCACAGGTCAGTGGGCAAAAAAAGCGGCTGCGGAGGCTGAGAAATTTATCGAGGTAAACAGGGTTGCATCATCTGCCGACAAGACATTTTCATATATTCCCAAGCCCGACGCATCGGCTTTCTCGTCAAAGGATGAGGTTGACTACTGCTATATCTGCTATAACAATACAATCTACGGAACAAGATATACAGAGCTGCCCAAAACAGAGGCAACTCTCATAGCTGACATATCATCAAATGCAATGTCAGAGGTTATTGACGTTTCCAAGTTCGGACTTCTCTTTGCCGGAGCGCAGAAGAATCTCGGTCCTGCGGGCGTTGTTCTCGTAATTGCGCGCGAGGATCTTATCGGCGAACCGCTCCCGGGCACACCGACAATGCTTACATACAAAACACATGCAGATGCGGACTCGCTGTATAACACACCGCCTACATATGCGATTTACATTTTCAAGCTTGTTCTTGAATGGATAAAATCAAAGGGCGGCATTGCAGAGCTTCAGAAGATCAATGAGGATAAGGCAAAGCTTCTTTATGACTATCTTGATTCATCAAAGCTTTTCAAGGGTACTGTTGCCGCTGAGGACCGTTCGCTTATGAATGTTCCGTTTGTTACGGGCGATGCTGAGCTTGATGCGAAGTTCGTTAAGGAGGCAGCTGCTGCGGGACTTGTAAACCTTAAGGGACACAGAACCGTGGGCGGTATGAGAGCCTCGATTTACAATGCAATGCCGGTTGAGGGCGTTAAGGCGCTTGTTGACTTCATGAAGAAGTTTGAAGCAGAAAACGCATAACCGAAATTTAAGGAGAAAAGACTATGTATAATATTTTAACATTAAACAAAATTGCCGCCTGCGGTCTTGACCGTCTCGGTGACAATTACGCGGTAACGGATGATGCTGCGGCAGATGTTGACGGCATTATCCTCAGAAGCTTCAAAATGCACGATATGGAGCTTCCGCAGTCGCTTAAGGCTGTTGCGCGCGCGGGTGCGGGCGTAAACAATATCCCAATTGACAAGTGCTCCGAAAGCGGAATTGTTGTATTCAACACTCCGGGCGCAAATGCAAACGCCGTTAAGGAGCTTGTTATTGCAGGTATGCTGCTTGCGGCGCGCGATATTACAGGCGGCATCGCATGGGCAAACACCCTTACGGGCGATGACGTTGGCAAGCAGGTTGAGAAGGGCAAGTCAAACTTTGCCGGAACTGAAATCAAGGGAAAGACGCTGGGCGTTATAGGTCTGGGCGCTATCGGTATCCTTGTTGCAAATGCCGCTATAAAGCTGGGCATGGATGTTATCGGCTACGACCCGTATCTGAGCGTTAATAACGCGTTGAAGCTTGACCGCCACGTTAAGTGCGTAAACGATCCCAAGCTTGTATATTCGGATGCTGATTTTATTACCGTCCACGTTCCGCTCATGGATTCGACAAAGGACACCATAAATGCCGAGGCAATAGAAGCAATGAAGGACGGCGTTGTAATTCTTAACTTTGCCCGCGGCGGTCTTGTAAACAACGAGGCAGTAAAGGCAGGGCTTGCGTCAGGTAAAGTCAGAAAGTATGTTGTAGACTTCCCCGACACGGAAACAGTTAATTATCCGGGAATAATCGCAATCCCGCATCTGGGCGCGTCAACGGAGGAATCGGAGGATAACTGTGCAAGGATGGCAGCCGATGAAATCAAGGACTTCCTTGAAAACGGAAACATCACAAACTCAGTCAACTTCCCCAACTGTCAGCTCCCCAACGATAAGACAGGCAGAATTACAATAATACATAAGAATGTTCCGAAAATGATTTCAAAGTGTACTGATGTATTAGAGTCGGTCAACATTTCGGATATGGTAAACAAGTCCAAGGGTGATTATGCGTACTCAATCATCAACACAGACCATGCCGTAACACCGGAAATGGTTTCAGCGCTTGAAGCCCTTGATGAGGTAATAAAGGTAAGAGTTATAAAATAACCTACCGCCCGGCGCCGCAGATAAGCGGCGCTGTTTTTTGTTTTTTGACGCAAATTACCAAAAAACTATTGCAATATTCTTTTATTTATGTTAGAATAATAATATATAACTATTCAGGAGGTGTTTATCATGGATGATCAGCTTTTTGAAAAAATCAAGAGCGGAGCATATAAGACAAAGGACAATGCGGGAAGATGGGCAAAAGAGGTTGCAAAGCGCACAACAAATGCCGTAACACACGCAAAGCTTGCCTTTGCCGTAAATGAAACAAACAGCAAGGTGAAGGACATTTATGCGGAAATCGGTAAAACAATATATTCAGACTATCTCGACGGCAAGGACGCACCGGAGGAGCTTAAGCCCTCACTCCAACAGATTGATAAGCTCATGGAGGAAATTGACGCGCTCAATTCAAAAATAGCCGAGCTTAAAAACTCTCTCAAATGTCCGGAATGCGGCGCATTCAACGCTACCGATGCAGGCTTCTGCTCCAAGTGCGGCACACCGCTGGAGGCTGCGTCAAGCGATGTATGCGATACGGTGGACGAGGCCTTCGCACAGGCTGAGGAGGCTGAATCCGGGACAGAGCCGGACGAGGATGACGGTGATGAGGTTATCATAATCAATCCCAAAAAGCCGGAATAATAATACTTTGGACGAGGATTTATAATGGATTTAGATAAACTTAATATCCGGGAAATGCTGGATAAATTCAAACAGACAAAGGACGGGCTTGACAGAACCTTCCGTGATATTTTCTCATCCGACGAGCCGGAGGAAGATGACGTGCAGGATACCCCCGATACGGCTTCCGATACCGTTTCCGATTTTGAGGATGAGAGCGGGGCAGCTTCTGCTGCGCCTGAGGAAGAGGATCAGTCCGATGGGCATGAGCCGGAAAATACCGATGACAATACCGCAATTCCCCGGGCAGAGCAGCCGGATCTGAAGGCGGTTGAGGATAAGCTCAATTCACTTAATGAGCAGCTTGATAAAATGGACGAGGCAATCAGCATGCTTAAGACCGATTCCGCAAATGCGTCAAACGAAACTGCGCGCATAATACGAATTGCGGAAAACATAAGCGGCAAGGTAAACCGCACCGCCGACAGGCTCACAGAGCTGAATAACTCCCTCGCGGGGGTTTCAAAGCTCAACGACAGTATTTTTGATCTGAAAAACTCACAGATGAACACAAAAAATTCTCTCGGCGAGCTGCAAAGCGCCTTCTTCAAGCTGAAGAAGAAAATGACTGCGGGCGTTACTATTATCACTGTTCTCGCCGCGGTTATTGCTGTTCTTGAGGTAATAAACCTTTTATCGTAATCTTAAGAAACAAGCCGATTGCCGCACAGATCTGAAATTTATGTGTTTGTAATCAGAGCAATAAATTGTTGTTTGGCGGCGGAATGCATAATGCAGAATGTGTTGAGGTACCAACGGAAAACGCATTTCTGCATTCTGCATTATTATTTCTGCATTATGCCTACAAACGACAATTTAATTTTAATTCGCCCCTCTGTATTTCTCACCGTTATTCTATCACACCGCCCCCGACAACGGTTTCCCCGTCATACAGCACAACCGCCTGTCCGCGTGTTATGGCGCGCTGCGGCTTGTCAAACTCGACATGAAGCCTGTCATCGCCGGTCTGCCATACTACCGCATCCGCCGCACTCTGGCTGTAGCGGATTTTTGCCTGAACACGAATCGGCTGTTCAATCCGTTCAACCGCCATCAGATTAATATCGGACGCGTCAAGGGATGATGAGAACAAATCATCGTTATCCCCCAGCACCACAAGATTTTTATCGAGGTCTGTTCTGCATACATACATAGGCTTGGGCAGTGCAAGGCCGAGCCCTTTTCTCTGTCCCCGCGTGTACCTGATAACGCCTTTATGTGTCCCCAGAACATTCCCCTCCATATCAACGAAGTTGCCGCCGGGATATTCCCGTCCCGTATACTGCTCTATAAAGTCCGCGTATCTGCCGTCGGGCACAAAGCATATATCCTGGCTGTCATGCTTTTTCGCATTTATAAACCCCTGCTCCGCCGCTATTTCACGCACCTCTGTCTTTCTCAGCTCACCAAGCGGCAGCAAGGTATGCTTAAGCTGCTCCTGTGTCATTGAATACAGCACATAGGTCTGATCCTTAGTTTCGTCAAGCCCCTTTTTAAGGATGTATCTCCCGTTCTCCCTTGCGATTCTCGCGTAGTGACCGGTTACAACATAATCATATTCAAGCTCCTTAGCGCGCTGAAGAAGCCGTTTAAACTTGATATAACGGTTGCAGTCTATACACGGATTGGGTGTTCTTCCGTTTTCATAAGCGTTCACAAAGCGATCCATAACCTCTGTTCTGAAATCATCGCTGAAATTAAACACGTAATGCTCTATTCCAAGACGGTGCGCAACCGCGCGCGCGTCCTCCACATCGCTTAACGAGCAGCAGCTTTTTTCACGGATTCCGGCATCTTCATTTGTAAAAAGCCGTAATGTCGCGCCTATTATATCATAACCCCTCTGCTGCATGAGATATGCTGCGACCGAGCTGTCCACTCCGCCGCTCATAGCGATTATTGCTCTGTTGTTCATAATTCCGAGCTCCCTTCACCAACTTTTATACTATATCTTCAAGTATACCACGAATACAGTCAAAGTCAAGAAATAATTTTAAATTTATAAACATAATTAAAAAAAGACAAACACCGAAGCATTTACCGCCCCGGCATTTGTCTATATAGTTTATTTTGTTGTGAAAAGCAAAATCAATGTGATGAGGCAATAATCTTATTCGACACATCCATAGGCGCTCTCTCATAGCGAACAAACTCAAAGGTAAACGTACCCGCACCGCCGCTCATTGCGCGCAGATCGGTTGAATACTTGTGCATCTCCGAAACGGGAACCTCTGCTTCTACCAGATTAAGCCCCGGCTTATCGCTTTCGCCCATGCCCATAATTCTTCCGCGTCTCTTGTTTATGTCGCCAATAACATCACCCATTATATCCTCAGGCACATAGCTCTTGAGATACCCTATAGGCTCAAGAATAACCGGACCTGCCTGCTTCATACCCTCCTTGTATGCAAGAGATGCCGCAGTCCTGAACGCCATTTCCGAGGAATCCACCGGATGATATGAGCCGTCAAGAAGTGTGCATTTAAGATTTACAACCGGATAGCCGGCAAGAACGCCGTGCTCTGAGCTTTCCCTCAGTCCCTTCTCAACAGCCGGGAAGAAGTTTCGCGGAACGCTCCCGCCGAATACCTTCTCCTCAAACATCATTTCCTCCGTAAGTCCCGGAGCAAACTCTATCTTTACGTGTCCGTACTGACCGTGTCCGCCGGACTGCTTCTTGTGCTTGCCCTCAACGGTTGCCGACTTTGTGATTGTTTCACGGTAAGCGGTAATTGGTTCCTCAAGGATAACGGACACACCGTATTTATTCTTCAGCTTGCTGACTATAACGTCAATGTGCTGCTCACCCTGACCGTTTATAAGTGTCTGCTTTGTTTCGGCATTATTCGTTACTGTAAAGGTCGGGTCCTCATCCATAAGCTTCATCATGCTGCCTACAACCTTTTCTTCATCGCCCTTATTTTCCGGACGCACACCCATTGAAAGAGTCGGCGCAGGGAACTCTATACCTGTAAGAATAATATTCTTATTCTTGTCGCAGAGTGTGTCGCCCGTCTTTGTAAATTCAAGCTTTGTCACGCAGCCGATGTCACCGGCTTTAACGGATTTGACCTCCGTCTGCTTCTTGCCGCAAAGCGTGTAGACCTTTCCTATTCTCTCGTTTTCGCCTCTGTTGGCATTGTAATATGTAGAATCAGCCTTAATCTCACCGGAATATACTCTGAAGATTGACATTCTTCCCACAAACGGGTCCGCAATCGTCTTGAACACAACTGCCGCAGTCGTCTCTGTCTCGCTCTGTACAAGCTCCACTGTCTCGGCGGTGTCCGCTTTTCTTCCCGTCTCGCTTATTTCATTAGGCGCGGGGAGATATTTTCCGATACTGTCCATAAGGCTTCTGATACCTATATTCTGCTCACCGCTGCCGCAGTAAACAGGATAAATCGTACCTTCCTTTACACCTGTCCTTATTGCCTGCTTTATCTCATCAAAGGTAAACGGCTCCTCGTTGAAGTATTTTACCATAAGCTCCTCGTCCGTTCCCGCAATCGCCTCCATAATCATTTCTCTCAGCGGCGCAACGGTTTCCTCCATGCCCTCGGGCACGGGTATGTCAACTCTCTCCGTTCCCTCATAGCGGCGCGCGGTCATATCAATAATATCAACAAAGCCCTTGAACTCACCGTCCTCCTGGATAGGATAAACAAACGGCGTCACAGCCTTTCCGAATACCTCCTTCATTTCTTCAAGTGTCTTTTCATAGCTTGAATGCTTGTCGTCGAGCTTATTTACAAAGAACATTATGGGTATTCCCTTGTTTTTGGCATACTCGAAGGTCTGCTTTGTACCCACTCTTACTCCCGTTCTTCCGCTCATAACCACAAGTGCGCTGTCGGCGGCTCTGATGCCCGCCTTTATATCGCCCGCATAGTCAAAAAATCCCGGTGTATCAATTACATTATATTTAAATTCCTTCCAGTTAATTGACTCTATTGTTGTATTGATTGAACACTGACGTTTAATCTCCTCGCTGTCATAATCGGATACCGTTGTTCCCTCGGCGGTTGTCCCCAGACGCTTTATTGCTCCGGCATTATACATCATAGCCTCAACAATACTTGTTTTTCCGGATTTTCCGTGACCAAGCACGGCAATATTTCTTATGTTCTGCATAATATCTTTTCCTCCTGATTCAGATGTTTCCGAATATTTTATCATAATAGATATTTACCACAAAAAAATGACGGATAAACATTTTTGTTTCCGTCATTTTATATAATTTTAACACTTTTTAATTGTCTAATATGCTATATCGATATAGCACGAGGCAATTTTTGCGCTCTCGGCTCTTGTGGCATTCCCCTGCGGGTCAAGGGTGTTGTCCTCCCTGCCGTTTATTATTCCGGCGTCCACCGCCCAGCCGACCGCGTCATATGCCCATTCCGAAACCGAACCGCTGTCGCCAAAGCCCTGAAGCGTACTTCTGAAGCCCGTAGTTTCGCTGTTTTCAAGCTTTGCAAGCCGATACAGAATCGTGACAAGCTGCTCCCTTGTTATGCTGTCATCGCCGCCGAATTGGCTTTCGCTGTAGCCCTGCGTTATGCCGTTGTCATACGCCCACGCAATGTATACGTCCTCCTCCGGCTCACTGCCCGTAATCATGCTGCGGTCAATTCCTTTGTAGCAATCATACATCCTGCCGATAAGCCTTATAAATTCAGCCCTCGTTATATCATAATCAGGTCTGAATATTTTATAGCCCCTGCCTTCAAAAATATCGGAAACCCTGTAGAAATACGGCGCATACCAGCCCGAATAGTCAATATCATAGCAATCAAGCCCGCAGCCGTCCGTAATCCCGTCGGCGATTTCCTTAATAACACTTTGGTCAAACACGCTCCTCAGCCCGCACTTCCGTGCCGCCTCGCTGTACGGCTCATAAGCGCCCAGAGCCGAAAGCTTCATGTATATGTCAACCGCTTTTTCGTAATCATCATATGAAATGCTGAATATTTCAAGAGCCGACACCGCCGAAACGGCATAGGATATATAATACATAGGTGCAGTAAAGTTATGCGGTACGGATGTCCATGATTTCTGAGCGGACTCCGGGCTGTATTCAAGGTCATAATACTTCTTTATCAGCTCCGCAGCAAGCGCGTTGCATTCATCAACGGTGATATTTTTGCTCTCATACACTCTTGTCTGCCATTCATTGAAAAAGCATCCGTCAAGAGCAATAGCAATCTTTGACAGTATCTGAGCGTACCGCTCTGCCGCCGCCTGCCTGCCGAACAGTCTCCCGTAATATCTCTGTGCAAGAAGCTCAAGCCCCTGCGACTGTATCTCGCAGGTGTCAACCGAGGTGACCGCCAGCTCATCGGGCATCATTCTTTCAAGAGCGGGGTCGTTGAGCATCGCGCTGAAATGACCGAACTCATGTATAACGCTCCCTATCGTATCCGTGCAGTTCTCCTCATACGGCGCATTCGGGGTTACATATAGATACGGCACCTTCAGAACCGGCAGGAAGATTGTATATGAACCCCCCGCCGCATTTTTTTTATCAGAAAAGCCTATGTCACACAGCCCGCTGCGGAGCATATAATCGTATGACTGTCCGAGCTCCGGGTTTATCTGCGATAACATCTGCGCAAGCTCCGCTTCAGCCTCCGGCTGCGTCATGGAAACATCGCTCCCGTCCAGGGCGGATACCGGTGCGGCAAGCTTACTCATCAGCGGACGCAGATATTTTATTACAGCGTCCGAAAAAACTTCAATATCCTCTGCCGAATAATCCCTGTCGTATATCTCCTTATTCGCAAATTCCGAATAGCTGCCGTAGCCCTGCTCCGCGGCAAGCCTGTTTCTCAGCTGCACAAGCTGAATATAAATTTCTGCGCAGGCGTCGCTGTCACCGTAGCATTCACTGTATTTACTCTGCAGCTCCAGCTCCTGTTTTCTCAAGGCATAATAATTCTCTGACGGCAGCGACTCCATATATTCCTTAAGCTCATCCTCATTGCCGAAAATACCCCCAAGAATATAGTCATAATCACTTTTATATACCTTTTCGATTATTGCCGTCAGCTTTTCCGATGCCTCGACTGCCGTATCGGACGCTTCTATGTACAGCGCCGTATTTTCCTCCGAAAAGCACCTGTCTGCCCCAATCACCGCCAAGGCATATTCCTCCTGTGCGGCGCAGAAGCCATCATATGCCGACTTCATAAGGGATATAAGCTCCGTTTCATGTCCGTCATAATACACAATCTTCTCCAGCTCGTATAATACAGAGTCAAGAGCGGAGGTATCATATTTTTCATATTTCAGACTGTCGCCGGAGATTTCGCCGTAATGCCTTTGGCAATAGTATGTCGTATCCGCAGATGCGGTGAGCTGCGCGGCAGTCAGCACGGCTGCGGTTATAATTGACGTAAGCCTTTTCATTAATAATTCACCCTTTAACCCTTAAATTCCGTAAAAGGTCACTGCCAGCTGTATGCGCACGCAGCCTTTACAAGCTCTATACACGCGTTTATATCCTTTTTTGATGCCATCTCCGCAGGGGAATGAATATACCGTGTCGGAACGGAAATTCCGCCCGCTCTCACTCCGCCGCCCGTCAGCGCGATTGCACCCGCGTCAGTGCCGCCGTCTGTCATGATTTCGGACTGATACGGAATTTTATTTGCCGCGGCAAGCTTTCTGAGTGACGAAACAACATGAGAATCGCACATTACCGAGCGATCCATTATCTTGATTGCCGCTCCCTCGCCCAGTCTGACATCCATAACCGGACATGAAGGAGTGTCGCCGGTATCTGTCACATCTACTGCTATGGCATAGTCGGGCATAATATTAAATGCCGCCGTTCTCGCACCTCGCAGACCTACCTCCTCCTGCGTACTGAACACAAAATAGAGATCGTTTTCGCTTTCTTCAAGCTCCTCCATGGCCTTCAGAAGGATATAGCATCCTACGCGGTCATCAAGCGCCTTTGAAATCACGGTGTCGCCCTTCTGATAAAATTCACCGTCAAACACTGCGCTGTCGCCTGTCTTTACAAGCTTTTCCGCAGCCGCCTTATTCTTTGCTCCAATATCAATATACAGCTTTGAAAGCTCCGGCTTTTCATCAAAAGCCTTTTCCTCAGAGCCTATAACGCCTATTGTTCCGTTTTCAAAGCGCACGCGCCTGTGCTGCAGCTCCTTTGTGTAAAGACCGCCGACTGCGCCGAAGCGGATAAAGCCGTTATCATCGGTATACGACGCAATAATTCCGATCTCATCGATATGCGCGTCAAACATCAGCTTCTTTCCGCTGCCGCTCCTATGAGCAATCACCGAACCCAGAGCATCGGTACACACCTCATAACCAAGGCGCTCCGCTTCCTCCTTTATTATATCTCTTACCGCGTTCTCTCTGCCCGACGGCGCATCAGCCTCAGTCAGCCTTTTGAGTAATTTCATCTATAATCACATCACTTTCTTTTACAAATGAACAGCACAGAGCCGTAACTGCATTTATGTCATTTTTATTCATTAAGGATACCGGAGTGTGCGAATAGCGGCAGGGTATGCCCACGACCGCAGCCGCCGTTCCCGACGAAGCATTCACCGCCGCCCCGGCTATTGTTGTCAAAACCGAGGAGGTTTTGTTCTGTATTTTTATTCCGCTGCGCACAGCCATGTCCGCCACTGCCGCGGTAAGTCTTGTGTCGGCAATGCTTGTCTTGTCCATGTATTCTATAACCGCGCCCTCGCCCAGTCTTGCCGCGGGCTGCTCCGATTTATAGGTATCCGCAGCCGAAACGGTATCTACAATAAGCGCATAGTCAGGCTTTATTCTGTATGCGGCAATCCTCATGCCTCTGCCCGGAATTGAGCAAGGTATTTCGCGCTGAACGGAAAATACAAAATATGTGTCATACGCCGGAGCCTCGTCCATTGCCGCTGTAAGACAGACAGCTCCGAAGCGGTCAAGCGCCTTGCCCTTTACGCAGTCGCCCGGCTCGCTGAATTTTGTATCAAAGGTTATATAATCGCCTAATGACACGTGCTTTAACGCCGCCTTTTTATTTTTTGCCCCTATGTCGATATAAAGCCCGTCCGTTTCGACCGCAGCCTCACGCTCGCTCTTTTTCTGAAGATGTATCGCCTTCATGCCTATAACGCCCTTGACGCCGCCGCCTATTATGACACGCTTCGAAACGAGGGTTCTTGGGTCAATCGCGCCTACAGGCTTGAATTTTATATATCCCGTGTCCGTGATTTCGCTTACTATAAATCCCGCCTCGTCTATATTTGTGCCTATAAGGATTTTGTATTTATCCGACATTCCGCGCTTAAAGGCTGTCACGTTCCCCATTGAGTCCACGTCAACCCTGTCGCATTTTGCTTTTATTTCGGAAAGTATATATCTGCGTGCCTCGTCCTCATTGCCTGAAACGGCATTCAGCTCACTCAGTCTTTTCAAAGTGAAAGCCATGATATATCACTCTCCAATCCTTTTATAAATTCAGCCAGCAGTGATGCCGTTGCCTTTACGTCCGACACCGCAAGCGTTTCAACGGAGGTGTGCATATACTTCAAAGGGATCGAAAGCAGCGCTGTCGGTATCCCTCCCCCGGAAACCTGTATTTCCCACGCGTCCGTGCCGGTGCATCCGCCGTCAACATCTATGTTCAGCTTGATATTTTTGCTCTTTGCCGTCTGCTCCAGACGCTCTGTAAGCCGGGGGTGAAGATTCGGACCCTTTGAAAGCACCGTTCCCGAGCCGACCTCAAACGCATTTTTGCTGTTGTCCGGCGTTATGCCGTGGGTTACATCGACCGCAACCGCCAAATCGGGAGCAAGGGCAAAGGACGTGGTTTTACCGCCGCGGCAGCCCAGCTCCTCCTGAACGGCGGCAACGGCGTAAACATCACATTCAAGCGACTCGCCGCGCAGCTTTTTCATTGCGCCTATAAGAGCGGCAATGCTTGCACGATCATCCATTGTCTTTGCGCTCAGCTGCTTCTTACCGAGCATCCCCACAGACTGCGGCAGCGATATGCTGTCTCCGGGGGTTATCAGTGATTTTACGGTTTCGCAGTCAAGCCCGGTATCTATTGCCATGTCCTCTGTTTTGTAGCTCTTTGACGCATCCGTCAGCTCCTTAGGCATAACGCCTATTACTCCGTAAACGTCAATCTTGCCGTGAATACACACCTCAAGAGACGGCAGTATTCTTTCGTCAACACCGCCCACATCGGTAAAGGTAATAAAGCCCTCATCCGTAACAGATGTAACCATAAGTCCTATTTCATCCATATGCGCCTCAATCATTACCTTTGGCGCATTGGGTATGCCGCACCTTCTGCACGCAATAACGGAGCCTAACGCATCCGTTTCCACAGTGTCGCAGAACGGCTTGAATAATCTTGCAATCTCACGGTTTATCCGCGACTCGTGTCCGGAAATACCACGCAGATTACTAAGATGCTGTATCAGATTTTCCATGGATGCTCATCACTCCAATTCATTTACTAATTTCTTAAAGAGGTTGCCCCTCTCCTCAAAATTGCGGAACATATCAAAACTTGTGGACGCGGGCGAAAGGAGAACCACATCTCCCGATGCTGCCTTTGCTCTTGCGGTATTTACCGCATCCTCATAGCTTGACGCTCTTATAACCTCAACCTCATCCGCTCTTCCTGTGCTCTTTAAGGCGTCCTCGATTTTATCGGCGGTGGCGCCTATGAGGATAAGCACCTTTACATGATCCGCAATCGGCGCGCCAAGATCGTCATAGGGGATTCCCTTGTCCTTTCCGCCCGAAATCATAATCACCTTATCCGGAAATACGTTAAGTGTGTTTATCGTTCTGTTGGGGCTTGAATCTATAGAGCTGTTGTAATATTTTACACCGTCAAGAGTTCTCACAAGCTCTATTCTGTGCGGCACTCCGCCGAACTCCTTTGCAACCTCGACAATCACATCACGTCTTACAAGCTTTTCAACCGCCGCAATTGCCGCCATGTAATTTTCCACATTGTGCATACCCGGAATCTTAATATCGCTGATGTCAAGCATCGGCTCTCCGCTTGCATATATTATGCCTTCTTTTAAGCATATCGGCGCATCAAGAGTTTTTGAGAACATTCTTACTTCTGAATGGGCAAGCGGCACAAGTGCGGCGCTGTCGGGATTGTCCGCGTTCAGCACAAGCCTGTCGCCCCTTGACATATGCGTAAAAATGTTTGTCTTTGCTTCTATATATTCATCATAATCCGTGTGCCAGTCAAGATGGTTGGGACTGAGATTTGTAATTACACCTATCTGTGGCGAATACTTCATTGTATGAAGCTGGAAGGAAGAAAGCTCCAGGATTACAAAATCATTCTCTCTCATCTCCCCTACATCAGCAAGCAGAGGATGACCGATATTGCCGCCCAGCCACGTCCTGTAGCCCATTCTTTTCATCATCTCATAAATAAGCGTTGTGGTTGTTGTTTTACCGTCCGAGCCGGTAACCGCAATAATATGTGAAGGACATAATTCAAAAAAGACCTCCATTTCCGATGTAATATGCGCGCCGCGCGCCGCCGCAGCCTTAAGCTGCGCAACATCAAAGCGCAGACCCGGTGTTTTAAATATTATATCATCCGTTATATTTTCAAGATAATCCGGACCGAGAACGAGCTTCACGCCCAGCCTTACACATTCCTCATACCTGTCTCCGAGCCACTGCGCGTCATGAGCATCGCGCGCGGTAACCTCCGCTCCCGCCTCTGCAAGATACTTTATAAGCGGAAGGTTTGAAATACCTATGCCGATAACCGTAATCTTCTTTCCCTTAATACTCTTTCTGAATATTTCAGCTTTTGTCATCTTCAGACATCTCCTTGTTAGTTTGTTTTAAGGTTTTGACATTCATACCCTATAATTATACTAAATTTTTTCCCGGTTGTAAAGGCTATTTCAAAAAAATCCCGGAATAGTAACGATAAAAAAATTATGTGATGGATTGAACATTTCTTTAATTGAATTTTTTGACACAAAGACTTTTACGGTTAAAATCAGGATAATCGAAATGAATCAAAAATCCGAACCCATTACCAACCGGTACAAGGTTCGGATTCTTACTGTTTGGTGCGCGTGTTCTTACAGGACTTATGCAAAAATGCCGTAAAATCAAGGGTTTAGACACTCAATAATCGGTAATAACCTAATTTAAATGCACCATTGCATATATTTAACGTCAAAAAAACGCACTCGAAAAAAGATTGAATGTAATTGAATCTCTACTTCACAGTCTGTACAATTCTTGTGCAAACTGTGAGGTGTTCAATAATTTCACCTGTTTTTCACTGGAAAAAGTGAAGAAAGTGAAGAAAGTGAAATAATTTGCTTGACTTTTCACTGATTTTTGGATATAATAATTAGTGAAAATGGTTGAAAGAGGTGTTTTCGTAATGATTGAAAATGAAGTTTGCGAGTTCAAAAGTGAATACACAGATAATATTATAAAAACCGTAATTGCTTTTGCAAATACTGATGGCGGAAAAATACTTGTGGGATATAATGATGACGGAATACCCGTAGGACTTAAAGATATTGATGATTGCTATACACGAGTGACAAATTCCATAAGAGATACAATTTCTCCTGATATTACCATGTTTACAAAATACTCAGTAAACGAACAGGACAAAACTATTGAAATAATAGTATCTGAAGGTACAAATAAGCCATACTTTTTAAAATCAAAAGGTATGCGCCCTGAAGGTGTATATATTCGTCAAGGTGCATCCTCTGCTCCTGCCTCTATTGATAAGATAAGGCAAATGATAAAGTTATCGGAAAAAGATACATTTGAAGATGGTCGTGCATTAAATCAAAATCTTCATTTTATAGAAGCAGAAAATGAGTTTGCTATAAAGAATGTAAACTTTAGTAAAGAAAAATATGTTTCTTTAGGTATTATCAATTCTGATGATGAATTATATACTAATCTTGCGACTCTATTATCGGATGAATGTGAGCATACCATAAAGGTTGCCGTATTTGAAGGTAATGATAAAAAGATTTTTAAGGACAGAAAAGAATTTACAGGTTCTTTATTTAAACAATTGCGTACTTGTTATGATTACTTAGAACTTTGCAATCATACTGCTGCTATTTTTGAAGGACTTGATAGGATTGACCGTGAAGATTATCCCGCGTCGGCATTAAGAGAAGCATTATTAAATGCACTTGTTCATCGTGACTATGCTTTTAGCGGAAGTATAATGATTAACATATTTGATGACAAAATAGAATTTGTTTCTCTTGGCGGGTTAGTAAGTGGTCTGTTAAAAGAGGATATTTTAAGAGGTGTATCACAGACTCGAAACAAAAAGCTTGCAAATGTATTTTACCGATTAAAGCATATAGAAGCATACGGGACGGGTATTCAGAGAATATTTGATTTATATGCAGAAGATGCAGTTAAACCGGATATTATTATTACAAATAACACCTTTACAATGGTGCTGCCTAACAGAAACTCAAGCAGCATAAGCAGTAAAGCTTCTCATTCTGTAAGTGTTTCGGACCAAGAGCAACGCATTATAGACTATATTAGTCAAAACGGAAGCATTAATGATGAAGAAATACAGGATTTATTGAATATCAAAACAACAAGAACTTATGCTATATTGAAGTCTATGAAAACAAAAAACATTCTTATTACAAAAGGCAGAGGCAGTGAAAGAAAATACTATTTGAAATAATTTAATCATAAAAAGCCATCACAGGACAGATGGGGACGTACATGTTTTGGCTCATTTTTTGTTGGCAGCAGGCTGTTGATGTGAAATAATTTACTTCGTAAATTGTGAAATTTGAAACTATCGTTTCAAGTGAAATGAAATACGCCTTTTAACATTTGCAAAGCAAATATTTCACAGCGAAGCTATTTCACAATGCGTTAGCATTATTTCACACGCCGTAAGGCGTATTTCGTTGAAAAAACGACTTGCCGAAGCAAGCCGTTTTTACTGGCACTGACGCTTAATTTTAATACGACCGAAAAAACGGTGCATGTTTCAAAAAGATTAGTTCATAGTGAACTTTTCTTTTTCTCAAGTCAAGACAGGAGAACAGTGAATAAAAAGAACCATCACGAAATATAACGAAATTAAAGATTT
>JAQXTR010000013.1 GCA_029219585.1 Clostridiales bacterium
ATGCGTGTTTACGCCAGAGAGAATCTTTCATATCAAAACGGCGACAAGAAAAGTATAAAATGTGATCTGTTTAAAGGCAAAGTAACAAATATTAATCATGAACCTGTCACAAAATTCAAGCGTTTTCTTCTCAGAAACGGCGGTAATGACTGGAATGAATTTTTTATGAAGGATGCGCTTGTGCATTCGCTTTGCAAGCCGCTCGATGTTGAAATACAGGCATCTGAAAACTGCATTGTATATCTTAACGGAGAATTTTTCGGATTTTACAGACTGCGTGAAAGATATGACGACGAGTATTTCCAGTATCACTACAATCTTAAGGATGAAAAGGATGCTGTTATAGTACAAATAGCAAATAACCCACTTGTCGCTAACATATCCGAGGGTACACCGGAGGACCTTCAGGACTTCAATGACAAGATATATTATGTAATCAACAATGATATGTCAAACAGCAGCAAATATCAGACCGCAGCCAACTACTTTAATACCGGCAGCTTTATAGACTATTATATTGCAAACGTATTCTTTGAAAATCTTGACTGGCCTGACAATAACGTAAAGATATGGCGGAACAAAAATCCCGAAAACGGTGATACACGCTTTAAATTCATGATTTCCGATGAGGATGTATCAATGAAGAGTATCGGCAAAATCAAGGCAAATGCTTACGGTCCCGCCAGTCCTGAGGCAGCAAGATGGGTTGGCTCCAAATCCACGGGAACACTCGGCTATATGATAAATGATAAAGATTGTCTGCTTAACAGGGCATTTCGTTCATTTATGAAAAACAGCGATTTTAAGATTGAATTTATAAGACGCTATAATGATTATCTTAACACAATCCTTACAACAGACAATATCATGGGACAGGCAAAAGACTTTTTCTATTCCCCTATTGAGGTTCGCAATGAGCAAAGAGCCAGATACCCCCTCTCATGGTATAAGAGTGATTTATATGATATAAAATCATGGGCATCAAAACGTCCCGCGCTTGCACGGGCAGAGCTTGAAAACTACTTCGGTTACAGAACAAAGGTAAAGGTTACCTTTAAATGCAATACAGAGCAGGGCATAATGCACGCTAATTCCATTCAGTTGAAATCGGGAACAGAGTTCAGCATTAGCTCTCCCTCAAACTACACCTCAAAATACTATAAAGATTTTCCGCTTTGGTTTGGCGCAACACCCAATCCCGGATATGAATTTGACTGCTTCCTCATAAACGGAAAAGCCATATCCTCCGGCAGCGAATACTGCTTCAAGCCTTCGGGAGACACGGTAATAGAGGCATTGTTCAAGCCGGTATCCGAATAAAATTTAATACAACACTGACAAGCACCTGCTGAGTATAATATACTATTATTATATTCGGGCAGGTGTTTTTTATGTTAAACGCAGTTTTTGAATGGCTGAGAACAGTGGTTCTTATGGCCGGGTATGTATCGGGAAGCGCATCCTTCCCCAAACCGCTTACCGCTGAGGAAGAAGCGGAGTATCTTGAGCTGTACGCAAAGGGTGACGAGAATGCAAAGAATGTGCTTATTGAGCGCAATCTGCGGCTTGTCGCACATATTGTAAAGAAATACTGTGATGAAAAAAATGCCGATGACCTTATATCCATAGGCACCATCGGGCTTATCAAAGGAATCAACACCTATAACCACAGCAAAAGCAAAAAGCTATCCTCATACATTGCAAAATGTATTGAAAATGAGGTTCTTATGTACCTGCGCAGCATGCGTAAGCGCCGCAATGATATATATATTGATGACGGGATAGGAACGGATAAGGACGGAAACAATATGACACTTGCAGATATTCTGCCCAGTGACTCCCCTGATATTGCCGATTCCGTTTCAGACAGCATTGAGGCACGCAAGCTCCACAGAATTATGCACAGCGTTCTTACCCCGACCGAAATACGGATTATCACCGCGCGATACGGTCTGGGCTGCACAAAGCAGCTCACACAGCAGCAGATTGCCGACTCTCTCGGAATAAGTCGGAGCTATGTAAGCCGCATCGAAAAAAAATGCCTGGGCAAGCTCGCCAAGGCATTTGATTGTTAATTTGTCAGAAGATCTGTAATCATACCGCAGTAATCGCTGAAGGTTGTTGTCAATACATAATTAAAAACAGCAACCTCATCGGCGTCATACCGCTCAACCTCATTAAGCAGATTACCGCCGAAGGAACGCGGATCAATCACGACCACCCTGTAATAGTCATTAATCAGCCACGGAATCAGCGCATTCGCATAAGAATCCTTTATTATGACAAGGGTTTCACCGTCGGGCCTGTCATTATTGGTTATCTCCATAAGCGGCTGATCACCGCCGAAAAACAGATTGTAGTTACAGTTGTTCGTATCAAATACAGGTGTCTGTGTACCGTATTCCGTTACGCCGTCCTCTGCGCGCATAAGCATGCTGAAGCTGCCGTTGGCGACTGTATCATAATAGAACATATTATCATAGGTATTCCACGGCAGCTGTGACTTCGCCTTCAGATACAGCGAGCCGCAGAAGCTGCCAAGCTCCTTCATCTGATAACTCTCCTTAGCCGCCGGAGCCTTGCCCGCCGCTTGCGCAAATGCTGCATAGCCCAGATATGAACCATCCATTGTCCAGTGATGGTCGGTGTTAAAATAGAGGTAATCAGCCCCTCCCTTAGAGGCATCATACAGCTTACTGTATGCATCAACCGCTGTTATATTATTCAGCCTGCCGTACACGGTGTCAACTGCCTCTCTCTGCGAATCCTCAACCCCTGCATAGAGCGGCTCACAAAATTCCAGCTGTGTCGGTATAAGCATCGAATACATCCGCACTCTTTCCGGCAGTGCCTCCCGCACTGTGTTCAATGCCTCGGCATACTGCTCCTCAACCTCCGGATTGCTTGAAAACATCTCCATAATTCTACCGTCATACAGTACAAGATGCGAATCCTGCGACTCGCCCGTACCTATATCCTTTGTTGTGGATATAATCTTACCCATTCCGTCAGGAAGGAAGCCGAAGCAGGACTGAATCTTATCCGACAATGTCATTATTTTGCTGCGGAAGCCGATATTATCATTTACATAGTCGTCAATCTGCGACATATAACTGCCCGACCAGACAGAGCTTACGCTGAATGCCGGAAATTCCTGCGGTTCGCGGTTCTCCGCGAGAACGCTTTCTGTATCCGCCGGACACATAAGTACAATCGCAGAGCCGATAAGCATAATGATAAACAAAATTGTTATTGTATATTTTCTCATCATCACCCCTCCTTAAAATCTGAAATACAGGAACGGGTTTGAGGTAGCGCCCGTAAGCAGCGCAATACAGCCTATAAATAGTGCGCACATAATTGCTGCCTCTATTATCCAGCCGACCTTGCCGATTGATATAAGCTTCTTGTATATATTATACGGCAGCGGTGTTGAAACCAGTATACAAGCCGCAAGGAGTACGCTGTATGAGCAGAAAGCCGAAATAGTTGTGAAATCATACAGCTCACAGCCGCGTCCGAACAGATGCCCGATAAACTGTGCCAGCTCTGAGAAGTCCGTGAAATAGAACAGCCCCCAGCCCAGCACCACAAGAAACATCGTTGTAATATGGGGCAGAACGGGAAGCTTGGACCATTTCTTAAAGAACAGCTTTTCTATTATGAGCAAAACTCCGTAATACAGTCCCCAAAGCACAAAGTTCCACGATGCGCCGTGCCACAGACCCGTAAGCATCCAGACTATCATTGTATTCATCAGCCAGCGCCATTTTGCGCAGCGGTTTCCGCCCAGTGGAATATATACATAATCACGGAAGAAGCTGCCCAGCGTCATGTGCCAGCGCCTCCAGAATTCTGTTATAGACTTCGAGATATAAGGGTAATCAAAGTTCTTCGGGAATCGGAAGCCCAGCATTCTGCCCATACCTATTGCCATATCCGAATATCCGGCAAAGTCAAAATAGAGCTGAAGGCTGTAGAATATTATTCCGAGCCACGACGAAAGCACTGTCGGGTGAGTTGCCGCGGAAAACAGCAGATCCTTCGCCTCTCCCGCAAAATTTGCAAGAAACACCTTTTTTGAAAGACCAAGCACAAACTGCGTTGAGCCGTCAGCAAAGTCCTGCACGGTAGTTTTTCTGTTATCAAGATTTACCGCTACCTCGCTGTAGCGTACAATAGGTCCGGCAATAAGCTGCGGAAACATCGACACAAAGGTCAGAAACTTCAGATATGACTTCTGTACCGGAGTATCGCCGCGATAAACATCGACTACATAGGTAAGTATCTGGAAGGTATAGAAAGAAATGCCCAGCGGCAGACCGATCTGCGGAACGGGCAGGGCAGTTCTGAATACGCCGTTTATGCTGCTAACGACAAATCCGGCATACTTAAACACTCCTATCATTATTATATCAAAGGCTATTGCCGCGCCGAGTATGAGCTTGTCCCTCCCTGCTGCCCTTGCGCGATCCATCGCCAGCGCGAGCATATAGTTGATTAGTGATGCGGCAATAAGTAAAATCAAAAACGAAGGCTCTCCCCACGCATAGAACACAAGTGATGCTATCGCTATAACCGCATTCTTATAATTAATGCTCCTTCTGAGCATATAGACAATCAATACTATAGGCAAGAACAGACATAAGAATGTCAGACTTGAAAATACCACTATCTTAACCCCTTTCTTAAAAAATATCACATACATTCACAGTTTATCATTATACTACTAATTGTTTTCTGTGTCAATATCAATTGATTTATTTTGTGGGTTTTATCTAAAATTCCGCCGCGCGCAGTCCATAGCGCTTGAAATTAGCTGTTATATATGCTATACTTAAATTATAAACAACGAAAAAGGAAGTGCAATGTAATGAAAAAGCTTATCCCTGTTATATTATCCATCCTCCTTCTTTCCTCCTGCGGCCCTGTTCTGCCGCAGAATGAGGACAAAGCGGCGCGTACTCCCGCGGACGGTATGACAACAGAAGAAAAGGTCGGTCAGCTTTTTATGGTTCGATGCGACAGCAGCAATATGGACTCCGTGCTTAAAAAGCAGCCGGGCGGAATAGTTATGTTTGCGGTTGACTTTGAAAATCTTTCCGAAAATGATGTCAAGAAAAAAATAAAGGGCTACAAGAAGTCCTGCGATATTGAGCCTATTATTGCGGTTGATGAAGAAGGAGGAACAGTTGTACGCGTAAGCTCAAACCCGATGCTTGCGCCCGAAAAATATAAAAGTCCGCA
>JAQXTR010000014.1 GCA_029219585.1 Clostridiales bacterium
TCCTCCATTTTAACTTTAAAAATCTCTGTGCATCACCGCTTTTCCAACTATAACATTCAATTTTTATAAAGTAATAATAAACTATTACCTCTCCGGCTCATGCTTCTTCTTTGCTTTCTTCTGCTCGGAATGTTTCACCAAATCATTTGCCAAATCCTCCACGGTATCTCTGAGCATTTCCATGTGCGAACAGTCCGTGTGCAGCCACCTTGCATAGCAGTCTGCAAGCGGCTCTTTCAGCTTCAGCAAAGCCTTGACCTGTTTCGGCTCCATCTCCTCATTTTCAAAAATCATCAGTATGTCATCACGCATAACCTTTTCATATGATGCGTCCATAAACTCATAGTCTGTCATAATCCTTCCGAGTACAGACAGGTGCTTGTCTGTCATCTCCTGAAATGCAATAACATCAGGGCTCTCAATGCCTATCTTTTCATATATCAAGCCTATTCTATGGATAAAGCTGTTAATACCGTCTCCATCCCATAGATACCGCAAATTAAATGTAACAATTTTTATCATATAAATCTTCCTTTTATAATGAGCTTTAGGTCTCTAAAATATCTCAATTTTTATTACATAAAAACACAAGCAGATTTCTCACCACAGAATACACGGTTTGGAGAGGGAGAGAGAAATATCCAAATAATAGCTATATAGCTAAGGGGGAATACCGTATATTCTGAGATCAGAAATCTGCTTTTCGCTTTGTATTAAAAGGTTTTATACACTATATCATTAACCATGATATTGATCGAGTGTTTCATGTATTGTTTTTTTTCAGTATCATTGTATATGACGCGAAATCGCATGACTCAAACTCTGGCTCAATACCGTAATACATCAGCTCGTCACCGCCGTATACCTTCCCGGCAGCAATATCTATATAATCAGCCTCCGGCTCAAGCCCTTTAAGTCTTATTCTCGCTTCAACAGTATTTGTTGTTGAGAGAATCTTTGCAGCATAGAAAAATACGTCTGTCTTGTCCTTTGAAACCATTTCCCATGAGCAGTAATTTGTTTCATACGGGCTTAATATCCTGTAAAAATCCCCTGTTCTCATGAGAGTGCGCAGCTGCTTATTCATTTCAATCTGCTGCTTTATCTCGTCAAGCTCCTTACCGCTCATTTTTGTTATATCAAGCTCATATCCGAACACTCCGGCATAAGCCGTATCGCCTCTCATTTTAAGCGATGTTACGCGTCCGTTCTGGTGATTGGGTACGGCTGTAACATGAGCCGAAATTGCAGAAACGGGATACCCCATTGAGGTTGAATACTGTATTTTGAGACGCGCAACGGCATCGGAATTATCGCTCGTCCAAATCTGCGGCATATACGCAAGAACACCCGCGTCAAAACGGCCGCCGCCGCTGCTGCATCCTTCGAACAGAACATTGGGGAATGCACCTGTTATCGCGTCCATAATTTTGTAAAAACCAAGGGTATAGTCGTGATTATAGCCCTCATACGGCATATCCGTCATAGGGCGGTTCATATCCCACTTTACATATTCAATATTTGCACTTTTGAGTATATTGCATACAGCATTGATTACATAATCGCATACCTCATCACGGCTGAGGTCAAGTATAAGCTGGTGGCGGCTCAAGGCAGGTGTTCTGCCCGGCACGGAAATCGCCCAGTCGGGATGTGCACGATATAAATCCGAATCGGGATTTACCATTTCCGGCTCAAACCATAGTCCGAATTTCAAGCCCTCCTCATTTATGCGCTTTGCAAGTCCGTCAATTCCGGATGGCAGCTTTTCAGGATTTACAACCCAGTCACCCAGACTCCTCAAATCATCGTTTCTTTTGCCGAACCAGCCGTCATCGAGAACAAAAAGCTCAATTCCGACCTCTTTAGCCTGCTTTGCAATAGAAATAAGCTTTTCCTCGGTGAAATCAAAGTATGTAGCCTCCCAGTTGTTTATAAGAATCGGTCTGTCCTTATGCGCCCACTTACTGCGGCAGAGGTTTTCGCGGTAAACATCGTGAAGTTCTCTTGACAGTCCTCCTATGCCGCTTTCACTGTAGCACATAACGCACTGAGGTGTTGTGAAGCTTTCACCGCTGCCAAGTACTCTCTTAAACATAAACGGATTTATTCCCTGCTGTATTCTTATATTTCCATACTGATCGCACTCAACCATTGATGAATGGTTTCCGCTGTATATAAGCGAGAATCCATACACATCGCCGTTATCCTCGTCCGCGTTTTTTTCTGTCACCATAATAAACGGATTAATACAATGACTGATGCCGCGGGCATTTGAAATATCAAATTTCATTCCCTGAGTTATTCCGCAGCGTACAAACTCTCTTTCTCTCGTCCATGCGCCGGGAAAATATATCAAATCATAGGTTCCCTTTGAAATGTCTATACTTGCGCTGTAGGCCGAATTAAGCTCTACGTTGCTGTTTGATATATTTATAAACTCCGCACTTCTTAAAATAACATCATACTCGTCAAAAACGGTGTATGATAAAACAACCTCAACGCCGACAGTGTCATCAACAAGCGTCAGTTCAAGAGTCTGCGCCGACTTGTCTCCTGCAAAAATCGACGGCATCCCCTGTATTTGCGGAGTATAATTCTCCTTTATATTATATCCTCTGTATTTCAGATGTGAAATACTGTTCCCATCCTTATTCTTAACGGAATATGCCGGATTTCTTAGGTCGTTGTAGCCGTAGGACGGATACTCCTGACACACACCGTCAAGCGTCACTCCGTTTTCACAGTATGCTACCAGTCCCAACTGATTTTTTTCTGTTCCGGAATATTCTTTATTCCGGAGCTTTTGTCCGAAAAAAACATGAACAACATCACCTGCGGAATTGACTGAAATTATATAGCTAATATTTCTTCCCTGAAGATGAAATGTATTATTATTCTGTATTATCATAATATTACTCCTTTCACATATGGAGATAAGAAATCAATCAGCTTTTTGGCTGCCATCTTATGTCCTTCCCTGTTCGGATGGAACGGTTCGGGAGGTACCCATCCTTCTGTATTTATATAAACCACATTTCTTTTATTTTCTGCATTATAGTTGGTAACAAAGTCCTCCAATTCATTACGACACCAACCGCAGAATGCTCCGAGAACAAAAACTGCAGCCGCCGGATGCTTTTCATAAACCATATTTAGAAATTCACTGTATCTTGACAAATATTCTTCCTTATCCGAATGCATATCGTTTGCGCCATGATTTATAACGATATAATCCGGCTCCGGCATATCTGTACGGCAGTCGTTAAAGCAATATTCATAAGCCTCACATACCCGCGGCACAGAGCCGCAGCCGCTTTTTGTAAGACCTACCGCTCCGTAACCCATTATAAGCGGCTCAAGCTTTAAAGCCTGCGCCGTAAGATAGGCATATGTTGCGGTCGCATCATCCTGGAAAGTCCTGTTCATCATGTCATCATCGGAATTCACACGGTATTTCTCATCAATGAGAACCCCCTCTGTAATCGAATCACCTATAAATTCTATATATTTTTTCTTGCTTGACTTCAGTTTCCCCGGCTTGTCCGCCTCAAAGCCCTTGAAGGCTATTTTTCCAACAAGAGGTTCATGCCATCTGTGCTGCATTTCCACAGCGCTCTTATAAATAACGGTAACCGTATGCACTCCGTTTTCCTCGGCAAAAACCCTCATATATTTTTCAACTGTTGCTTCTGTCCTCGCTCCGCTGTCAATCTGTATCCATATATGCGGATACGGATGCTCACTGAAAGCAGTATCAAAGTGCATTACCGCCATTTTACCGTAAAACGAAAATTCAAGCTTTGCACCGCAGGCTGTCGCAACAGCCGCACTTGAGTCTTTATACCAACGTCCTGTCAGTCTGACAGCATCGTTATCATATTTTATAAACATACTTATCCTCCTGTATTCAGGTACGATATTTTTCTTTAATCAGTATTGCCTCAGAATTTCAATAAGCTTTTCGGCAACAATTTTGTGACCGTCCCGTCCCGGATGCAAAGGCTCCGCCGGTATCCAGCCATAGGTATTTATATACACCACATTACTATCCCTGTTCATATTATATTCATCTACCAAGTCTGCCAATTCCTCATGACACCATCCACAGAAAGCCCCTAATACAAATATCCGTGCTCCGGGGTGCTTCTTAGACACCTGCTCCAGAAACTCCTTGTATCTTGATAAATATTCCGTCTTGTCCGAATACACATCATTCGCACCATGATTGATAACTATGTAATCAGGCTCCGGTAATTCATAAGGATGTCCGTCACAGCAGTATTCATATGACAGTCCCGCTCTCGGCACCGAGCTGCAGCCCGATTTTGTCAGTCCAACGCCGCCGTAACCCATTATAAGCGGCTCAAGATTTAACGCAGCAGCAGTAATATACGCATACGTCGCAGTAACGTCATTTTGAAAAGGCGCATTCAAAGGCCAGAAATCCGAGGATATGTTATATCCGAAATCCACCTGGCACCCCTCCGTTATGGAATCCCCTATAAATTCTATATATCTTTTGTTGTTTGATTTCAGTTCTCCGGGCTTTTCTGCGTCAAAGCCCATGAAAGCGATTTTGCCTACCAGCGGATCATACCACCTTTGCTGCATTTCCATACCGCTTTTATAAATAACACTGACATTGTGAGGTCCGTTGTCTTCCGCATATATTCTTAGATACCTGTCAACTGCAGCCTCCGTTCTCACTCCTTCGTCCGTCTGTATCCAAAGATGCGGATACGGATGCTCGTTATACTCCATATTAAAGTGCATAACCGCCATTTTGCCGTAAAAGGAAAATTCAATTTTAGAACCGCACGCCGACGTGACAGCGGCATTTTCTTCTTTGTACCAGCGCCCTGTCAGCCTGACAGCTTCATTATCATACTTTATAAACATATATTTCCCTCCCTCGTCTGTTATACTGCTGCACGGCACTCCGCCGGAGCACGGATGCGGTCCGCATTACATCTGCTCTCCTTTGGTATGCCGTACAGCACTGATATATTGTTTTTGTAATAAATATACTATACAATTTGCAATTCAATGCATCTATCAAATTACTGTATTAAAATACCATACCTATTACTTTCTTCATATCATCTAATTGAACAGCTCTGCGATTGTCTTCACTCATGGTATTCAAATCTCCAACCCATTGTGTTGACGCTTCGGTAACCACATCTTCTTTTTCAAACATATTGATGCTTATAATCGGAACATTATACTTTTTCATCACTGCACCTCCCCGCTGATGACTTGGTTAGTCATATCAAAGCTCCTTGTACTGAGATATACCTCAATTCCGTTCTGCTTTTGCTCTGCTGTCACCTTGTTAAGCTGTATGCCGAATGATACTTTTCCGCTGCCGCTCAAAGTGGTATTCGGTTCAAAGCCGTAGCCCAGTGTTGTGTCTCCGTTTTTAACTAAAATTGACTTGTACTCCGTTAAGACTGATAAGTCAAGCGCACAAGTAAAGCCGATATTAAATGTACCGTCTGTATTCTGCGCCTCTCCGATGTTTGTCATTAAAGTGTCTCCGGCTGCAATTACTGAATCTGTAATTTCAAATGTACTCCCCGCAGCATCGCCGCCGAACTTAATAACGTAAGTACCGGCAGTTGCATTATTATTCAAAAGGAAGCATGTTGCTGCCGAAAAGCCGTCTGGGGATTCCGCCTCACCTATGTATACAATATCATTTGGAGTGATGTCGGTAGTGGTTTCCTTATAAATGCACACTGTACTCTTCCCTGCTGCCGCATCTGCCTTTACATAATTAGCATTGGCATCGTCATTGATTACGTATGTAACCGTATCCTCTGCATATGCAAACGATGACGAGGCAAATGCCAGCGCAGATACTGCTGCCATTGTTAAAATTAATTTTTTCATGTTGCACCTCCATTAATTATTCATGCATTGAATTGTTATTGTAATATTTTATTGGTTATAATCTGTCCCTTGTTATCTTTACGCTGTGAGTCTGCTTATCATCAAACAAAGGTAAAATACTTCCATTTATTTGTGTTCCGTCCACACTTATACAGAAATTTGTTCCTGTTCCCGTATTGTCTATATCAATAAGATAGGTACAGTCTCTGAATACTCTTTTTACCGTGACCGTATCCCATTCATCAGGCAGGTTAGGCTTTACGGAAAGTCCGCTGTAGCAGGGCTGTATTCCGAGTATGCCTTCTATAACACCTCTGAACAGCCAGCCGCTTGTTCCGGTAATCCAACTCTGTGGAGCCTCTCCGGCTCTCGTTGCACACTCAGGTCCCAGATACATATTTGACATTGCGTAAGGCTCAACACCCGAATGCTCATAGCTGTTAAGAGGATTATCCGGGAATATTCTGTGAATTGTTCTGAGTGCAGCTGCGGAATCTCCTCTCATACAGTCCGCAACAATCTTAAACGCCGTGCCGTGATTATATACTGAGCCGTTTTCAAAGCATCCGACAGAGAGATAGCTTGATCTGCCTATCCGGTCATTACCCTTTGTGTAGCTCGGAGCCTGCTGAACGTATCCGTATTCACAGCCAAGCTTTGTTTCGACCGTATCCATGAGCTTATGCGCCTCATCGCCTTTAACAATTCCTGCAAGGATAGCCCACGTCTGAGTATTAAGGAAGATTTGTCCTTCCTTCGTATCATAGGAGCCTACCCTCTCGCCGTAGTCGTTAATGCCGTAGATGAAGTGGTCCGTATCCCAGCCATGGCTGAGAATGGCATTTTTCATTTCCTCCGCTTTTTGTAATACCTCTTTTTTCAGCTCGTCATGACCGCCTACGGCTTCCAGTATTTCCGCAAGCTCTCCGGCAGCCTTTACCGCAGCCTGAGAAAGCCATACGCTCTCGCCTTTGCCCAGTACTCCGCAGCCGTTCATCGAATCGTTCCAGTCTCCCTCGCGCCACAGGCAAAGCCCGTGTTCTCCAAGCTCACGCTGTAAATATCCGACGCCTCGTATGCAATGCTCAAGGACACTTTCCTTTATATCGGATTCAAAATATCCGGCTTTTTCATCAAGTATGCCGAAGTCTCCGGTTTCCTTTAAATATGCATTTACCGTATATATAAGCCATACGGCTCCGTCGGCATATAACTCCCTCATAAGCGGCATCCACTGTCTTACCGGATTGCCGTCCTCGCGCTGATACTCAATTGCGTATAATATACGCTCTCTCGCGTTTACGGGATTGAGCGGAAGAAAGCCCATGGTGTCCTGCATCACATCTCTGAAGCCTTTGCCGTATAATCTCCCCCATTGCTTTCCTAACTCCATCTGTCTTTTCAGCCATATATTAACACGATGGTTTACAGCATCATCCGGTGTTTTGATAATAAGCTTATCCTGAAAATCATTGATGCTGCTCCTTACGGCTTCAAAGGATTTATCAAATGCCGCTTCGCTCAGAATACTATCGCAAACAGCGCGTGCATCGTCTGAATTTTCCGCAGCACCGAGCAGGAACAGGAGCTTTTGCTCATCTCCCGCTCCGATGCTTATTCTGAACTGAAGAACACCGTCAAGCTCTTCCTCAAAGCAGGTACCCTCTGATGCAAGCAAATCATGCTCCATTGCTATGGGGTGACCTATGTCGGAATACTCGCCCCTAAAGCGTCCTCGTCTTGTTTCATACGCCGCCGGCTGCCTGTTCGATGCAAAATACACACCGCTTATCATGGTGGGCGGCATATATGCCCTGTGTGAAGCATATATACCGTTTAACTCACTATCAAAATCAGCGCTTGTGTATGCCGTATGAGGGGTAATCGCCATGTCAATACCGGCATAGGCGTAAACAGAAATATTTCTTTCCGTATGCGCTTTGTTTTTCAGTGTAACCTCCCAGCATTCGCACATTCCGCTTTCCGGGACAAATACCTTAAAAACGCAGTTTAAACCCTTGTATTCCGACTCAATTTCCGAATATCCCTGACCTACCGTTGTTTCGAACACATCAAAGTCCAGCTTATCATAGTTTCTGTTTGCAGCGTAATATTCACCGCTTTCATTATCTTTTATAAATATCAGGCGATTATCGCCCTTTGCGAGAATATTCTTTATAAACCCTGCATCGTCCTGAAATCTTGATATTCCGAAGCCAAACTGATTAAGAGATGACAAATATTTGTCATTCCATACATAATTGAGCCACGGGCGCCTTGGAAACATATTTCTTATTTTGTATTCTTTTTTTTCATCAACAAAAGCGTTTTCCTGCATAATCATTTACTCCTGTTTTTATTTATCTTGTTATAATAAGACAAGTAGTTGCTCCGAATTTCTGACCGACAAATACCAACTCGTTGTGATTCATTGCATATATAACATCCGATATGCTTCCGATCTCAACCTTGTTTTTCTTGCTACCGTCATATATCATAATCGGAACACCCTCAAGCGTTGTAATACCTGTTCTGAGTCCTGACTCCTCCTGATATTGGAATTTCGCCACATTATTCTTGATAGATGTAATGTAACCGTATGTAATATAAATTTCCCACCAGAAGGTCGAATTCAATCCGTTCGGTATTTTTTTCTCATAATCATAGGCTCTGTATGCAGCGGTAATTTCATCCTTGCCATTCTTATCAACTCTTAAAATATCGCCCGATTTTATACCGATAGCCGACAGCTTGTAATCCTTTGCCATCGCATATTTAGTCTTGTTTCCGTTCAGCCACATATCCGCGTATTCTTCAATATCACCTGTCTCGGGATCTACTTCCTCGTAAATTTTATCTACAAGCAGAATCTGATGGAACCAATTACCTGCCGTAGCGTCTGAGCTTACAACCAGAATATCAGCTGTGTTGGTGGAATCATCTGTCTTATAGGCTGTGACGTCATATTCCTCCTCATTCAAAAATGATGTCGGCTCTATTATTGTGTAATCGCTGTCATCATCCGCCTCCGGCGGTATCACAAAGCAGATTGTGCTGTTCGTCAGCTTAATTGACTCGCCCATCATAAGGTTTGTGGTATAAAAGGTTGCTGCCCTTTTAAGTTCGGTGTCCTGCCACAGCTCACGACTGCCGTTGTTACCTGTTCCGTAGGGTGCGGCAGTTTCTATTCTTTTTATTTTGCCTCCCTCGTCAAGACGGTATAAAATAAGCTGTTTATTTACCTTGCCGTTGTTTTCCTCTGCAAGCTTTTGGTATATCTTATCCGCGCCGCTGCACGCTTTTCCGTTTACTGTCACCTTCTCGGCGCACTCGATTCGTTCAAGACTGCCTGTCTGCGTAAGCAGCTTAAGAACAACTGTCTCAAAATCAACGCCTGAATTTATAATGTATCCGGAAAGACTGTTGTCTGTCCCCGCGCTCTGGGCATACACACAGTTTCCGAACGCATTTATATAATATGTTACGGTATAACCGACTCTTAATGCAAACGGATTATTTCGGATAAACTTCTTATTCAGTGTGTATGAAGTACCGTCTATGGTTATCGTCGGTTCGTCACCTGATGTGTCCAGTGTTTCCACCACTCCTGTGTTTATCTGACTTGATATGATGATTTCACAGAAATCCTCCGAGCGGCATACGCTTAAGACATTTCCCTGAACAATATCCTCGTATGAGGCTTCTTTTCCGTTTGCATCGAATATGCGCAGATGCTTTACGTCATCCAGCTCTGTAACGCTTCCGTTATCAATCTTGTCATATATCTGCTTTTTGGTCGTGTCATTCGAAAAAACAACTACATCCTCATAATTCTTTATTATTACAGTATCATAATCCTTGCTGCTGTCTGACCTTGCAAGCCGTATTGTTCCCTGCTCAAGCTCCTCAAAAGCACCACGGATGTCAGAAGAATAATTCGCACCGTTCTTTAAAACAGTAGCGCTTACGGCAATCTGCTGAATTTTTGTTCTGCTGCCCGATTCATACTTGATTGCATGAGCACTTTCATCATACTCCTCAAAGTCCTTTATATCAATTTCCAAAATATCATCGTTGCTTTTTGCAAACATCAAGAATACAGTTCGTTCATTGTCGGACTTTCTGTAATAAGCATTTACCTTACAGCCGAGATAATCAACTGCCGAAGTATATTCGCTGTTGTAAACCTCACCGTCTATTCTCAATTCCTCCGGGCCGCACGGAGCATTCGCATCCACACTCATTCCAAGCGCGCTTTGAAGCTTTCCCGTTACACGGTACACATCAAAATATGTACCCATTATTGTTTCGTCCTTATTGATCTTTATAACCGGATTAGACGGTGAGCTCAGATCCATCTCTGGCACGGGCGCGAACATTGTGTTATACATCAGTCTGTATACGTCAATCAGCGTAAGACCATCTGTGTTCTTTATACCGTTGGTCAGATCAAACTCACTTGCCAGAGCCATGCAGCCTGACGGCCATCCGCCCTTCATGCTGACAAAATCATCAAAGCCGAGAGTGCTCAGAATTATTGTCACTGCCTCAAGCATTGTGATGGGATCATCAGGTCTGAACAAACCGTTGTTGCCTTTTAATATGCCGCGTTCCGTCATTGTATTGATTACGCCCGCTGCCCAATGATCAGCAGGAAGATCCTGATAATAGCGGTCAGAGGTCTGTGAGTCTTCGCCTACTCCTATAAGCCTGCCGGCATACAGAACGAACTCCGCTCTTGTAATCTGTTCATCGAGAACAACCTCGTCAGACGGATAATCTACAATACCCAGCTCTGTTATCAGGCTGATTTTTTCATTGTCAGTCTCTGTTCTGTTCTCATTCGCAAAAACCGGCATAACAACAGTTGACATTATTACAGTCAAGGACAGAATTATTGATAAAATCTTTTTCATTTATATTAATCCTCCTATCTTTACAGCGACAGCATATTGTAGATAATTGTTGCAGCCTCTGCTCTTGTTGCGTTTGCCTTAGGATTGAACTTATTATCATCTCCGTTTACTATTTCGGCATTCTTCAATATATAAACAGCATCAACGGCAAATTCAGATATATCCGAGTCATCATCGAATTTGTCTATAATCTCCGGTTTTTCAAGATTATATTGGCATGCCTCTGCTGTTCTGTTCAATATAACAGCCATTTCTTCTCTTGTTATATTGCGTCCCACTCCGAAGCTTGCATCCTCATATCCGTTAATAAGTCCCATTGTCACTGCACGAGCCACATATTCGTAATACCACGCGTTACGATCAACATCACTGAAATCCGCTTCCGCAGCAGCTTCTTCCTCCGTAAAGGCAAGAACTATCATTTTTACAAATTCCTCACGCGTTACAAAATCCTCAGGGCAGAACAACGAATTGTCCTTTCCGTTTACAATGCCTTTCTCTGTTACTGCAACAATAGCATCGCAAGCCCAGTAATCATCGGCAATGTCTTTGTATATATTTTTCGGCATTACCTGAGCCGGCGATGACTGCGCATTGGCATTCCCTGTCATCACCATGTTTCCTGTCTGCTTTTCATTCTCCGTTGACTTTGCCGGCACCGAGGAATTCCCGCCGCCGGAGCCTGAACCGCCGCCGGAGCCTGAACCGCCACCGGAGCCTGAACCGCCGCCGGAGCCTGAGCTGCTGCCGGAGTATGCAGTATTGATTGCCCCTCTGAGAGTTGTATAATCGGAATAGGAATTACCAGTGATTTTCTTTGAAACAGTATTGTTGATTTTAGAAGTACTTACTCCTATTTCATCAGCAAAATCCGAAAGCACTTCGGTGAGATTTTCATATCCGTTTGAATACTCTGTGCAGCTGAGAACAAAAGCTTCATTAATTGCAGCTCTTAAATCTCCAAGCTTTGCAACCTTCTTTGCTTTCAGTCTTGATGTTATTTTCTTCTGCAAACCTTCATCAAAGTAATTTCGCTCATAATACTTTTCTATGTCCGCAGCAGCCTCGCCGAAATAATCCATTCCTTCGAATATGTTATCAATACTTCCTTCGCCTATCAATGCGAGCAGCTCACATTTTCGTACCGTGCTCAGGTTTGCTTCAATATCCTCCGGATTTATATCATTGTTTTTAAACCAATCCGCAAGTATTTCGTATGCTGCATCAGGAACAATATCCGCATATTGCCCAAACCCCAGTGCGGCACTGTTCTCCTTTGCCACTTCAATAAACGAGTCCGTATTTTTCAATTCTGCTACAGCCGCTTTGTTTTCGCTCTCATTCAGGTACGATAAGCGGAAGCTTTCCGTTTCGCTGCCATTATTTACATATGCCTTATACAGTCCGCTTATATCGGTGTCGTCAAATTCAACGCTGTAGTTCACTGTACCGTTCTCATCCGGCTTTTGCTGTGAGAGATATACCAAGACATCACTCATATCGGTATTTTCCCGCATATCCTGCGCGCTCTTTCCCGGTGCAAACACATATGCGGTACTTCTTCCATTCACTGCGCCTGTTAAATTAAACACAGTATTTTCGGTTTCATGCTCAAATGTACCTATTTCAACACAATCTGCCAATGCACCGAAGTTATTAACATTGTCAAACGCAAATACTCTTACTCCGATATCGGTACATTCTCCGATGGTCAGCTCAATAGAATCCTGTGCTTCCATTTCGTCCGCAGATGACATCACAGTCTTATATACCAAGCCCTTCAGCTTTCCGCCGTCATAGTACGCTGCGGCAAGACAAATCGCTTTATCTTCGCCGGTCGTATTTACAACCGATACAGTACCCGTTATGACATCACCGGCATTCAGCTCAGCTGCGTCTGTTACCGGCACGCCGGACTTCTCTGCCGACAAGCCGGATATAATAAGCTGTGAGGGATATCCCGTCACCTTAAACGTGTATTCGGAATTTAATATATTTAAAACGTATTCCCTGCCAATCTGCAGATAATTCTCTGTGGTTAAGGTACATACCGATGACTCTGCGTCAAAGCTGTATGTAAACGGTACCTCTTCACCGTCCGCCGTAAGGCTTATATTGCCCTCAAGCTGCGAGGCCGATGTCATGTTGACAAGCTGTGCCTTTATTGTATTCGACAGTACACTCATCTCCGCGGAAAGGTCAACCGTTTCACCGGACGCACTTTCAAGCGAAATACTCTTTGCTGCCGGCAGAAGCTTCTTTACCTTTAAATTATCAAAGTATATTTCAGGATCATATCCTGCATGGCTCCACACCTGGATTTCAAGCAGCTTGATTCCTCCTCGTATAAGGTTTTTAATTGCCGAATCCGACGGAGAACCGACATATATGTCATTATAGTAATAATCCGATGCTCCTGTTGTTGTGTCGATTACTATTTTTACATTAACCCATTGCTTGGGAAGAAGCTTTACTGTCTGTAAAACATTCTTTTCATATATAGCCCACCATCCGTTTGTACGCGTTGCCGCATATGAACAGATAACGTCACTGGTGTCGGCGCCTATACAGCTCATGGCAAAGCCGTTTCCCGCCATTATTATATAAGGCGCCCACTGGTCTGTCTGATCTGTTCTTACATCAAATTCTATCTGATACTTTCCGGAATTACGTTTCATGTAGTTATCTCCGAGGTTAAAGGCTGCCGCAACCTTGCCTTCTCGGCTGTTATTCTCTCCATCGCCCTTGCTCAGTGATAAAACACTTCCATGCTCCGAATCTCCGCTTGATTTGATTTCTATTTTTCCCGGTACAACTGTTACGGATTCCGTATATTCCGGTATATTGCCGTCAAAATCAGCTTCCAGCAAATACTCAGTATTGCCCTCAGCATCAGCTGCGTGTATGCTTTCACCGGCTGTCATTGTAAAAAAACTGCTGATTAGCAATATCATTGCTAAAAATCGATTTTTACACAATTTTTTTCACACCTTTCTTTTAAAATGGCCAATGCCTCGTTTTATTGCCGGAGTACAAACAATTATTGTATGCTGTACCCCGGCAATATGAGATTTATCTGTCTGTCTTTATTCCGTCTGTAATGCTGTTCCATACGAACGGTTTAACAATTGCGTCCGCAGTGGTTCCCGTAAGGTTAACACTGTCTGTTGTTATCAGTCTGTCTGTTCCGGCAGTAACTGTCTTCCAGTTTACACCGGTAAAGCGTCCGCTTGCATCGTATCCTGCAATAATGAGATCTGCCTGCTGTGATGTGCTGCCTGTGTTAATTAAAACACACTTAGCCGTTGCTGTTCCGTCGGCATTTGTCGCGCTTGTATTGCCTACATAGAAGCTGCCTGCGTTATATTTCTTAAGTGAAATATTGTCGATATATACTGTTCCGTCTCCGTCCAAATTGCTTGTAAGATTGAATACAAAATTGCTTATTCCCTTATCGTATCCGTCTCCGCCATCAGTCCTTGCCTGTGTCCCGGCATATGAATCATTAAAATAATAATCCGCTGTGTTATTATTGGTATTAATTATAATTCTTATATTATCCCAATTTGAAAAGTTCGGATTGACATATGTCCGTTCAGTATCCCATTTGTTCGGTCCGATAGTATATGTAAGTCTTGAATCTCCGGGCCATTCCTTGAGTACATTCATCGGATACCAGTTGCCGTTGCCGCATACTGCCTCGCAATAAAAGACAGCAGATCTACCAGCACTATCGGCACTATCAAAATATTTAATATCATACTCAAGCACATATTTCCCGCTGTTGGCAGGTATTTTTTGGCTGTCATCTAACGAAAGAAACGTCCATTGATTTTTATATGCTTCTTTTGCATTCTCAAGCTTTAGAACATTGTTACCGCCATCATCGAAAAGTGATGCATTATCACCGCTTATCACTGACGGCAGTGTATCTCCGCTGAAATCACAACTGATTACAGGAGTGGGATCACATTCCGACTGAATCTTTATGTTGTCTATACAGAGATCACCATATGCATTCCAGCCCTGCCAGCTCTGCAACTGAAGTGTCTTTATTCCTTTCTTGAACACATCAGCTGTCTGTGTTCCGCAGTATTCGTCATTATAATAATATTCAGCCTTACCGATTGTTGTATCGATTACAACCTTAACATTAAACCAATAATTAACACCTATTGCAAGACCGTCTGTCGGTGTTATATTCAGAGCGGCCTGCCATGCTTCTCCGTTTGCACTGCCTTTATTATATGATGCTGTCATCATATTATTTTCCATATTAGCGTCCTTGGTCTCAGCACTTGCTTTGATAATACTCAGCTGACTGCTGTTGCTTTCCGTAAGAACTTCGTTAATATTATTTTCGGATGCTCTCAGCTGTATAATATGATCATTGCTAAAGCCCGGCATTTTCAAATCATAAGATATAACATACTTTCCCGTTCCTGCTTTTATTCCGCTTCCGAGAGGGATGCTTATTGCCAAAGACTTACCCCAGTCCTGTGCATTCTTGTGTATCTTATATATACTGTTACCGGTATCGTCTGTGTCTTTTGTTATTTCATTAGACCATTCAGCGTCCTTAATTATTGACAATGTCTGACCACTCTCAAAATCACAGCTGTAAATCGTGCTGTAATCCTTAATATTGCAGCTTGTTCCCGCCTGCCCCGCCGCCGATGCGGTGAGTGACGCTCCGAATGTACCCGAAAGTACCGATGCGGATACCATGATTCCAATTATTTTCTTCATATTGTTTGCACCTCTTTCTTTTCATTAATATTTACTGACCGGTGTCATTCCTCCTGTGCTGTCCCACACAAAGCCTTTCACGCTGAGTCCGTCTGTGTTTTGAACAGTAAATGATATGCTGTCCTTTGTAAAGAAGTCCGCAGCCGATACAGTCTTAAACTGCACATCCGAAAGAACACCGTTGTTATATACCGCAAGGATTATATCTGCCGTCTGAGCTGTTCCCAGCGTATTCACAAGAGCATAATCCGCTCTCAATGTATCGCCTGCCGCAACTGCCGTAAAATCTGTAATCACATTTCCCGATGCGTCGCATATTTTTACGCCGGTTGAAGCAATACTTCCCTTGGTTACTTTTTTAAGAGATATATTATCAATATACAGATCAATATAATTCAAATCACTGACATCTGTTTCGAAAATGAAATAATCTATACCCGATGTATAGTTTTCACCCGTTCCGGCACTTATACCGCTCTGACTGCCGGCATATACATTATCAAAGTAGTAATCTGCGATATTATTATCGGTATCAATTTCAATGCGTATATTCATCCATTCCCCGTCTTTCGGATTCATTAATGTTTCTGCCGAATCCCACCAGTTGAAATTTGTTGAATATCCAAGTTTTGACCTTATTCCCGGCCATTCACGTATTACATTCATTGCCAAATCCGTTCCGTTCGGTGTACGTCCTACAAGATAGAAAAGAGGATATTTGTCTATTCCGTCTATAAAATACTTAATATCATAATCAAGCACATATTTTCCGCTTGCGGGAAGGATTTTATTATCGCCCAGAGAAAGTGTTATTCCCTTATTGGTTCCCTCCGCAGGACTGTCGGCACACATTTCCATAACCGTATTCGTATTATCATACGCGTCCTTATTTACGGTTACAATATCACTTGCACCGAAGCTTGACGGAAGAGTGCCGTCTTCAAAATCATACGAGATCATCTGAGTCACATCTTCTTTTATGTCACTGCTTGTCATAAATGTGATAACTCCGTTAACATTGATGTCCGCACCGTCGGTTAAGGATACCGTATATATGTGTGCTGCATCCAGCGGCGTATCAAATACGGCAGTAATCTTGGCGCTGTCAAATTCAAGCGTAGGAATCACTGTTTCACCGCTTATTTCATCAAGCAATGTTACATCCGTAACAGAATCAAGGACAGTGCCGCCGTCAAAGGTTACCGTTGTTCTGTCGCCGGACAATTTAACAGTGTCAACTCCGGCAAATCCGCTTGAATAAGGAACTTCCTTGCAAACACTTATATTGTCTACATACATCTCACCGAATCCGTTCCAACCCTGCCAGCTTTGGATCTGGAGAGTGCTTATTCCTTTTTTCAGCTCATCGCTCCTTGCGCAGCCAACCCATGTATCGCCGAAATAATAATCGGCAGTGCCTTCTGTAGTATCAACTACAGCTTTCACATTAAACCATGTACCCAGCAAAGCGTTTGATGTGGCAGCTCCGCCATCTGCGCCTATTGCGCAATATGTGCTCCACCAGCCTTCACCCGTCACTGTTGGAGCATACGAACAAAGCATAGGATCTGTACTTGCCTTTATAACATTAAGCGTAGCGCCTGTTGAATCGGGAATGTCGTTTGCTCCCAATGCGGACGGATATGCCTTAAGTGAAACGAGATGATCCGATCCCGTAAGTCCCAAAACATTAATATCAAATGAAATTAAGCATTTGCCGCTATTTGCCTGTATCGGATTATCCAGCACAATCTCTGCCGCAACCGGTGCCACATCCTGAGCTATTTTTTTAATTCTATAGAAGTTATTTCCGGAAAATGCGTCAGTTTCAATACCGCTTTCATACAGTACCGCACTCTTCATTGTAAGCTCCTGATTGCTCTCAAAATCACAGCTGTATACTTCACTGTAAATCTGAGCCGATGTGTTCTCTCCCGCCGCAAACGAAACGGGGTTGACCGCGCTGATTCCCATTGGAACCATTAATGCTAAAGCCGTTAAAAATTTCTTTGTCATAAATAATACCTTCTTTCTTTTAATCAGTTATTTGAATTTTTAATGGGCTGTTTCTATATATAATTCCGTTGTTCCCCCCCTTCCTCATGCGGTCTCTGCCCATTTCGGCAGAGACCGCGGCATCCTTTTTACTCCCAGTTTCCAACCAGATAGCAGGGAGACTTGCTGCAATTTATCGTATAGCTCCCTCCCGATCCGGCTACGGTTTTTTCATTACCGTACATATCTATCATAAGCAGACTGCCGGTGTTTACCGAAAGCGTCACTGTTTCGGCACCCGTTACAGACCACAAAATAACAGCTTTTCTTCCGTCGCGCAGACTGAAGGTGTACGCCGTAACACCATCACTGAGCTGCTCGCTCTTTACAAATGATGAGCCTATCATAAGAGACTGATAATTTGCCGCTGACAGGTACACCGGCTTTGCCTCATACCCTATTTTTCTGTATGCGCCTCTGAGCATACCGAAACGCAGCTCCTGTTCGTTGTTGTTGCCAACATCGTTTGAACAATACCAGTCTGTCATATCTGCAAGACTGTATACCTTATTGAAAATATTGGCTCTTACAAAATATGCCGCCTGTTCTTCCTCGTTGGGGTAGCCGTTCTCGCCTACGCTTGCCCAACCCCATTCGCTTATCCATACAGGCTTATTGTAATAGCCGTATTGATTAAACAGCGCTTTATATGTATCTGCAACATTTTTGAAATTGGCCTCTTCAGGAGTGCTTGTGTTGTAATACGGATGCAATGTATATCCGTCCATGTAATCTCCGCCGCCTACTTTTAGCACACGCTCTACCCATGCGTAATGCTCAATATTTACTCCGCTGAGTCCCCAGATCCTTGTTTCGGGATACTGCGGCTTTACCTTTGTATAGACAGCCTTAAGCATATTTGCATAATCCTCCGGCGTTGCGCGGTCCGGATTAAAGACATTGCCCTCCATCCAGTATTCGTTCCATACATCCAAATCCTTCGGAGCATAGCCGTATACCTCTTTATGCAGCGCACAATACTGAAGCGCATATTCCGCAAACATATTCAATGCATACTCCGATCTGGGCGGATTCTCCGATGTGATTTTTGTATTACCGAAGGAAAGAACATTTATTATATCTATCCCGCTGTCTCGGCACATTTCATACCATGCACGGTTCCATGCATCCATTATAACGCTTCCTTGTTCATTCATTGCAGAAAATCCGAGTCCACCTCTTGTATAGCTGAAACCAAGCTTTTTCATTAAAGCCATATCCAGATATGCGTCATTTCTGTCAATCTCCTCATTCGTCTTTATCTGAATACCCATTGTCGGATCCTGCAAGCCGTCCTCAGGAACATTTGCAGCAGAGAATTTGTAATCCGATGCCTCGCATACCAATTTCCCGTCTGCATCGTATACCTTGGCTCTCAGAATAAAGTACCCGTATCCGCCGGTATCTCCGGTAATCCTGACGGTTTGTGATGTTCTTGCGGAAATCGTTACTGCACTCTCTCCGCTGTCAACCACACCGTTTCCTCCCGACAGCGACCATTTAACTGTATATTGAGCCGGTTTTGCCGTCTTGTTTCCTACAAGAAGATTGAATTCTGCACCGGTCTTTCCAAAATAAATCCGTCCGGTATTGTCCGATGTGATTTCGGCAAATGAGTTTTCACTAAGCTCCTTCGGCAGAGTGACGTCCTCTGCGGTTGTCTGACGTATAACCAGATTATCCAACGATATATCTCCGTAGCTGCCTTCATTTGCAAGCTCGATACGGTTTAGCTTGGTCACACCCCGCGGTATCCATGCTCTGCCGTACAAAACGCCGTTATTGAAGCAATACATTACGCGTCCGGTCAAATCAACATATATATCCTCTCTTGTCCATGTGCCCGGAGTATACTCAGCTCTTCCGTCCGATATCGTCCATGCTGTTACATCATTAAAATATGCAATTGTGCCTCCGTCATAAAAGAACTGTATCGGGTTTCCCGTGCCTCCCAGTCTTGCCCAGAATTTATTTTGATATTCCGCAGCCTTATAGTCAAAGCTTATATGCAGTATATCAGTAGACACATTTCGTCCAAAAGCCTTTACGGCGCTTGAAGTCACATTTGTTCCGCCCGGATACAGGAACAAGCCTCCGCCGCCCGCATTGTCTGCTCTTGAACATTGATTTCTTATTTGGGTAAACCCACCGTCTGCCGCGCTGTCGTCAAAAGGCATCTCAATACGGAATATTTCAGGATTGGTATAAGGAGCTTCCACAGGCAGCGGAGCGCAGTCCGATACGCTGTTCCATACAAATGTTTTGATGCTGTCGGCATTGCCGGTGTCTATTTCAAGCTCATCCTCAGTCAGCGGGGTCGAGGCTGTTACCGTCTTTATAGAAACATTCTCCAATCTGCCGTCTTTATATGCCGCAGCAATAAGATCTGCCGAGCCGGAGACTCCGGTTGAGTTTAGTATTTTCGCCTTTGCTTTAAGCGAGGTATTGGCAGGCGGAGTACCTGTGACGATATTTCCTGCGCCGTCATACACATTAACCGTACTCACGCTTAATCTGCCGCCCGCCGTATCCGCTACAAAGCTACCGAATATATTACTTCCGGAAGTATCCGTCATGCTTATACTGTATACATCCGAATTATTCACTGTATAGCCCGAATTAATCACTACCCTGTTTCCTGCAGCAGTAAAATCGGCTCTCATATCGCACCTCTTGCTTTCATTATAAAGCAAAACGTCGGTAATACTCTCCAAGCTCTGCGATGATTCAAGTGCTACACTTTTAAGACCGCTGCTTAAAAGCACTCTGTCAATCCCCGAAAATCCGCTGGCAGTGCCGCATTCCTTCAACACGGAAATGTTGTCGATATAAAGCTCAACATAATCATTCCATCCCTGCCAGCTCTGAACCTGAATTGTTTTTATTCCGTTCTTAAATGCGTCGCCGACATTTGCACTTCCCTTGCCTCCGGCATATACGCCGTCATAATAATATTTAACGGCATTATTTTTCGTATCAATCTCAATTGTCAAATTAAACCATTCGCCAACCTGCACAGTCACCTGCGAATTTTTTGCCGCCAGATATTCGCTCCACCAATCTCCGTCTGCAATATTTTCCGCATAAGAACAATACATTGTCTGCTCATCCGCATTTATCGCACTCAGGTGAAGCCCTGCCTGCCCGTGAGCTCCGATGATACAGCTTTCATCTGTTATGATATCACTTGAAGCCTTGACGGAAATATAATGGTCGTTTCCCGGTACAGTCTCCGATTTCAGATCCATCGATACAATATACTTTGAGCCGTCAAACTTAACAGAATCACCGATGTCTATATCCGCAGCAACCACTCCCACGTCCTGACTTGTTTTCCTCATGCGCCATATAACGTTTCGGGCCGGGTCCGCGTCTGTGCTCAAACCATATTGTACACTCTGTGAGGTGTTTTCATATGCTTTTAATGCTTTTGTCCGCAGGGTTTCTTCGCTTTCAAAATTACAACCGTATATCTCGCGGTATAACACAGCTCCTCTGCCCGCAGCATAAGCTTCGGGAGCATCGGTTATAACTGCACCGGAGCACAGCATAGCTGACAAAGATACTGCCGCTATCCTTTTCATAATATGAAATCTCATTTTTCCGTCCTCCGTCAAAACAGCAGGAATAAATCAAGAAAGTCATAAACATTCTTTATAACACCTATACCGCCGCCGTTTTCCATAAAGCCTTCACGTCCGTTTCCGTCGTTGTCATTAATAAGCATTGAGAACGGTACAAAGCTGTTACGGCGAACCGTATAGCCGTCAGGGAAAATCTCCTTCCATGGTATTCTGAGCTCATATGTAGTAATATTACCCTCACGAGCCATATCAAAATCACAGTTTGTAACAGGACCTATATTTGCTGCATTGGTACTTATTTCAAGCAGAACCTGTTTTCCTTTCTGCGATTCACCCATATCAAGCTGCGCCATTTGTGTGCCCTGCTTTGACGGCGCCATAGCAAACTGTATGCCGTCCGATGCCCAAAGCAGGTTCTTATCTGTTCCCCATACCTCATCGGTAACCTCTGCCGCAAGATAGAAATTATCAAAATCCCAGCCGGTGTATATTCTTGCGCTCAAATCCTGCAAGCCGCTGTACTTTCCTGACATCAGTTCAAAATAATCTCTTGTATCCTGCATCTTCATAACCGTTTTGGTATTCCACTCGCCTTGCTCAATTTTTCCGTCTATCACAGGCTGTTTTCTGACAAAGGTACTGCATCTGAGCACCAGCTCCTGATCAATTTCAACAGGCTCATAATCCCCCATTGTAAGCTTTGCTTTAAAATGCAGCTTATTATCGCTTTCGCTTCTCGGAATATTAAGCTTTACGGTTTTCTCCTCTCCGGGGTTTATCTTAGGTATGGATATGGATTTTCTCCCCGTCTGCATAGCGGTTGGTGCCAGAATGTCGAGCTTGCCCGTTACTCCGTTATCATAGAAATTACCTTTTATTTTAAGTATAACCTGCCAGCGGTCAACATTTTTGGCACTGTACGGACGAACATTCATTGTAAAGCTTATCGGAGGAATATACGTTACGGTTATTGTCGATTTGTACACAGTCTTGCCGCCCTTTACAAGTCTTACAATAATATCATCGCTTTCTCTGTCACATTTCTCCGCCGCAAGAACAACCTTCGCTTTGTTATTTTTAAAGCCTTCGTTTGACACAACTGTAATGTTTCCGGGAAGATCCATCTGCAGCTCAACATCCTCATCCGTATTCTTTGTTATTGTAAAATCTGCTTTATCACCGAAAACCATATCCAACGAACTGTTGTCTGTCTGCGCTATGCTGTCCGCTCTTTCATATTCGGAAAAGTTGCCCACAATATACGTCGGCATTATGTCAAATGCGAATGAGAATCTATGATCGACTCCGCTGAGCTTTTCTTCATTGCCGTAGCAGTCATATAGAGTTACACTGCTTGTGTTTATATTAAGCGCCGCAGACTCACTCTTCTCCACAGCCCATGCTACCAATACGTCTTGTCCGTCCCTCATCTTATAATGATATGCCGTTACATTGTCTCCGATCTTCTTTTTATCTACAAATTCTGCTCCTATCATAAGGTTCATATAATTTGCACACGCAAGATACGACGGCTTTGCCTCATAACCCATGACATCATACATACCTCGTAAAAGTCCGAATCTTGATTCCTGTCCGTTATCATTGTTTACGTTGTTTGCCGAATACCAGTTAGTCATATCAAACAAGTGATTTGCGGTATTTATTATGTTTGCTCTTACGAAGTTTGATGCCTGCTGCATCTCATCAGGGTATCCGTCCTCTCCGCAGCTCGGCCATCCCCATTCACTTACCCATACCTTCTTATCGGTGTATCCGTAACTTTCAAAAAGCTTTTTATACTTTCCCGCGAGTTCGTCAATTCCCGAAACATCAGGCAATTCCTTATTCCTATACGGATGCAGGGTGTAGCCGTCCATATAATCTCCGCCGCCCGCCTTTAATATTCTTTCCGTCCATTCCAGATGGTCAAAGCCGGCGCCGCTCAGGCCCCAAACCGTTGTCGTTGGTGATACCTCTTTTACTGCCGGATAGACAGCCTTGAGCATATTTGCATAATCCTCCGGTGTAGCACAGTCAGGATTAAAGCCGCCGCCCTCCATCCAGTATTCGTTCCATACATCTATATTTTTAAGCGGGTGTCCGTACAGCTTTTCATAATACAGACATACCTGCTGCGCGTACCACGCAAACTGCTCCAACGCATACTCCGATCTCGGCGGGCACTCCGGAGTAATATTGGTATTACCGAAGCTAAGCACCGGCAAATCCTCCATACCTCCGTTGTTCTTGATACAGGAAATCGCCCAGTTTGACCATTCCGAAATCTGAAAAACATTCGGTGATGGAACGCTGTCCTGCCAGCCTATTCCTCCTCGCGTATAGCTGAAACCAAGCTTTCCTATGAGAGGCAAATCAATGTTCTGAACATCATTTCTGTTCAATTCAACATTTGTCTGCATCTGAATGCCCATGCTTTCATCTCTGAGCCCTTCTTCTACAACATTTGCAACCGAAAACCTGTAGTCTTTACTGCTTGTCTTTACATTTTTATCGCCGTCACAAAGCTCCACCCTGAGATCATAATATCCGTATCCTCCGGCTTTTGTTGTGATTTCCTTTTCAACAACCTCTCCGGCTTCTAAATGAATATCCTCGCTTTTACTGCTTATCAATCTTCCGTTCTTAAGCACGGAAGATACTATTTTACGATCACAGGCACTGTCCGTTTTGTTTCCGGCTGTCACTTTGAATTTCTGCTCATTTTTATCAAAAAATATTCTGCCGTGATTATCTGTAACAACATCGACAAATTCCTGCTGTCTTACAATTTCCGGCACCGCCTCATCATCACTTTTCAGCTCATTAATGTATAAATTATCTATATATGTATCACCGTAGCTGCCGTTACATACAAAGCTGAATTTTCTTGCATCGCTTACAGAATCCTGTATTGTAGTGTAACCGTACAGCTCTCCGTTTGCAAAATAATATATCAGTCTTGTGTCGAAGTTTACATACATTTCAACAGTGTTCCACTCGTTCGTGTTATACCCGGCTCTTTTATCGGATATAATCCAGCCCACTGTATTGGGATAAAATGCAAACGAACCTAAGTCTGCAAAGGTTTCCGCAACGTCACCGCCGGAGCCTTCAAACATTCTTATATAAAATCTGTTTGTGTATGTGGTAACCTTGTAATCGAATTTCACGGCGATAACTCCGCTTCCTATTGTTTTGCCCAAATCAATTTCTCCGGAGGTTTCCTCCCAATTCCAGTTGTCATACAAAAACATTCCTTCGCTGCCGTTATCGGCTTTTTTTATCGCATATGCTCCGTATGCTGCATCAAAAAACGATTCCTTGCTTTCTCTCTCGAAATCTCTGTATATGCTCACTGCATCATCTCCCGCATTAACGGGGCAAACGCCGTATACAGGCATCATTGCCGCCGTAAGCATTAAAGCCGTCACCTTTGCCTTTATATGCACAATAATCTTCTCCTTTCTCGTTACGTTATAAGCCGGATCATAAAACACCGAAAACACATATTATTCTTCAACAAAGACTTTCTTCGCCGCTTCAAGGAAGCCGTAGCCGTTGACGGTGTCGGGTTCAAAATAGCTGCCCTCCGTCCATTCATTCCAGCTGTTTACAACTATCAGCGGTGCTTCCTCAGGATGAGCTTCTACCCATTCCTTTGCACATCTGAATGCTTTTTCAACATTTTCCGGCGTATTATTCTTAAGAATATACGGATCATGGAACTGCAGTCTCGGATTTCTGTTCCAGCCCAATGAAACATGAGGATAATATGTAAGAGGTGTTTTTTCAAATTTTTCCCATGCCTCTTTCATAAGACCTATACCGTTCTCATAGGTCTGATCCTTCATTGAAAACATATTGCAGAACTGATAATGACTCATGCTGCTGTAGCCCAAATCCTTAAGAGCCTCCTCCTCGGTCATATCCTTTCCTGTTTCGGCAATATATTTATCAAGCTGGTCAAATTCCATCCTGCAATGCTGAATGTGAACACCCTTAAAGCCTGCTTCCTTTGCTTTATCGTCAAACCATTTAAGAGCATCCTTTGTTTCATAATATCCTCCCAAGCCTTTTAAGAGGTTTCTTGCCTCATATATCATGAATACCGGCTTGCCGTCAATCTGATAGTAATTCGGAAGCTTGAAATACTTTTCTATAATTCTTTCGGCAATACGCTCAAATTCGGCACGGTTCTGAAAACCGTTCCATATAACAGTGTCAAAATCATCCGAATTGCGCATATCCCACAATGCGCTTGCATCGTGATTTGCCCACATGAGATAAAACTTCATCTTATCATTATTTCGAGCCTTTAAAAACCCGTCATTCAGACAATTTTCAAGAAACGGTCTGTTGTCATACCAGTACCAGTCATAAATAAAAACATTCACTCCGTGGCTTACCGCCGCCTCTATCTGCATTTCCATTACAAACGGATCCGCTTCATTAATATATCCCCAAAGCGGCTGACCTTCACATCTCTTTTTAACGGTCTGCCATTCTCCATAGCGCTCTTCCCAGAATATTTTTGTACGCGGCTCAGCGCCGGTAAAAGCCGGCCATATTATTGCCGCAACATCACATTTACTCATTTTTTGCCTCCTAAGCTATTTTTTTTGTTGATTATATATATAATTATATCTATAAATCTTCTTATTTTCCAATCAAATAAAACCTACATAAATGTAAATTCGACCATGTAAACGTCAAAATACATAACACAAGTGAATTTGCGGCGAAATTTACATCTGATCGGCATAAAAAATTTTTTTTTACAAATATTAAAAATATGTATTGACTTTTAAAAACTGTATGTTATAATATGAATTTAGGTCGTTTTTAAGTTGAAAATAAGATATAGAGGGAATTATCATGCAAAATCAACCATTATCTAAATATCGCAAGGAATACTATAAAATTGATGACATTTTCTTTGTCGACCCCATGCTGACGCTGGAGCCGCATTACGATTATATGCACAGCCATAATGTGTGTGAAATAGGCATAGCTGTTTCCGGCAGCGGTACTGTTATGATAAACGACAGAGTTCTGCCTTTTAATCCGGGTGACATAGCCGTAATATTCCCCGGTGATATGCACATCTCCAACAGTATTGATAGCAATAAAAACACATGGTCGTATATAAATGTAGATATAGATACAATGATTGTCCGCAGCCCCGGCATTCTGTCCGGCATAGAAAATATACTATCCGCAAAAAAACAGCTTAGCAATGTTTTCACCCAGAGCTCGCATCCGATTATTGTCAACAATATCAACCGCTTGTACGATGAGCTTCTCCAAAAGAGATATGGATATAAACCATTATGCCAATATCTTTTTGCCACCACAATGATTGACGTATACCGTGCCTCATCCGTGACAGAGCACGCAGAAAACAAAAAACATATGGCACCGATCATACCTGCTCTTTCATATATTTCTTTACATTACAGTGAAAATATAACCTCATCCAAGCTTGCCGAAATATGTTATATTTCTCAAACCCATCTGCGGCGTCTTTTTAAGGAATATACCGGAATTTCACCTCTTGAATATGTATACAAGGCACGAATAACGGCAGCCACCGCACTTCTGCGCACATCATCAATGTCAATTTTAGACATTGCCTATGCGGTAGGATACTCCACACAGACTTCCTTTAACAGCCACTTCAAGCGATTTACCGGTACAACTCCTTCCAAATACCGTGCCGAAAACAAAACCTCAGAAAACGGAAGCGACAGCGAAAACTGACACAAAAATCCCCCGAAACAAATCCGGGGGATTTTTATCTTTAATCCATCTTATCAAGATGATTTACCTGAAAATCATTGCATGCATTTTCTATTACCTGCTTACAGTCGGCGTCCTTGTTTGATATAACCTCCTGTATGCACTTGTCCAAAATACCGTATAGCTGCTGACAGCAGACAGGTTCCTCTGATTTAAGCTCAACATCGCTCAAATCCGCATAGCTTGCATAATCTTTGGGATCCATATTACAGTATTTGCTGTTGAGTTCCTCCTCCTTTGCTTTTCTCTCCGGTGCCGCCCACAGCTCAAGAGGTGATAACGGCAGAACAATTCCGGTTTCGGCAAGGTCGGTCTGATACTTTGTTTCCTTGTTTGTCAGTGCCTCGCCTTCAAGCTCCGCTTCCGCTACGCCCATTATCTTCAGGAAATCAAAGCAGGCATTAAGCTCGTCCTTCGTAGCTGTCGGTGAGAACATATATACGCCTCCGCCCATCTGTGAAAATCTGCCCGCAGGTCCTGCCGGAGTCTTTGCAACAGCGTAATCCTTTACATCCATACCGTATTTGCTTACAAACTCGGATATAGGTGTACTGAAAATCATAGCTGTCTGTCCTACACCCAAAAGCTTTATTGATGCCGCCTGGTCTATTACTGTATCATCCGGCAAAACATCATATTTCCACTTTAAGTCCTTTACATACTGAAGAGCCTCCACTGCCTCGGGAGTGTTAAACGTTGCTTCCCAGCTTCCGTCATCTCTCTGTTTCATAAACTCAACACCATAGCTCCATGCTATGTTCATGAAATGCCATCCGCCGCAATTGCTTGTTGTGCATATCGCAAATCCTGACTTTCCTGTCTTTTCCTTGATAATGCGTGCATATTCGGCAAGCTCATCATATGTATTCGGAATTTTTGCCGTTCCATCCTCGTTTACAAGCCCCGCTTCTCTGAAAAGCGACTTGTTTATTGCCATTCCCATCATATACGAATACTCAGGGAATGCGTATATCTTTCCGTCACTGCCCTTAACCGTATCGATAAGTGCGGGATTGAGTGCATCAAGAAGTCCTCGTTCCTCAAGCACCTCTGTTATATCCCCGGCATAACCATTGTTGATTGTATTCTGAATTTGCGTGAAATTCGTTGTATAGGTTGTCGGAATCTGATTTGCCGCCGCCTTCATAGTAAAGAACTGCTCATCGGAATAGTTGCCTGTTTCGGGAATAAGGTTGACATCCGGATATTTTTCCGCCATCTGCTGACTATACCCTTCATACGCCTTAACTCTTTCCTCCTGAGCCTCATCCGGCCAGCCGCCTATTGAAATATTGATTTTTCCGTCTGCTGTTTTCTTTGCACCGCAGCCCGACAGTGCCGAAACAGCCATTATACCCGTCAAGCACAGTGCCAATGTCTTATAAGATTTTTTCATTATTAAATACCGCCTTTCTGTTTTTTAATCTTATATAGTTATTATAACATATCGTTGGCAATTTTCCACACAAATACAACCCATTACAGTGCAAATCCGACCATTTTACACAAATTATGGTCGGATTTACAATACTATAAGTCGTTTTCCGTTTGAAAACAATCTCATTCATGATATAATTGTATATAGAGATAAGGTTAT
>JAQXTR010000015.1 GCA_029219585.1 Clostridiales bacterium
AGCTGCATGAGGCTGAGTCAGCTGTTTTCCATCATCAGAGGAAACAGAAATATAGGAAATACCTGGTGCAACAACATCTTTTATGCTCAGTTTACAGTTATATGTTTCAAGAGATCCTTTTGTACCAATATGGTTATATAAATAATATCGAATAGAGCATGTCCCCTTTGGAATGGTCTTATTCTCTACAGACAGATTATTCCAATGGTGGGACACGCTGTAGCTGTCACTTTTATGAGTCCAGTATGTCAATGACTTTCCATCAGCATCTAAGCACGTAACTGTCAGCTCTCTTGTATTTGTTCTTGAGCCATTTGCACCAACGCGAACAGATGCACTCAGGCGTAACTCTCCCTGATCAGCACGGACCCTTGCATTATCATCAAGAACAATAGTCTGCGTCGTTGTCTGTGTTTTTTCATTTGTAGAAAGATCAGGCATCGTCAGCAGATTTCTGTCATAAGAATCTTCTGTCATTGTTATGGTTGGTCCATTACGGTCAGTTGCATATACCGGTGTAACACACAGGCATAAAACCCCTATTACAGCTGTAATACTTCCTAAAATGAATGATTTATGTTTGCGTTTTGGCATAATTCCATTTACCTCATCATAACCTGCATATTCATGCAGCCTCACTTTAACATGAAAGCGCTTTACGAAACCGCATTGAGCATGAGTCGAGGTTTTAAGGGAATGAAAAAGGATACCTGTTTGAGTATTAATAACATGTCTATTTTGTACAGCAGTGCTGAGTTGTGTATGTACAGATACTACTTGTGTAAACCGAACACTGTTCAAAGATGTGAAGGTTCATTATGATAAATCTTTTGTCTAAGCGGGTAAACGAATAAGTGACAAGGTGGTCATATTAACAGCGATTATCCATGTTTTTTCGCCTGATGTAAAAAATGCACGAAATAGCACATTCAACGTAAAACCGTGATGAACTGACGAATTATCTGAACATTTTTTCAGAGATCTATACTACGCTAGAAAACAAGCTGGAAAGATAAAATATCTGGACAAGAAGGTGATGGCATCACACTAAACCTGACGATTTCGAGAGGTTTTCAACGAAGTTATCCTCAAATTTTAACTTTTCCAGCACTACTGTGCAAAATAGGCATGATTAATAAAGCATTTACTCAATTCTTTCATAGTAAAAAAACACCCCAGAATATCACAAGCTAAAACTTTATGATATCCTAGAGTGTTTTGATTTTTTTATTAGTTAATTCGCATATTTATATCCTTTTAATTTTAAAAGAAGAGATTTCATAAACAATGAGTTTCAGACTATTGAATTTCATAATGTAGAGTTCAACAAATATTAGTCAAAGGAATAAGTGCTTGAAGCTAATAACTGTCCATCAGCAGAGTATGCTGACACTGCGCAAATCTCCATTTTTTTAACACTTCCTTTTGTTGAGTATGTACGGTCAGCGACTAAATAATAGCTTTCACCATTTAATGTATAAATAGTATTATTGCCCAAAGAACCAATAATTGCTTCAGGATGATTATCTACCCAAGTATAGTCTACAAATCCAAGATATTCTATCTCAGTAACCAACTCATCCTTTTCAACTCTTTCAAATATATAATTTCTGTTTGATCCACCTGGAACTCCAACATATGTACCAATAGCTACTTCATAATAAGAAACATCTGGATTCAGTGCCGGAGTAATGACAAATTTCTTTGTAATTGGATCAACATCGATTGACAGTGAAGAATCATCAGGACCAAACATAAAATGTCCTGTGCCGTTTAATGAATTCTGAACATTAGTTGTAGCTTCTGTTACATTCTTCTTTACTCCATCGAGAATAATTGTATAAAAACTGAAAGATCCATCATTATTCACAGCAGAGAATTGATTTGGTGATTGTATAAACACATTTCCTGTATTAGAAATCGTATGGATGAGTCCATTATTCTTTACATTCTTGATATTTAATGTGACATTTTTGTTATAACAAGGATTAGCAACGAACATAGCTGCGGATCCACACTTTAATGTCCCTTCAAAAGAACAATCTTCCAGAGTGATGTTTGAACCTGTTTGAGGAATTCCAAAGAACACGGAATTATAATTGTTTGAATGACCTCCTCCTGTCATCGTAGCAAAAACATTACAATCCTTAAATAAGTTTTCTCCAGTAATTCTCCAACAATATGCTCCAACATTTCCAGTTACTGTACCTGTGCCAAATATATCAACATTGTTAAAGTTAGAAGAATAAATGTCATTTGCTAAAAATAAATCTCCATATGTACTTGGCACGTTCATTTCAAATTCAATATCGATTAAATTGCAATTACTAATCTGATAAAAGCCATTAGAATTATCTTTAAATATAATTCTAT
>JAQXTR010000016.1 GCA_029219585.1 Clostridiales bacterium
CAAATGGGCGGTACGGTAGATTGGAACGGCGAAACACAAGAGGTTACACTAACCTACGGAGAAGATGAAATCAAACTTACAATCGGCTCGACAGAGGCACTCTTGAACGGCGAAAAGCAGACCCTTGATGTTGCACCAACAGTCATGAATGACCGCACAATGCTTCCAATTCGCTTTATAGCAGAAAGCTTCAAATTTGAGGTTGAATGGAACGAACGTGAGCAAAGCGTAACAATTACAAATACAAAAACAGCAGAAGAAAATCCCACAAAACAGCCCGAAGAAACAAAAGAGCCGACAAGTAAGAGCCTTGTTGTGTATTTCTCGGCAACGGGCAACACAAAAGCACTTGCAGAAAAAATTGCTGAAGAATCGGGTTCGGATGTATTTGAAATTGTGCCCGAAGAACCTTACACAAGCGCAGACTTGAATTATAACAGCGATTGCCGTGCAAACGATGAGCAAAATGACGCAAATGCAAGACCTGCCATTTCAAATAAGCTTGAAAACCTTGAGGACTATGATGTAATTTTTATCGGTTATCCGATTTGGTGGGGTACTATGCCGAAAATCATAAATACATTTTTAGATACTTATGATTTGTCCTGCAAAACGATAATGCCATTTTGCACAAGCGGTTCAAGCGGAATTTCATCATCTGTATCAGCTATAAAGAACACTTGCCCGAACGCAGATGTTAAAACAGGCTTTAGGGGAACATCGGGTACAACGAGTACGCAGATTCGTACTTGGCTAACTGATAATAATTTTAGTGATGCGATTATACGAAAATGAAAAAAGGAATGATTTGTTATGTATTTAGAGAATATAAACAGTCCGGAGGACATTAAAAAATTAAATATTAAAGAATTAAAAGTTTTAGCAGATGAAACAAGAGCGGCGCTGATAAACAAAATCAGTAATGCAGGAGGACATAGCGGTCCGAATTTGGGGATGGTCGAAATGACAGTTGCGCTTCATTATGTTTTTGATTCTCCTAAAGATAAATTTGTGTTTGATGTGTCGCATCAGTGCTATCCGCATAAGATTTTAACAGGCAGAAAAGAGGCATTTTTAGACAGCGAACATTTCGGCGATGTAACCGGATATACAAACCCATTGGAAAGCAAACACGATATCTTTACTGTCGGACACACTTCAACATCTGTTTCATTAGCTTTGGGCTTGGCAAAGGGCAGGGATCTGCAACAGTCAAAAGGTAATATAATCGCAATTATCGGCGACGGCTCATTGTCCGGCGGAGAAGCGTTGGAGGGGGTGGATTATGCGGGAGAATACGATAAAAACCTAATTATTATCCTCAACGATAACGATCAAAGCATCGCAGAAAATCACGGTGGCATGTATAAAACGTTAAAGGAATTAAGAGAAACGGGCGGCAGCGCTTCGAATAATATTTTCAAATCGTTTGGATTGGATTATAGGTATTTAGACAACGGTCATGACGTGCAAAGTCTGGTTGAAATGTTTAAAAGCGTAAAGGATATAGATCATCCGATAGTATTGCATATACACACAATAAAAGGAAAGGGGTTGCCTTATGCGGAACAAGACAGGGAGTCATGGCATGCGGGAGGACCGTTTAATGTAGAGGACGGGAGTCCAAAGGTAAAAGTACAGGAAGTTGACGATCCGGTATTTGATAGTATAAAGGAATTGCTCGATACAAATCCAAAGGCAGTAGTTATAAACGCATCTACTCCTATGGGTCTCGGAATGGTAAAAGGAGTCAGAGAAGAATATGTCAAGAGAGGGCAATTCATTGATGTGGGAATCGCCGAGGAAAATATGGTTGCCATGAGCAGCGGTGTTGCGAAAAACGGCGGAACAGTAGTGTTCGGAACATTTGCGCCTTTCTTTCAAAGAACGTACGACCAAATATCTCACGACTTGTGCCTAAACGACAGTCCGGCAACTATGCTTGTATTGCAGCCCGGAGTATATGGAATGAATTCCAATACACATATCGGTTTATGTGACATTCAGATGTTTGCCCATATTCCCAATCTAATCTATTTGGCACCGGCAAACAAAGAAGAATATTTTCAAATGTTCAAATTTGCAACTACGCAGAAAGAGCATCCTGTTGGAATAAGAGTACCTGCAAATATGGCAGAAACGGGAGTTGAAGACACAACCGATTATTCAAAATATAATAAGAATAAAGTCGAGAAAAAAGGCTCACAAGTAGTTTTATTTGCGGTGGGTGTTTTAATACCGTTGGCAATGAAGGCGGCACAAAAAGTCAAAGAAGAAACAGGACTTGATATTACGGTGGTAAATCCGAGATTCTTGACGGGCTTAGACGAAGAATTGCTGAATGAATTAAAGAAAGAACATCAATTGGTTATCACCATAGAAGACGGCGAAGTGATGGGCGGCTACGGACAAAATATCGCGTCGTTCTACGGCAACAGCGATATGAGAGTTTTGAATTACGGTATATCCAAAGCATTCCATACGGATTTTGACCCCGATGAGCTTTTGAAAGAAAACGGTGTTTCGGTTGAAAATATTTCAAATGTCATTAAAGAATTTGTTAAGCAGTGTAATTGATTGATATCGTAATAGCAGGTTAATTTAAGATATGTGACTTAATTTAATCGAGCATATTTGAAAATTATACTTTTACACGAAAAGCCAAACCGTTGACACGATAGGTGATACAAATGACACGAAAGGTCGAGGTCAAATTTTACGGTTTCATTTTCTGATTGAAACGGATGCGTTTCCGTAAAACCGGCATAAAAAAGGTGCTGCGGATAATGGGAAATCATTAACCCCAAAAAACACTTTTACACGAAGTATTCTGAAAATCGCATAGAAAAAGGGTTTCTTTGAAACCGAAATATAAAGCAAGAACCTCAAGGCTTCTATCAACCTTGAGGTTCTTATTTGGTGGGAGAGGGTGGATTCGAACCACCGAAGCAATAAGCAGCAGATTTACAGTCTGTCCCCTTTGGCCACTCGGGAACTCTCCCATATGGAGCTGGTGATGGGACTCGAACCCGCGACCTGCTGATTACAAATCAGCTGCTCTACCAATTGAGCTACACCAGCATAGAAATTCAGTTGTTGTCTTATGGTGGGAGTTACAGGGCTCGAACCTGTGACCCTCTGCTTGTAAGGCAGATGCTCTCCCAGCTGAGCTAAACTCCCGTATCCAAACGACTTGATTAGTATACCATATAAAATACAATTTGTCAAGCCTTTTTTCGAAAAAATAACAAAAAAAATACAGAAAAAAATACAAAAAAAAATACAGAAAATACAGAAAAAATACAGACAAAGTTACTATTCATAGCTGAACAGTAACCGTAGCAGTACAGAAACACGTACCCGGTTATTACGCTGTAAATGAAATGCGCAAAGCAGGGGATTATGCGTAAGCAGTGAAAAAACTGAAATATGAAATTCAGAGACAATTTATAAAAAAACAATCATAACCACCAGTTCACCGGTGGTTATGATTACCTTATATTTGATTTTCTTGTTTCTCTCCTGACTGTTATACTCCGTAACATTGTCGGGAGAAATCGCAAATCTATTGCATTTATTGCGGCTGCTTGCCGATATATGCAAGTATTCCGCCGTCAACATAAAGAATATGACCGTTGACAAAATCGGATGCTTCCGATGCAAGGAAAACAGCGGGACCGGCAAGATCCTCCGGTGTTCCCCAACGTGCGGCGGGTGTTTTTGAGATAATAAAGCTGTCAAACGGATGGCGTGAGCCGTCAGGCTGTTTTTCACGCAGCGGAGCCGTTTGGGGCGTTGCAATATATCCGGGGCCTATACCGTTACACTGGATATTGTACTCGCCGTATTCGGATGCAATATTTTTCGTGAGCATTTTCAGACCGCCCTTTGCCGCAGCATATGCCGATACGGTTTCTCTGCCAAGCTCGCTCATCATAGAACAGATGTTTATTATTTTGCCGTGACCTTTTTTTATCATTGACGGAATAACAGCTTTTGAAACAATAAACGGCGCATTGAGATCTACATCTATAACCTGTCTGAATTCTGCAGCGGACATATCCGTCATGGGGATTCTTTTAATTATACCCGCATTGTTTACCAAGATGTCTATAATTCCGACCTCTTCTTCAATCCTTTTAACTGTCTCCGTTACCGCTGTTTCATCGGTAACATCGCATACATATCCGTGAGCATTTATACCAAGCTCCTTATATGCATCAATTCCCTTGTCAACAAGCTCTTGCTTGATGTCGTTAAACACTATTTCCGCGCCCGCCTCTGCAAAGCTCTTCGCTATGGCGAAGCCTATTCCGTATGATGCTCCCGTAATAAGAGCAACCTTTCCATCAAGTCTGAAATTCATAATGTTAAAACCTCCTTGTATCAAGTGTTATTTGTGTTTATCTTAAGTCCTTCGTTGCAACCGCATCCATATCGGTAAATTCTTGATTTTCTCCGCACATTGCCCAGATGAATGAGTATGCTTTTGTGCCTACTCCGCTGTGAATTGACCAACTCGGACTGATTACCGCTTCTTCGTTGTGCATAACTATGTGGCGTGTTTCGTTCGGTTCGCCCATCATGTGGAATACAACGTCATCCTCACCCATATCCAGATAGAGATAAACCTCCATACGTCTGTCATGAGTGTGACACGGCATGGTATTCCATACAGAACCCTCCTCAAGCTGAGTAAGACCCATTGCAAGCTGACAGCTCTGCATAACCTCGGGATGGATGTACTGATTTATAATACGCTTGTTTGCATCGGCAGATGAACCGCACGGCACCTTCTTGGCCTTTGAAATATCTATTTTAACAATCGGATATGATTTGTGTGCCGGGCACGAGCTCACATAGAACTTCGCCGGGTTTTCGGGATCTTCACTTGTAAATGAAATCTCCTTGTTTCCCATTCCTATGTAGATACCGTCTCTCGGCTCCATAACATAATCGGTTCCGTCCACCGTAACAGTGCCTCTTCCTCCGATGTTTATACAGCCCATTTCACGTCTTTCAAGAAAATATTCCGATGCAAGTTCTTTGCCTGCTTCCAGTTTCAGTGTTTGGAAAACCGGCATTAAGCCCGCCGTTATAATTCTGTCAATATGGCTGTAAACCATTCTCACATTATCCTTTGTAAAAAGATTTGCAATGTGAAATTCTTCTCTTAATCTGTCTGTTGTGTAATGCTTAACGTCCTTTGCATTTGATGCTTGTCTTACTTCCATTGTTTCTATCTCCTTTTTTATATATTTTCCGACAACCTCAAGCTGTGAAAGCGCCGCCCACGACAGAGGGGTGGATGCCTGTTTAAAGTCGCTTAATGTTATCGTTGTTGTCTTTTTCGGTTTCTCAAGAACCGCACGCTGACCGTCTGCCGTCATCTCGAATGAAACAGGCACTTTCTCTCCGTCGGAGAAAATGATATTCAGCGATTTCCAATATGTATCATGCGGAAAATCGGCTCTGAGATAGAAAATAACCTCATGCACCTCAACTTCACGGCCGAAATCGAGTGTGTAGACCAAATCTTCTCTTGCTCCGCCCGCCCATGAGTGATATGGATAGACTCCGTGACTGCTGTTATCGCAAACCCCATCTATGGCATTTCTCGCCCAAAATACCGTTTCACCCCTGGTGACAAAATTTGCGTGTGCATGAGGGAAAACAGCGTCGTTATCAGGTGTGTCAATGCTGTTTAATGCAATATTACGCATTTGGCAGGCTTCGTCCTCGTCAATCTCACGCAAAAGGATTCGGTGAGTCCCTCGCTCCCACGACGCCCTGTCATATGCATCCTCCGAACCTCCTATGGGAACAGGGAAAGAACATTCTTTTTTCTGCAAATAAATAATTGAACATACCTGCGACTCGTCAAAGCTTGCAGCGATAAACTCGGAATCTGATTTCACCTTGAAAACATCGCCTTCTCTGTAAAATCCATCGAACGTGCTGTCGACAAATTCACCGCAAAATTCAGCCTTGGGACTGCCGTTTACGTCATTGAGAATACACTTAATCATAACATTTCTCCATCTTTTCTATAACATTAAATTAAACCGGTACTATATAGCTTGCATTAAGTACCCTGTATTTTAATCGTATTTAATGCAAGCGGTTAAGACCTCTTTTGACTAAGTTTTCTTCATTGCATTGACTATAGAAAACTTAGTCAAAAGCATATAAAATATTTATGATTTATGGTATTATTATATAACAAACAAATTGCAAAGTATTTGCAATTTATAAATAAAACATTGCATTTTTCACAAAAATATTGTATAATAGTTTCAGACGTAAATTTAGCAATGAATTCGCCATTGTACGGAGGAATTAATATGGAAGTGGTATTTTCAAAATGTAATCTTGCAATAGAATATGCAAATAAAACAAAAACCTTCGGCTGTTTTTATTCCGAAAAAAACGATCCGAACGAAACTATTCATTTACACGAATGCTGTGAAATTTTATTTTGTCTGTCGGGTGGGAAATCCTTTTTCATCGACGAAAGGATATATGATGTTGATGACGGGGATATTTTTGTCCTTAACCAGTTTGAGGCACACAAAATCACCACTGACTGTGATAAAGACTTTAAAAGGTGCATTATGCAAATAAATCCCGCATTTATCTATGAGATGTCAACACGGGAAACGGATTTAGCAAACTGCTTTAACATAAGAGGAAACAATATTTCGCATAAGCTGCCAACCTCAACGGAGGAGAGAAACAAATTGTTGCATATTTTCCGCAAAATGACGATCGATTACGGCTACGGTGACGATATTTTGAAAAATATTGCCGCGATTGAATTTATAACCCATGTGAACATTTTATTTTCGGAGAAAAACAAGGGATATACATATCATATGAACTACGAAAATAGTTCTATCGTAACTGCAATAAAGTATATCAACGAAAATCTTCATAAAGATGTTTCTCTCGAAAACGTGGCAAAGGTATGTTATATTTCCGTGAACGAGCTTTGCAGATTGTTTAGAAAGCACATGGGAATAACCGTTGCGAAATATGTCGCCTCACGCAGAATAACTCTGGCAAAAAAACTGCTCAAGGAAGGCTACAAGGTATCGGATATAGCGGAAAAATGCGGATTTATGGATTATACAAGCTTTATCCGCGCATTTAAAAAGATAGTCGGAATGCCGCCTGGACAATATAAAAAAACGATGAACATCGACCAAACCCATGACATAACGCATTAAGTCCGGTGTGCAGTCCTCTATAATCTGACGGGGCTGTAAAAAAAGTATTTCATAGTCCGAGGGCTTCTTTAGCCAATTTGTCCGCCATGTCATTATATTTATCCCCGGAATGTCCTTTAACCTTTATAAAGCGGATGTCAACCTTTGTTTTTGCAAAATCGTAATATTCCTTGTAGTCTATTGTACCGGGCTTATTTGTTTTCCATGCACCGGTGCACCAGCATTCAATACCGGCATAATCGTAGTATATATCGAGCTTTTCTATGCCGTTTTCAAGGCAATATAGCATAGCCTCTTCTGCGCCCTTTATTTCTCCGGCAACATTGCGCATTTGCGCAAGCTCCGGATCGGAAAAGGCTTCGTTTTTGGTAATTGCTTCACCGCCGAGGAAAAGCACCATGCCGTAAGAAAAACGCTTGCTGCGCTGATCGTAGCTGCCATCAACATATGCAACTGCCGCACCCTCACGCGGGTTTGTATCCTGCGCGCCGCCTGAAATGAAGGCTTCCGCCTCTTCAAGAGTTTCAAAGCCCTTGAATGCTGCGCCCTTAAAGCCCGTGACCTGACGGCGGCACTCCTCCCATGTTTTAAAAATCCCTGTTTGTCTGCCGTTTTTCACGGCATAAAATTTCTTTGCCATATTTAAACTGTTATTATCCTTATATCATTTTCTTCCAATGCGTCTGCCCATTCACCGTCAAGCCGTATGTCGGTTATAAAGGTGTCGATTTTCTCAATCGGAGCTATGACGGGAATACCTTTTTTACCCAGCTTGCTGTGATCGCACAGAAATACCGCGGAATCCGACGCATTCATCATTGCGCGCTTGATTTCCGCCTCATCCTCCGACACCTCAACCATACCGCGTGATACCGTAACGCCGCGGCATGAGAAGAAGAATTTATTTGCAACAAAGTTCTGAGTAATCATACGCTCAGCAAAACGTCCTATATATGACATATTGCGCATATTAAGGCATCCGCCCGTGCATATGAGCTTAATATTATCGCAGTCGCTCAGCTCCGCTATGATGTTAACCGAATTGGTTATAACCGTAAGCCCCTTTTTATCCTTTATGCTGCGGGCAAGATAAAGTGATGAAGTGCTTGCGTCAAGAAATATTGTCTCACCGTTCTTTATCATGCTTGCGGCGCGTATGCCGATTTTATGCTTTGCTTCTGCGTTTACCACGTCACGCTCTTTAACTCCAAGCTCTGAGCCCGATCCTGAGGCGAGGGTTGCGCCTCCGTATGTACGGACAAGAACTCCCTGCTTTTCAAGCTTTAAAAGATCACCGCGGATTGTTTCCGGCGTAACGTCAAAAAGCTTTGAAAGATCAGTGACGAGGACGCTTTTGTTTCCGTTTATCAGCTCTTCGATTTTAGATCTGCGTTCAACAGCGAGCATATTATTCACCCTTTCCGGCTCTAATTGCCTCAGGCAGGCTGAGATCTCCTGTATAGAGCGCCCGTCCTGTTATGACGCCCTCAACACCTGCGGGAACAAGTGCTTTAACGTGTTCAAGCTTACCTACCCCGCCCGATGCGATAACATTGATGCTCACGTTTTCAACCATTTCCCTCATTGCATAAACATTCGGCCCTGCAAGAGTGCCGTCTGTTGCAATGTCAGTATATACAATCGTTTTAACACCTAAGTCAGCCATTTTCTGTGCAAACTCAACCGCTTTGAATTCCGAGGTCTTTTCCCAGCCCTCAATAGCGACCATGCCGTCCTTAGCGTCAATTCCGATGACAATTCTGTCTCCGTATTTTTCAACGGCAGCCTTGACAAATTCGGGATTTGAAACTGCCTTTGTACCGATTATAACGCGATCGATACCGCAGGCAAGCTTGGTCTCAATATCCTCCATTGTTCTTATTCCGCCGCCTGTCTGCACCGGAACGCTTACGGTTTGGCAGATTCTCTTGATTGCTTCCGCATTTACACCGTGTCCTTTGAGCGCACCGTCAAGATCGACAACATGAATGTATTCGCCGCCGAGTGATTCCCATTTTTTAGCCATTTCCGCCGGATCGTTGCCGTATACCGTAACCTGATCAAAGCGTCCTTTTAACAGACGGACGCACTGCCCGTCCTTTATATCTATAGCCGGATAAATTCTCATTCCGCACTGCCCTCCGTTTTTTGCATAAATGCCTTGACCATATCCATGATACGCTCCTTTTCCATCTTCATGCTGACCTTGTTGACGACAAAGCGCGCGCTGAGCGGGCATACAACCTCAAGCACATCAAGCCCGTTTTCGCGCAGAGTTGCGCCGGTTTCAACAATATCCACAATAACATCGGAAAGCCCCACAAGAGGACCCAGCTCCACAGAACCGTTGAGCTTTATAATATCAATAGTCTGTCCCTTTTCATCCTGAAAATATTTTCTTGCTATGTTCGGATACTTTGATGCAACCTTCAGATTTGTGATTTCGTCAAGCCTGCCCTTCAGCTCCGGTCTGCCGCAAACGCACATTCTGCATTTGCCGAAGCCCAGGTCAACCATTTCATAGAGGTTTCTGCTTTCCTCAAGCAGCGTATCCTTACCGACGATGCCGATGTCTGCCGCACCGTATTCAACATAGGTCGGAACATCGGACGCCTTAACGAGGATGAATTTCATCTTGTTCTTTTCATCAGTGAAGATGAGCTTTCTTGACTTCTCCTTCATTTCCGAGCAGTCCATTCCTATAGAAATAAATATATCCATTGCAAGCTCCGCAAGTCTGCCCTTGGCAAGAGCTACTGTTAAATATCTCATTATAAATACCGGTTCCTTTCATTAAAACATTCTGAAGCCCAGCTCCTGCGGTGAGGGCATGGGCTGAGTATCTTCATTGGCGCCGTAGCCCAGAAATTCATTTACCGTGGTTTGGAGGGTGTCGTCCTTTTCGTAATCATAAATTGTAAGCCTGCCGTCGGGGTATACACGCAGAATGCAGGTGTTGTTTGTTGATTTGGCATACTCCTCAGCATCCTTAAAGCTTCCACCGCCTATATACATTTCCGTAAGGCAGCCGTTTATTCTCAGATTATGGGCAAGGTCGTATGCGGCTCTGTCCGCGCCCTTCTCGGAATATAGGAGAGTTGACGGAATATCATCGGGCTTATCGGTATAAACCTGCATAATTCTGTTGATTCCTATGGCGCATCCGACAGCGCCTTTGGGAGAGCCGAATATTCCCATGAGATTGTCGTAGCGTCCGCCGGCGGCAATCGGGAAGCCCACACCGTGGGTATAGCACTTAAAGATTGAGCCGGTGTAGTAGTCTATGCTCTGCAGCATTCCGAGATCAAGCGAAATATACTGCTCAAAATCATAAGCGCAGAGCAGCTCATATATCTGTTTAAGATTGTCAAGTGCAACCTTTGAGGTTTCATTAAGTCCCGGAACATTGGCGCGTTCGATTATTGAGGCATCGCCGAAGAGATAGGGAAGGTCAATCATAACCTGCTTTATGTTATCCGCGATATTGAGCTTATCAACGAGCTTTCTGATGCCTTGTGAATCCTTTGAATCAATGCGCGCGCGGAGCTTTTCCGTTGTCTGTGCGTCAAGACCGAGCTGATCAACAAGACCGTTAAAGAATGCAACCTGACCTATTTCCATTGATATTTCCTCAATCCCCAGAGCCAGCATAGCCTCTATCGCCGCAGAGATGACCTCCGCATCCGCTTTTGCGCTGTATGAGCCTATAAGCTCAATACCGCTCTGTGTGATTTCGCGTCGTCTTACACCCTCGGTATGCTCTGCTCTGAAAACGCTTCCCGTATACATATACCTTACAGGCAGTGTTGCGTTCTGAGCCTTTGTGGCAGCCATTCTTGCAATTGAGGTTGTAAAATCGGGACGTAGGGCGAGAATTCTGCCCTGCTCGTCAAAGAATTTGTACAGCTTTTCCTGCGAAATCTGTCCGGTTTCGCCGCTGTAGCAGTCGTAATATTCAAAGGACGGTGACTCGATTTCCTTGTAACCGAAGGTGTTGAATACCATCCATATTGTGTTTTCAATATCCTTTTTTACCGCGCATTCATTCGGCAGTACATCGTTTACACCGTTGGGTGTATGCAGTTTCCAATCAGGCATTGTTAAAAAATCCTTTCTTATAATATATCAATACAACAGGAGCATTATAAATGCTCCTGCCGAATTTATGAGTTAAAATACAAACGGCAGTCTCAGCCCGTCGGATGAAACAAGCTCATTGGCGCGCACAAGCTGCTTAAAGCGGTATTCGCTGAGCGCGTGCGTGTCCGAGCCTACGCTCACACCTATTCCCGCGCTGCGTATTGCCTCACGCTTGGACGCGTTTGTAAGAAAATCATAGTAGCAGTTGTAATTTCCGGAGGTGTTAAGCTCCCAGAAAATATTTTCAGACTTAAGAACCTCAGTCATATCCAGACCGTAACGCTCACCCATGGCGAAAATGTCACAATGGGCAAGTCCGACAGGACATTCAAATCGGTGCCGCCACTGAACAAATTCAAAGAAGTCCATAGAGCGGTAATCGTCCAGGCTCTCGAAAAGGACAAAGTCCAGTCCTGCTGTATCATAGGTGGAAAGATCGTCAGGACGCGGTCGGGTGCCTATTTCAAGCCCGGCAAGCACTTTTATGTAACCTGCATACCGCACCTTACATTCAAGAAGCTTTTGAACGTATTCCCTGATATGCACTCCGATTGAGAACTGATGGTCCGTAATTCCTATAACATCAACACCGTGTTCAACAGCATTTTCGATAATCTCCTCGAGTGTATTCTTGCCGTCGTAGCTGAATGTCGTATGATTATGAAGATCCATTATCATGCCCGCGCGCCTCCCTTCAATATTTTTTCACACCATTACTATTATATTATAGCATGGAGAACAGGATTTTGCAATACTGTCAGGTAAACTTTCGGGAAAATTCACGAAATTTTTAAATCACATCTAATTATCTTATGCTAACTTTGGTTATGTATATGTTGACGCAAAATAAACAATTTCTTGCCTTAAAACATATAAAAACTGTTCTATTTTGAAAAAATACATGGATTGCAAGAAAAAAGCTTGTGAAATTGTTGTCAATGTGGTATTATTATATATGTAATGTTACATTATTATATTACCGCGATATTAACAGAAAAAATACAGGAGGGCTAAGTTATGAGTAGTAAAATTACCATCATTGGCGCAGGAAGCGTAGGATCAACAATTGCATATACGCTTTCAAATGAAGATATTGCATCGGAAATCGTAATGATTGATATTAACAAACAGAAGGTTGTCGGCGAGGCAATGGATATTGTGCAGGGTTCTTCCTTCCGTGATCCTATATCGGTTATTGCGGGGGATTATGATGATGCTAAAGACTCAGATATTGTTATTATAACATCGGGAGTGGCACGTAAGCCCGGACAGACAAGAATTGAGCTTACACAGACAAATGTAGATATTCTTAAGAGCATAACGCCGGAAATCGTAAAGGCCGCTCCTAACGCATTATACATTATCGTAAGTAATCCGGTTGATATTATGACCTATGTTTTCACGAAAATATCGGGTCTGCCGGAAAATCAGATTATGGGCTCGGGTACATTGCTTGACACTGCAAGACTGAGATACGGTCTTTCAGAGCATTTTCAGATAGCACAGAGAAATATCCACGCATATGTTTTCGGTGAGCATGGAGATTCCTCCTTTGTTCCGTGGTCGGTGGCAAAGATTTCGGGCTGCTCGCTTGATGAGTATGCGGAAATGATGAAGCAGTACGGAAAGAATTTTGAACCGCTTGACGAGGCTAAGATGACAGCTTATATTCACGAATCGGGAGCAAGAATTATTGAGAACAAGGGCGCAACCTTCTATGCGGTATCCGTTTCGGTATGCCGTCTTTGCTCGCTTCTGCTTTCGGCATACGATTCAATCTCGACGATATCATCAATGCTTCACGGTGAGTACGGCATAAGTGATGTATGTATCAGTGTTCCGACGCTTATCGGACCGAACGGAGTACGGTGCAAGGTGCCGGTAAAGCTTACTGCTGAGGAAGAAGAAAAGCTTCGTCACAGTGCTGATGTGCTTAAGGGAGTAATAGAAAAAATAGAATTATAATTTCAGAAAGGAGCAGCAATAATAACATGACATACAGTTATTATCCCGGATGTACCTTAAAGAATAAGGCGCAGGCATTGGATAAGTATGCCCGCGCTTCTGCTGAGGTGCTGGGCTTCGGATTAGAGGAAATAGAAGAGTGGCAGTGCTGCGGCGGAGTCTATCCTCTGGGCAGCGACGAAATAGCGACAAAGCTTGCGTCGGTACGCAACCTTGCTGCGGCAAGAGATAAGGGACAGGAGCTTGTTACACTGTGTTCCGCGTGTCATCACGTATTAAAGCGTGTAAATGATGACATGAAAAACGTTGATGACATAAGAACGCGTGCCAACAATTATATGCAGCTTGAAACGCCGTATGAGGGTGAAACAAATGTGCTTCACTTTCTGGAGGTGCTGCGTGACCGCATAGGCTTTGATGAGCTTAAGAAAAAGGTGGTAAATCCGCTTAAGGGCAGGAAGATAGGCGCATATTACGGCTGTCTGCTTTTAAGACCCGGCAAGCTCATGGCTTTTGACAATCCGGAAAATCCGACCATATTAGAGGATTTCATAAAAGCGATCGGCGCAGAGCCGGTTGTATATCCGTACCGCAACGAATGCTGCGGCGGATACATATCATTAAAGGAAAAGGAAAGCGCAAAGGAGCTGTGTGCGAATATTACCGACAGCGCAAAGGGCTTCGGTGCACAGATGCTGATAACGGCATGCCCGCTCTGTCTGTACAACCTCAACAAGAGTGCGGGAGAAAAGCTTCCTATATACTATTTTACGGAGCTTCTTGCTGAGGCTTTGGGCGTAAAGGAGGCGGCCGATAATGAATAAATCAGATTTAATTGCGGAGCAGATCCGCCAGATAAGCGGAGTAAATCCGTATAAGTGCATGAAGTGCGGCAAATGCTCGGCAACCTGTCCGAGTTTTGATGCAATGGACATAAAGCCGCATCAATTCGTGTCATATGTGCTCAACAACGATATTGAAGCGCTTGTGAATTCAAAGTCACTGTGGCATTGTCTTTCGTGCTTTGCCTGCGTTGAGCGCTGTCCGCGTGATGTAAAGCCGGGCAAGCTTATAGACGCGGCAAGGCAGATTGCAGTAAGAGAGCAGGGCGGAGATTATCTGCTGCCCGATGATATACCGGAGCTGTTGGATGAGGATATTCCGCAGCAGCTTCTGGTAAGTGCGTTCAGACGCTACAGGAGGTGAATTAAGTGCAGAGAATAGGAGTTTTCGTCTGCCACTGCGGAAGTAATATCGCAGCGACTGTAGACGTTAAAAAGGTAGCCGAAATGGCTCTTATGGAGCAGGGTGTTGTTCATGCCGAGGATTATCAGTATATGTGCTCCGAGGCGGGACAGGCAAAGATCGCCCAGGCAATCGCGGAAAAGGGACTGACGGGAATAGTAGTCTGCTCATGCTCGCCGCGTATGCACGAGGCAACGTTCAGAACGTGTGCGGAGCGTGCGGGGATAAACCCATATATGGTTGAGATTGCAAACATACGCGAGCATTGCTCCTGGATACACAAGGATATTGAGGAAGCGACAAAGAAGGCGGTTATACTTATGAGAGCCGCGGTTGCGAAGGTTAATCTTAACGCGCCGCTTAAGCCGGGCGAGAGCAGAGTTACAAAGAGAGCCCTTGTAATCGGCGGAGGTATAGCCGGAATACAGACTGCGCTTGACATTGCGGATGCGGGCTATCCGGTCGATATAGTTGAGAAAACACCGTCAATCGGCGGAAGAATGTCACAGCTTGACAAGACCTTCCCGACTCTTGACTGTTCGGCATGTATTCTTACGCCGAAAATGGTTGAGGCGGCGGCGCATGAAAATATTAACATATATACCTACAGCGAGGTTGAAAAGGTAACGGGCTTTGTAGGTGATTTCACGGTTGATATCCGCAAGAAGGCAAGAAGCGTTGACATGGACAAGTGTACCGGCTGCGGAGCATGCCAGGAGAAGTGTCCGTCCAAGAGGACGCCGAGTGAATTTAACCGCGGACTTAACAACAGAACCGCAATTTACACCCCGTTTGCTCAGGCAATCCCGAATGTTCCGGTAATTGACCGTGATGCTTGTATCAAGTTCAAGACTGGAAAGTGCGGACTTTGCTCAACGGTTTGTGCCGCGGGCGCGATAGACTATGAGCAGAAGGATGAGATAATCACGGAAAAATACGGCGCAATCGTAGTTGCGACAGGCTTTGACGTTATTAAGCTTGACAATTATGACGAATACGCATATTCACAGAGCAAGGATGTTATAACCTCCCTTGAGCTTGAGCGTATCATGAATGCGGCAGGTCCTACAAAGGGACATCTCGAAAGACTTTCAGACGGTAAGGCGCCGAAGAATATTGTATTTGTACAGTGCGTCGGAAGCCGCTGCTCAGACAACAGAGGCAAGAGCTACTGCTCAAAGATATGCTGTATGTACACCGCAAAGCACGCGATGCTTATAAGAGATAAGTATCCGGATGTAAACGTAACGGTATTCTACATAGATGTGAGAACCCCGGGTAAGAACTTTGATGAGTTCTACAGACGCGCGGTTGAGGAATATGGTGTAAATTACGTTAAGGGACAGGTCGGAAAGGTCTGCCCGGAGCCGGACGGAAGCCTTACGGTATACGGCTCGGATCTTATTGATAACAAGCAGCTTAAGATAAGTGCGGATATGGTTGTTCTTGCGGCAGCCATTGAGCCGTCGGAATCGGTTAGAAAGATAGCGACAATGCTTACCGCAAGTATTGATACGAATAATTTCCTGACAGAAGCTCATCCGAAGCTTCGTCCTGTTGAGTCCCCGACTGCGGGTGTATTCCTTTCAGGTGTATGTCAGGGTCCGAAGGACATTCCGGAAACCGTATCACAGGCAGGCGCGGCGGCGGTTAAGGCAATAGGTCTGCTTGCAAAGGATAAGCTTATGACCAACCCCTGTACCGCAAAGTCGGATGAGCTGCTCTGTAACGGCTGCTCACAGTGCGCTAATGTTTGTCCTTACGGCGCAATTTCATATGAGGAGAAGCAGGTAAATGATCACGGAATCCGTGAGACACGCCGTGTTGCGGTTGTGAATAATGCGCTTTGCCAGGGCTGCGGCGCTTGTACCGTTACATGTCCGTCGGGTGCAATGGATCTTCAGGGCTTCTCAAACAGACAGATTACAGCGGAGGTGGATGCGATATGCCGATAAATGAAAATGAGGAATTCAGACCTAAAATTGTTGCCTTCTGCTGTAACTGGTGCAGCTACGCGGGAGCGGATCTGGCAGGCAGCTGTCGTCTTGGGTATCCGGCTGACGTGAAGATAATCCGTGTGCCGTGCTCATGCCGTGTAAACCCTATGTTTATTTTAAGGGCATTTGAAAAGGGCGCTGACGGTGTAATCATGTGCGGCTGCCATCCGGGCGACTGTCACTACAGCACAGGTAACTATTATGCGAGAAGAAGAATGACTCTTCTGTTCTCAATGCTTGATTATATCGGTGTTGAGCACGGAAGAACAAGAGTTGAATGGGTTTCTGCTGCGGAGGGCGTAAAGTTCTCGCAGACGATGAACGAGTTTGTTGAAAAAATCCGCTCACTCGGTAAAAATGTAAGATTGGGGGATCTGAGATGCAGGAACTGATAAACCGCGCGAAGGAGCTTTTATCTGACGGCACGGTTGCGCGCGTTCTCGGTTGGAGAAGGGGCGACCTGCCGTACAATCCCGAACCGGCATATTTTAGTGATGAGGCAAGTCTTTCGGAGTTCGTGTACAACGGCTTCTGCGGAGCAAACCTCAGCAAATATATGATAGAGGCTTCAAAGCTTGAAGGAAAAACACTTGTTTTCTTAAAACCGTGTGACAGCTACAGCTTCAAGCAGCTGATGAAGGAACACAGAGTTGACAGGGGAAAGGCGTATATTGTAGGTGTGGGCTGCAAGGGCAAGCTTAACATGGACAGATTTAATGAAATGGGTATTAAGAATGTTCTTGATGTTAAGGGAGCAGAGCTTGACGACACCTGCGATAAGCTTATTATAGAAACACTTACAGGGGAAAAGACCTGTGAGTATAAGGATGCAATGCTTGAACGCTGCCATGTATGCAAGGGTAAGGAGCATGTGGTGTATGACGAGCTTATAGGTGATTCGGCGGATACCGTTGACGCGGATCGCTTTGCCGAGGTTGAAAGAATAGAGGCAATGTCACCGGAGGAGAAATTTGAGTTCTTCCGGGGAGAGCTTTCAAAGTGCATACGATGTAACGCGTGCAGAAACGTATGTCCGGCATGCTCATGCCGCAAGTGCGTATTTGACAGCACAAAGTTTGACAGCGCTCAGAAGGCGAATGTTGACAGCTTTGAGGAAAAGATGTTCCACATTATACGCGCCTTCCATGTTGCCGGACGCTGTACCGACTGCGGCGAATGCAGCAGAGTATGTCCGCAGGGCATTCCTCTCCACCTGTTTAACCGCAAGTTTATTAAGGATATAAACACTCTCTACGGTGATTTCACAGCGGGCGCCGGAGATGAGGAAAGAACACCGCTTACCAGCTTCACGTTTGATGACGCGGAGCCGGGAACAATATAAGGGGGTGCCGGAGTTATGTATAAAATAGCAAAAGCAAGCCTCCCGCAGCTGTATAAGGCAATCGCCGGCAGCAATGCGCTGTATCTTCCCGTAAAAAAAGCGGGGCAGACAAATTATGCGCCGTGGACAGAGGATGCGGAGGTCGATATTGAAACGCTTAAAACCGTAAAATCGGCAAAGGACGCGTTCTTCCCACAGAGCGAAACGCTTTATACATGTATAAGAGACGGAAAGAAAATCAGAATAGAGGCTGAGGAGCTGATAAACGAGAGCTTCGTGGTATTCGGAGTGAAGGGCTGTGATGTTCACGGTGTGGAGGTACTGGACAGAGTATTCTTATCCGAGCCTGTTGATACCTTCTATGCCGCGCGCAGAGAGCACGGAATAATAGTTGCGCTTGCCTGCAATGAGCCTGAGCTCAGCTGCTTCTGCAAGGTGTTCGGAACGGACTGCTCCGAGCCGGAGGGCGCTGACGTTGTCACATGGCTTGTCGGCGAGGACCTGTTCTGGAAGCCGGTAACCGAAAAGGGAGAAGCTCTTACCGGACAGATTAAGGAGCTGCTTGAGGAAACGGACGATACTGCTGTCAATGAGAAAAAAGCGGAAATAAAGGATATAGCAGAGAAAATTCCCAATATGCACCTTTCACTTGACGGCTGGGGCAGAGATGACAAGCTTGAACGCTTCAATTCACCCATATGGGAGGATTTATACAAGCCGTGTCTTGCATGCGGAACCTGCACCTTTGTATGTCCGACCTGCCAGTGTTATGACATAAAGGACTATGACACAGGTCACGGAGTAAAGCGTTACCGCTGCTGGGATTCATGTATGTATTCCGATTTCACAATGATGGCGCACGGTAATAACAGAACAAGCCAGATGCAGCGTTTCAGACAACGCTTTATGCATAAGCTTGTATATTATCCTACAAATAACGACGGAATGTTCTCATGCACCGGCTGCGGCCGCTGTGTTGATAAGTGTCCGTCATCACTTAACATAGTCAAGGTTATAAAGGCCTTTGAAAAGGAGGGTAAATGATATGAGTGAATGTAATTGCCATAAGAATTATACGCTCGATACCCTTATTCCGAAGGTCGGCGTTATAACAAAGATTACTCAGGAAACACCGGACGTTAAGACCTTCTGTGTAACAGCTCCCGAGGGCGGAAAACTGTTTGAGCATATGCCGGGTCAGTGCGCTATGGTATGTGTTCCGGGCGTAAGCGAGGGAATGTTTTCGATAACCTCGTCACCGACAAACAAGGAATTTCAGGAATTCAGCATAAAGAAATGCGGTGACTTAACAAGCTATCTTCACGATTTGCAGGAGGGTGACGAGATAACCGTAAGAGGTCCGTACGGAAATCATTTCCCGGTGGAGGATAAGCTCAAGGGAAAGAATCTTCTGTTTATTGCCGGCGGTATCGGACTTGCGCCGCTGCGTTCGGTAATAAATTATGTGCTTGACAACCGCTCAGATTACGGTACGGTAGATATATTATACGGTTCACGTTCGGCGGATGACCTTGTAAAGCTCAAGGAAATTCAGGAAGTATGGAGTCATGCCGAGGGTGTTAACGTCTACCTGACAATTGACCGTGAACAGGAGGGCTGGGACGGCCATGTAGGCTTTGTTCCGGCGTATCTGAGCGAAATAGGCTTTGACACCGACAGAGTGGCGCTTGTATGCGGTCCCCCGATAATGATTAAATTTGTATTGCAGGGGCTGAAGGATTTAGGCTTTACTGATGAACAGGTATATACAACGCTGGAGCTTCGCATGAAGTGCGGAATAGGCAAATGCGGACGATGCAATATAGGTTCAAAGTATGTCTGCAAGGACGGACCGGTATTCCGGTTTGACCAGATAGACGAACTGCCGGACGAGTATTAACTAGGAGGAATCAACATGGAAAACATGGTTAACGTATATTTTTTCGGTAAGCGCTACAGTGTGCCGGACAGCCTGACAATTATGACTGCCATGGAGTATGCCGGATACACATTAAAGCGCGGCTGCGGCTGCCGTCACGGCTTCTGCGGCGCTTGCGCTACCATATACAGAATAAAGGGAAAGAATGAGCTTAAGACCTGTCTTGCGTGCCAGACGCAGGTGCAGGAGGGAATGTGTGTTGCAAGCATTCCGTTCTTCCCGACAGACAAGAGAACATATGAGATAGAGGATTTAAAGCCGAATCAGCAGGTTATGATGGAGCTTTATCCGGAAATATACAGCTGTATAGGCTGTAATGCGTGTACAAAGGCATGTACCCAGGGACTCAGCGTTATGCAGTACATAGCATATGCTCAGCGCGGTGATTTTGAAAAGTGCGCGGAGCTGTCGTTTGACTGTGTGGGCTGCGGCTGCTGCTCGGTACGCTGCCCGGCGGAAATATCTCATCCGATGGTGGGACTTCTTGCAAGACGTCTTACAGGCAAGTATATAGCACCTGAGTCAAAGCATCTTACAGAGCGGGTTGATGAAATCAATCACGGCGAGTATGACGAGCTTATAGAGCAGATAATGCAGAAGCCGATTTCAGAGATGCAGGAACTTTACAACAATAGAGAAATTGAGAAATAAAGGAGGGATGATATAATGTTTACACCGGAAATGATGGAATCCATCAAAAAGGTCGAGGCTACGCGTGACGCGCGTATGGGCACAGAACCGCGCAGAATGACTGCGGAGGAAAAGGACGAGCTTTTAAAGGCATATCATCCTGATTACAGAACAGAGGCCTTTGACGAAATAAAGATAGGTCCTAACAAGGGCGAAAAGGCTCCCCGTGAGCTTGCAAAGCTTCTCCATTCAAACAGCCGCCTGTTGGGCGTTGATATTGATCTTGACAAGATTGATTATGACACGGACGTTCTCATAATCGGCGGCGGCGGCGCAGGCGCGTCTGCAGCAATTGAGGCGAACGAGGCGGGCGCTGATGTTATGATAGTAACAAAGCTGCGCATAGGCGATGCAAATACAATGATGGCAGAGGGCGGCATTCAGGCGGCTGATAAGCCGAACGATTCACCCGTACAGCATTATCTTGACGCTTTCGGCGGCGGACATTTTGCTGCAAGACCTGAACTTTTAAAGAGACTTGTTATGGAGGCGCCGGATGCTATAAAGTGGCTCAATGAGCTTGGCGTAATGTTTGATAAGAACAGTGACGGCGACATGGTAACCACACACGGCGGCGGAACTTCAAGAAAGAGAATGCACGCTTGCAAGGACTATTCGGGCGCGGAGATCATGAGAACGCTTCGTGATGAGGTAATAAACAGAAAGATACCGGTAGTTGAGTTCACATCTGCGGTTGAGCTTATAAAGGATGAGAACGGAAAGGCTGCGGGAGCGGTTCTTCTTAACATGGAAACAGGCGACTACATGGTAGCGCGCGCAAAGACTGTAATAATTGCCACAGGCGGTGCGGGAAGAATGCACTATCAGAATTTCCCGACCTCAAACCATTACGGCGCTACTGCTGACGGACTTGTACTTGGCTACAGAGCCGGCGCTCCGCTGCTTTATCAGGATACAATCCAGTATCATCCCACAGGTGTTGCTTATCCGTCACAGATATTCGGCGCGCTTGTAACGGAAAAGGTTCGTTCACTCGGTGCAATGCTTGTCAATGTTGACGGTGAGGCATTCATGCACCCGCTTGAAACAAGAGACGTTGCGGCAGCATCAATTATAAGAGAGTGCTCCGACCGCGGCAAGGGTGTTTCCACTCCGCTCGGTTCAGGCGTATGGCTTGACACACCAATGATAGAGAGAATAGGCGGTGAGGGAACGATAGAAAAGAGAATCCCTGCGATGATGAGAATGTACCTCAACTATGACATAGACATGAGAAAGGTTCCTATTCTCGTATATCCGACACTTCACTATCAGAACGGCGGTCTTGAAATCGGCGGCGAAGGCTTCACAAAGGCTATAGACAATCTTCTCGTAGCAGGAGAGGCTGTAGGCGGAATCCACGGACGAAACCGTCTTATGGGCAACTCGCTCCTTGATATTATCGTATTCGGACGCAATGCCGGTAAGGCAGCGGCTGCGAAGTCAAAGGAAGTTGAGCTTGGCACGCTTACGTTAAAGCATATTGAGGATTACGCAGAGCAGCTGCAAAGCGCAGGTGTGGATACAGGTGATGTATCGCCGCTGCTGCTGCCTAAGTATGCAAGACACGAAAGATAAAATATAAAGCGGAAAAGAATAATTTATAAAAGGATACACTGCTTAAATGCGTTGTATCCTTTTTTTGAAGAAAAAAGCTGATTTCTGGTGTAATATATGCTATAATAATTTTCAGAAGGCAAAATTATAATTGTAATATGTCATATAAGCGACATGTTTGAAACGGTTAGCCACTGTAACAATGGGAGTTCTTGGTGCACGCTGCGACGCGCCGCTGAAGAGAAATGATGCAATGGTTGAGCTTGCCGACATGGTGCCGGTTATCTGGGACGGAATATCAAGAGGATCGAAGCATACCATTGATTATGCAAAAAAATTGAATAAAGAGGTTCGTGTTATAACACCTGAAAAATGACATATAAAAAAGCTGCCTGTAAAATGAAGCAGCTTTTTATATAAAATGAATTTCCGTGTTACATCAGAACTATTATAAACTGTGACGCAAGCACTATGAATACCAATGCGACCGGATATGTTGCCGCATATGCCGAAGCAACGTCGTCGGTTCCGGTTACGCCTATAAGTGTTCCCAGAGCCGGGGTGCTTGTCATTCCGCCGCATATTGAACCCAGACTGTTAAAGAGATTTAGCTTAAGCACATGACGTGCGAAGATGTAGCCCGTAAGCATCGGTATAAGCGTCATAATTGCGCCGTATACGAAAAGCATAACGCCCTGCTCCATAAGCACCGAAACAAAGGACTGACCGCCCTTTATTCCCGCTGCGATAAGGAACAGTACAAGTCCGAATTCGCGGGTTGTTTTAAGCACCTCAGGTTTAACTGTGATGTCAATCTTTCCGGCATGTCCGAAATGACCGAATATAAGTCCTGTGATAAGCGGACCGCCCGATGTGCCCAGAGCGAAATGCGCGCCTCCGGGGAGCGGTATTGTGATTTTTCCCAGAAGAACGCCGAGAGTTATTGCTGCTGCAAGGGGCATAAGACCGAAGGGATCAAATGCGAAAAGCTTTCCCTTATATTTTTTCTCTTTTACGGCGTTTGTAGCCTCAAATCTTTTACGTTCCTCATCCATATTGACCTTGAGGATTTTAGGTATGAGCTGAACAAACAGCACAACTCCGATAACACCGAAAGGATATGCTATTCCATAGCCCGTTGCCGCCTGACTGCCAAGCTCGCCTGCGGCTTCTTTTGCAGCGGCAAGTCCGGGAGTACTGGTAAGTGCGCCGGTGAGAAGTCCTGCCGCAAGCGGGGGAGATATCTTTCCACCTGAGATCAGCACAACAGCCGCACATACAGCCGCGCCGGATGCAATTATAAGCAGTCCCAAAAGAACGTAGGATTTTGCGTTTTTCACAAAATTTCTGAAGAATTTAGGACCGGCGATAAAACCGACCGAGGTTACAAAAAGCGCAATTCCGAGATCGTTTACAAAATCCGGTACTTCAAACTGAAAATGTCCGAAAACAAGTGCCACAAGCAGTACACCCGCCGTACCTATTTCGATACCCTTAATCTTTATTCCTCCGATGAGATAGCCGATAACCGCTATGAGGAAAACACATATAAGGGGAGTGTTTATGATGTCAAATATTGTCTGCAAAATAATCCCTCCTAAAAATCAGGCGGCACAGCGCAGAGTACCCATCCGATACTGTAATCTGTGCACCTATTATTAATTGACAAACGTATAAAATGCCTTAAATATTTAATATAATTATTATACTACTCTGTCAGAATATTGTCAATCTTTTTTTATACTCAATTTTTTATGAAAATTTCATAGCGTATATGCAAAATGCACAAAAATGTTTTTGACTTTTTGTGAATGAAAATGATTGACTTTGAATGAAATTTGTGTTATTATATTTATGCAAACAGCTGATAAAGGCAAAAAATGAGAAAGGAGGATAAAAAATGCTTGCAGAGAAAAGACTTGTAAGAATTACGGAACGGGTAAATGAGCAGGGGAGTGTAACTGTTCAGGAGCTTATGGAGTATCTTGATGCATCCGAGTCAACAGTAAGACGGGATCTTAACATTCTTGACGAAAGAGGAGAGCTTGTGAAGGTTCATGGCGGAGCAGTTTCCGCAACCACGTCATTCAAGCCCCGTGATGATGATATTTCAGAAAGACGTATCATGCATATGGAGGAGAAAAAGCAGATTGCCGAATATGCCGCCAAGCTGATCAAAAAGGATGATTTTGTCTATATCGACGCGGGGACAACAACAGAATATATAATAGATTTCATAAGCGAAAAAAACGCGATCTTTGTGACTAATGCGTTAGATAACGCTCTTAAGCTTGCACGTAAGGGCTGCGAGGTATATATAATAGGAGGCAGGCTCAAAGGACTCACTGAAGCTATTGTCGGTTCTGAGGCTTTGGATACCCTGGCATATTATAATTTTACCATCGGATTCTGGGGCACAAACGGAATTCACAAGCGCAATGGCTTTACAACTCCTGACAGGGAGGAAGCGAGCGTGAAGAGTATGGCATTCAGACACTGCAAAAAAAGATACGTTGTGGCGGATTCGTCCAAGTTCGATGCAATAAGCCCGGTAAAGTTCGGGGATTTTGACAAGGCGTCAATAATAACGGAAAGAGCGGTTAGCGGCTATGAGGGTTCTAAAAATATAATTTTGGCCCGGAATTGAGCTGCGGCTGCGGAGTTTATTCTTTAAGGCAGTATGGCAACAGTATAGCATTGGAAAGGGAGGAATATAAAATGATTTACACAGTAACCTTTAATCCGGCGCTGGACTATGCGATAGGCGTGGAAAGGCTTGAGCCGGGAATGACCAATAGGTCAACCTTTGAACAGCTTTTGCCGGGCGGCAAGGGACTTAATGTTTCGACAATCCTCAAAAACCTGGGCATAGAAAATACCGCGCTCGGTTTTATAGCAGGTTTTACGGGCGCTGAGATAAAACGCGCCTTTGAGGCAGACGGAGGAAAAAGCGATTTTATAGAGCTTAAGGACGGAATATCGAGAATAAATGTAAAAATCAAGTCCGCAGAGGAAACAGAGATCAATGCTATCGGTCCGGTGATTGATCATGATTCACTCAATAAGCTTATCGAAAGGCTTGACACCCTTAAGGTAGGAGATATTCTTGTTCTTGCAGGAAGTATCCCGCAGTCGCTGCCTGATTCTCTCTACAGCGACATAATGGCAAGACTGCAAAACAGAGGCGTTATGACAGTGGTAGATGCGACAAAGGATTTGCTGCTCAATGTCCTGCATTACAGACCGTTCCTTATTAAGCCGAACAATCATGAGCTTGGAGAAATATTCGGCGTAACGCTTAATACCCGTGAGGATGTAATTCCTTATGCAAAAAAGCTCAGGGCAGAGGGCGCTGAAAATGTGCTTGTATCCATGGCGGGTGAAGGTGCGGTATTGGTGACGGAGCATGATGAGGTATTGATGAGCAGGGCACCGGAAGGAAAGGTAAAAAATTCGGTTGGAGCCGGTGACTCGATGGTTGCAGGCTTTATAGCGGGCTGGTGCGAAAAGCATAATTATGCCCACGCGTTTAAGATGGGGCTTGCAGCGGGCAGCGCGAGTGCATTCTCGGAGCTGCTGGCAACAAGACAGGAGATAGAGAAGGTTTATAATTCATTTGAGCTTTTATAACAAATAAAGAGAGGAGAATTAATATGCGTATAACAGATTTACTTGACAGACGTTCCATTGATGTCAACGGTGCAGCTTCGTCAAAGGAAGAAGCTCTTAACAAAATGATTGATCTTATGTGTGCGAGCGGAAAAATAAGCGACAAAGCGTCATATAAGAAGCAGGTATTTGCAAGAGAGCTTGAGGGAACAACAGGAATAGGCGAGGGTATTGCAATTCCCCACGCAAAGTGCGGTGCGGTAAAAAAGCCGGGACTTGCGGCAATGGTAATAAGAAACGGCGTTGATTTTGAGGCTCTTGACGATGAGCCGGTATCGCTTATCTTTTTAATCGCAGCACCCGATACAAAGGAAAATGTTCATCTGGATGTTCTCGGGAAGCTTTCGGTTATGATGATGGATGAGGAATTTTCAAACAATCTCAGAAATGCGAAGTCGGCAGATGAGTTTTTAAAGATAATTGATGCTGCGGACGAGGAGAGCAAGGGTATTGATTCATACGGCGCGGAGGTTGAAGGCGCAAAGTGCAGTATTATAGCGGTAACGGCGTGTCCTACCGGCATTGCGCATACTTATATGGCTGCGGAAGCGCTTGAAAAGGCTGCCGTTGCGAACAAGTGTTCTATAAAGGTAGAAACAAGAGGCTCGGGAGGAGCAAAGAACGTACTTACAGCGGATGAGATAAAGAATGCCGACTGCGTAATTATAGCGTGTGATGTTAATATTCCTATGGATCGTTTTGTGGGCAAAAAGCTCATAAAGGTTCAGGTATCGGACGGTATAAGCAAGGCGGATGCACTTATTAAACGCGCTGTTTCCGGTGATGCTCCCGTATATCCTGCGCGCACAGACGCAGCGGACACGAGTGCGGCAGAGAGCAAGGAGGGTATGGGTCATTTGCTCTATAAGCATCTAATGAGCGGTGTATCGCATATGCTGCCGTTCGTTATCGGCGGCGGTATACTTATCGCAATCGCATTCCTGCTTGACGATTTCGGTATCAATCCTTCAAACTTCGGTAAGAATATTCCTATAGCCGCATTCTTTAAGTCGATCGGAGAGATTGCATTTGGTCTTATGCTGCCGGTTCTTGCGGGCTATATTGCATACAGTATTGCAGACAGACCGGGACTTGCGGTTGGTTTTGTCGGCGGTATGATGGCGGCAAACGGAAATGCCGTGCTTGACTGGTTAAGCTCTGACGGTACGGAGCTCAGCTACAGCGGACTTAACGGTTTTATCCAGAATACTGTATTCGGTGCATCCGGCAACACGGTATCGGGCTTCCTCGGAGCGCTTGCAGCGGGCTTTGCGGCAGGCTGGATAGTTCTCGGACTTAAGAAGCTGTTTTCAAAGCTGCCGCAGAGTATGGACGGAATAAAGCCCACGCTGCTCTATCCGGTTATCGGTATATTCATCATGGGAACGCTTATGCTGCTTGTATTTAATCCGGTTATCGGTGTTGTAAATACTGCTCTTGCAAGCTTCCTTAATGCGATGGGCAACAGCTCAAAGATTGTTCTCGGCATTGTTCTGGGAGCGATGATGGCTATTGATATGGGCGGACCGATAAATAAGGCAGCGTATGTATTCGGAACAATGGCTATTGCAAACGGCAACTATGACATCATGGCGGCAGTTATGATAGGAGGTATGGTTCCCCCGATAGGTATAGCTCTTGCCACTACATTTTTCAAGAACCGCTTTACCGTATCGGAGAGAAATTCAGGTATAACGAATTATATAATGGGCTTTTGCTTCATAACAGAGGGCGCAATTCCTTATGCAGCGGCCGATCCCGGTCATGTAATACCGTCAACAGCTCTGGGCTCGGCAGTTGCGGGAGCACTTTCAATGGCATTTGGCTGTACACTTATGGCTCCGCACGGCGGTATCTTCGTATTCCCTGTTGTAGGCAACTGGGTACTCTATCTTCTTGCTCTTGCAATAGGATCAATAATAACAATGTTCATGCTTGCGCTTCTCAAGAAGCCGATTAATGATTAATAAATATCTATATTAAGGAGGCAATACAAAATGAAGGAATTTAAGTATGTAATCACTGACCCGGAGGGCATTCATGCACGCCCGGCAGGAGAGCTTGTAAAGGCTGTAAAGGCATATGAGTCGGAAGTAAATATTTCAAAGGAAGGTAAAACTGTCAGCGCAAAGAAGATATTCGGCGTTATGGGTCTTGCTGCAAAGCAGGGGCAGGAAGTAGTGTTCACCATTGAGGGCCCTGACGAGGATAAGGCAGCAGCGGAGATTGAAGCCTTTATGAAAGCAAATCTGTAATCTTATCATTAATATTTGCTGAAAAAGAAGTGCGGCCGCGGGAAATCCCGCGGCTGCATTTCTTAATTAAATAGTAATGAGTTGTTTTTTACAATAGCTTATCCAGCTCAAAGCTAAACATTGTCCTGTTGTTTTCTGA
>JAQXTR010000017.1 GCA_029219585.1 Clostridiales bacterium
TTAACTCATTCTTCGCTGACTTCTTATCTTGTCCTGCTAAGAATTCTTATTCCGAATTTTTTGTTTGTAAAAAACTCATTAGTAATTGCAGTGTATTTCTACACTTTCAAGAACTCACACTGTTCATTTTTCAATGTTCAAGCGTCTCAGGCTTTCTTGCCGTCAACAGTTAAATATTTTAGCACAAGCTTCTGCATTTGTCAACACTTTTTTTAAAAAAATTTTTAGTTTGTTTATTTTCACCATCTAATCTATTGATTAAATTTATTAAGTATAGATTTTGCACAGTGAATGTATGTGCTTAAATGTTTTATGTATATATTGTCTTTGAAATGCACACAATACGTAATAAAAGAGTAAAGGCAGGTTCTTTCCATGAATATGACAAACGAACAATATAACGAATTTGTACAGTCCAAAACACCTAAATCAAAAATTATTAAAAACTGCATCAAGGCGTTTCTGATAGGAGGACTTATTTGTCTTATAGGTCAGTGCTTCATGAATATCTATCAATACCTTGGCATTAATAAGGAAGACTCTGCAACAATCACTACAATTACCATGGTATTTTTAGGCACATTTTCAACAGGACTTGACATATATCCCAGAATTGCCAAGCACGGCGGCGCGGGTACTCTTGTTCCGGTTACAGGCTTTGCAAACGCTGTTGCCGCGCCTGCCCTTGAAGCCAAAACAGAGGGATATGTACTGGGCGTGGGCGCGAAAATTTTCACAATTGCCGGTCCAGTTATTCTTTTCGGAACCCTCGCTTCCATTGTATGCGGTCTTTTATACTTCTTTTGGCAAATGTTATAGAATTTTTGACATTTAAATCTGAAAAACCCCATCGTTTTTAGTCAAATATTACAGCTTATAAAAAAACTAAAAATAAATATTGAAAAAAACTTCGTGATGTTATATAATAATTAGGAGAGTTTTCTGCTCTTATGCAGATATTATATAACACTTCATGAAAGGAATCAATGATGGATAACAGAATTGGTGAAGAATGCGGAATTTTTGCGATCTATGATCCCAAAGGCGACTGTGCAAGAAGTGCCTATTACGGTCTTTATGCACTCCAGCATCGCGGTCAGGAAAGCTGCGGCATTGCGGTAAACAACAACCGTGATATTACGTATCACAAAGGCATGGGACTTGTTAACGATGTTTTTGATAACGAAACCATCGAGAAGCTTGGCGGCACTATGGCAGTCGGTCATGTACGCTATTCAACAACAGGCGAGTCATTGCGCGAAAACGCCCAGCCGCTTGTTTTAAGATATGTTAAGGGTAATATTGCTATTGCGCACAACGGTAATCTTATTAATAAGCCGGAGCTTGAGAATGAGCTCAGCAAGAACGGCGCTATCTTCCAGACAACAAGCGATACTGAAATGATTGCTTATACAATAGCCCGCCACAGGCTGGGCTGCGGAAGCATTGAGGCGGCAGTAGAAAATACGGTAAAGCACCTTGTGGGCGCATTTTCTTTGGTAGTTATGAGTCCTCAAAAGCTTATAGCATGCCGCGATCCGTGGGGCTTCAGACCGCTGTGCATGGGTAAAATGGGTGATGCCGTAGTGTTTGCATCAGAAACATGTGCACTTGATACAGTCGGCGCAGAATATGTACGTGATCTGGAAGCCGGAGAAATTGTCGTTGTTAAAGACGGAAAAATAACTTCCATAAAAACATATGTGAATACTAAGCCTCATACACAGTGTATTTTTGAGTACCTGTATTTTGCACGTCCGGACAGTATTATGGACGGACAGGCTATAAACGACTCCCGTGAGCTTGCAGGCAGAATCCTTGCGCGTAAATCGGCGGTGGACGCTGATGTTGTAATAGGAGTTCCCGATTCGGGACTTAACGCCGCAATGGGCTACGCGAAGGAAAGCGGTATTCCTTACGGAATAGGCTTTGTAAAGAATAAATATATCGGAAGGTCATTTATTGAACCTACACAGGAAATGCGTGAGAATGCTGTCAGAATTAAGCTGAACGTACTTAAGGGTACAGTTGCGGGCAAGAGAGTTATTATGGTGGACGACTCAATCGTAAGAGGTACAACGTCAAAGCGTATAGTCAACCTCCTCCGCAAATTCGGCGCAACTGAGGTACACGTGCGCTCATCCGCTCCTCCGTTTACACATCCGTGTTACTTCGGAACAGATGTACCGTCAAAGGATCAGCTTCTTGCTACAGGACGAACCGTTGAGGAAATGTGTCAGGCCATCGGAGCAGACTCGCTTGCATTTTTGCCGGTTGAGGATTTAAAGTATATTATTCCCGATGCAAGATGCGGCTTCTGCCACGGCTGTTTCTCAGGAAAATACCCTGTGGATACCACAAAATACGTTACGGAATAATTAAAATAGGGATACCTGTGAGTATCCTTATTTCTGTTTTATATATTAACTAACTATTGAAAGGAATGATTTTATGGCAAACCCAAGAGCTGCCCTTATAATGGGATCGGATTCGGATTTCGACAAGGTAAAGGGCTGCATTACAAAGCTTAAGGAATTTAATATTGATTGTGAGGTAAACGTTATCTCAGCGCACCGCACACCGGCGAAGGCTATGGAATATGCGGCAAAGGCTGAGGAAAACGGCATAGAGGTTATTATCTGTGCCGCAGGCATGGCGGCGCATCTGGGGGGAGTTATCGCGGCAAACACAACGCTGCCGGTAATAGGCATCCCTATTGAATCAACCTTCAGCGGCATGGATGCGCTCCTCGCTACCGTCCAGATGCCTCCGGGGATTCCGGTGGCAACTGTGGGACTTAACAACGGTACAAACGCCGGTATTCTCGCAGCGGAAATACTGTCATTAAAATATGATTGGTTAAAGCCGATGCTTAAAGACGCAAGGCAGAAGATGGCAGACGGTGTTGAAAAGAAAGACGCTGTGATAAAAGAAAAGGCAGCAGCGCTGTAATATCAATCGAAAAGGAGAAAATAACAATGGCAACAGATGCATATAAGGCAGCCGGCGTAAATGTAGAGGCCGGCTATGAATCGGTAAGGCTTATAAAGGACGATGTTAAGAGAACAGCAATAGAAGGTGTTCTCGGCGGAATAGGAGGCTTCGGCGGTCTTTTTGAGATCGGTAAGGGATATGAAAATCCGGTACTTGTTTCAGGCACGGACGGAGTAGGAACAAAGCTTAAGATTGCTTTCCTTCTTGACAAGCATGACACAATCGGACAGGACTGTGTTGCAATGTGCGTAAACGACGTTGCATGCTCCGGAGCAAAGCCTATATTCTTCCTTGACTATCTCGCTGTCGGCAAAAATGTGCCTGAAAAAATTGCACAGATAGTTAAGGGCGTAGCAGACGGCTGCGTACTTGCAGGCTGCGCGCTTGTCGGAGGCGAAACCGCGGAAATGCCCGGCTTTTATCCGGAGGATGAATATGACCTTGCAGGCTTCTCGGTAGGTATTGTGGATAAGGACAAGATTACGGACGGAGATAGGGCAAAGGCGGGTGACAAGCTCATTGGTATCGCATCAAGCGGTATCCATTCAAACGGTTATTCCCTTGTAAGAAAGCTTTTTGATCTCAACGGCGAGAATGCAAAGGCAAATCTTTCGGAGTACAGTGAAAAGCTTGGAAAAACTGTCGGAGAGGCGCTTTTAACACCTACAAGAATCTATGTTAAGCCGCTCTTAAAACTCATCGACGAGGTTGGCATTAACACAGTTTCTCATATCACCGGCGGCGGCTTTATTGAAAATGTTCCGAGAATGCTTCCCAACGGCTTAAAGGCTGTTATACATAAAGGTACATGGGAGGTTCTTCCGATATTTGACGTACTGCAGGAAAAGGGCGGTATTCCGGAGGCGGATATGTACAATACCTTTAACATGGGCATCGGTATGATTGTGGCTGTTGATGCGGACAAGGCAGAAGCGGCGGTTAAGTGTCTTGAAGCGGCGGGGGAAAAAGCTTCAATCATAGGCGAGCTTGCGGAAGGCGAAAAGGGCGTCGAAATAATATGAAAAATATAGGTGTTCTTATTTCCGGCGGCGGCACAAATTTACAGGCTCTTATCGACAAGCAGGGCAGCGTTATAAAAAGCGGCAGAATTGTATGCGTATGTTCAAACAGTGCCGGCGCATATGGGTTGGAGCGTGCAAAAAAAGCAGGTGTCCCTACAAAGGTTATCCGCAAAAACGCTGACTGCGGTGGTGATGTACTTGAATTTAACCGCCGGATATGTGAGTACATGAAAGAAATGAAGGTTGACGTTATAGTCCTTGCAGGATTTCTTGCAATCCTCGGCGGTGAGCTGCTCTCGGAATATGCGGGCAGAATTATAAATATTCATCCATCGCTTATCCCCTCATTCTGCGGTGACGGCTTCTACGGTCTTAAGGTGCATGAGGCAGTGCTGAGCTACGGCGTTAAGGTGACGGGTGCAACTGCGCATCTTGTAAATGAAATCACTGACGGCGGCAGAATACTGCTGCAAAAAGCAGTTTATATAAAGGACGGCGACACGCCGGAGATTTTGCAGAAGCGCGTTATGGAGCAGGCAGAATGGATTATTCTGCCCGAGGCCGTGGAAATGGTATGCGCAGGTAAGGTATAACATCAAGAAAGGAAGCAAACATGAACAAGTTAAATATTTACGATGAATTAAAAAATAACTCCTATCCGGGGCGCGGTATTGTTATCGGAAGATCAGCTGACGGAAAAAACGCCGTAACAGCCTATTTTATAATGGGAAGAAGCGTAAACAGCAGAAACCGCGTATTTGTTGAGGACGGCGACGGAATCCGTACACAGGCATTTGACCCGTCAAAGCTGTCGGATCCGCACCTCATCATTTATGCGCCGGTAAGAGTGCTGGGCAATAAAACAATCGTTACAAACGGCGACCAGACCGACACAATCTATGAGCTTATGAATCAGCAGATGACCTTTGAGCAGTCGCTGAGAACACGTGAATTTGAGGATGACGCGCCGAATTATACACCGAGGATTTCCGGCATTATCAAGACTGATAACGGCGATTTCAATTATGCAATGTCAATTCTTAAAAGCGACAACGGTGATCCTTCATCATGTCTCAGACACACATTCACATATAACAGCCCCAAAGCAGGTGAAGGTCGCTTTATCCATACATATATGGGCGACGGCAATCCGCTTCCATCATTTGAGGGAGAACCGAAGCTTGTTGAAATCCCCGGCGGTATAGATGAGTTCACCAATGGGCTTTGGAACGCGCTTAACGAGGATAACAAGGTTTCGTTGTTCGTAAGATTTATTGATTTGGAAACAGGCGCAGTTGAATCAAGGATTGTAAACAAGAATAACTAAAATTGAAAGGACGATACAAAATGAACGAAATGCAGTTAAAATACGGCTGTAACCCGAACCAGAAGCCGTCACGTGTATACATGGAGGACGGCAGTGAGCTGCCGATTGAGGTGCTCAGCGGCAGACCGGGCTATATAAATCTGCTTGACGCCTTAAACGGCTGGCAGCTTGTCAAAGAGCTTAAAAAGGCAACCGGGCTTCCGGCGGCTACATCCTTCAAGCACGTTTCACCCGCAGGTGCAGCGGTTGGTGTAGAGCTTTCCGACACATTAAAGAAAATATATTTTGTTGACGATGTTGAGCTTACACCGCTTGCATCGGCATATGCAAGAGCAAGAGGCGCAGACAGAATGTCCTCCTTTGGTGACTTTATATCACTGTCGGACGAGTGCGACAAGGCAACGGCTCTCCTGATCAAGAAGGAGGTTTCCGATGGTATAATCGCACCGGGCTACTCTGACGAGGCTCTTGAAATCTTAAAGGCAAAGAAAAACGGCAACTATTGTATTTTAAAGATTGACCCCGATTACACACCGGCTCCGATTGAACACAAGCAGGTATTCGGCGTAACGTTTGAGCAGGGCAGAAATGAGCTGGATATAAATACAGAGCTGCTTGCAAACGTTGTTACCGACAACAAGGATATGACGGATGCGGCAAAGCGTGATCTTATGATTTCACTTATTACTCTTAAATATACGCAGTCAAACAGTGTATGCTATGTCAAAGACGGACAAGCAATCGGTATCGGCGCAGGACAGCAGTCGAGGATTCACTGTACAAGACTTGCAGGCAACAAGGCAGACATCTGGTGGCTTCGTCAGAGTCCGCAGGTGCTTGGTCTGCAGTTTGTTGACGGTATCCGCCGCGCGGACCGTGACAACACCATTGACGTATACATTTCCGACGAGCATGACGATGTTCTTGCAGAAGGCACATGGCAAAAATTCTTTAAGGTAAAGCCCGAAGTATTCACAAAAGAGCAGCAGAGAGAATGGCTTGATAAAAACACTGATGTCGCACTCGGCTCAGATGCTTTCTTCCCGTTCGGCGACAACATAGAACGCGCGCATAAGTCGGGTGTTAAGTATATTGCGCAGCCGGGCGGTTCGGTACGTGACGACAATGTAATTGAAACCTGTAACAAGTATGGCATGGTTATGGCATTTACAGGCATCAGATTATTCCATCATTAATTGTAAGGAGAAATACATTATGAAAATATTGGTAGTAGGCAGCGGCGGACGCGAACACACTATTGTATGGAAAATTGCACAGTCACCGAAGGTTGATAAAATTTATTGCGCACCGGGCAATGCAGGCATTGCAGAGCTGGCAGAATGTGTAAGCATAGATGTTATGGACAAGGAAAGCATGGTTAAGTTTGCAAAGGACAACGCTATAGACCTTGTAATGGTAGCACCGGATGATCCCTTGGCTGCAGGCATGGTCGACGCTATGGAGGCAGAGGGAATACGCGCATTCGGTCCTCGCGCAAATGCGGCTATAATTGAGGCAAGTAAAGCATTTTCCAAAGAGCTTATGAAGAAATATAATATTCCTACGGCTGCTTATGAAATATTTACCGACAGCGCAGAGGCTATCTCATATCTTGAAAAGGGTACATTCCCTGCTGTTATTAAAGCTGATGGTCTTGCGCTGGGTAAGGGCGTTATAATTGCGCAGAATCTTGACGAGGCAAAGGCGGCAGTACATGATATGATCGATGGCGGCAAATTCGGAAAAAGCGGCAGCCGTGTAGTAATTGAGCAGTTTTTAACAGGGCCGGAGGTATCTGTTCTTGCGTTTACTGACGGCAAAACTGTAAAGCCTATGGTTTCGGCACAGGATCACAAGCGCGCATATGATAACGATGAAGGTCTTAACACAGGCGGCATGGGCACCTTCTCCCCCTCACGTCTTTATGACGCGGCAAAGGAGGAGGAGTGTATGAAAAATATCTTCCTACCGACTATCAAGGCTATGCAGGCAGAGGGCAGACCGTTTAAGGGAGTTCTTTATTTCGGTCTTATGATGACGGCGGACGGTGTTAAAGTAATCGAATACAACTGCCGCTTCGGCGATCCGGAAACACAGGTTGTTCTCCCCCGCCTTAAGACAGATCTTGTGGAAATCATGGAGGCTGTCATTGACGAAAGACTTGACGAAATTGAAATAGAATGGGCTGATAATGCTGCAGTATGTGTTGTTATGGCATCGGGAGGATACCCCGTATCATATGAAAAGGGCTATGAGATTTCAGGCATTGAGGACGCAAATGCAATGGATAACGTAATCGTTTTCCATGCAGGCACAAAGCTTGTTGACGGCAAATACACTAATGCAGGCGGCAGAGTGCTGGGTGTTACAGCGGTTGATGAAAATCTTGACAAGGCAATTAAACGTGCATATGAGGGTGTTTCTAAGATCTCATGGAAAGACGAATTCCACAGAAATGATATAGGTATAAAGAAGTATTAATACAGTCTCCCCTTCCGGGGAGACTGTATTAATACTAAATCTTAAAGAGAGGTTATGGTGTTATAGATAAATGAGAACGGACTATATTTCATGGGATGAATATTTTATGGGCATTGCAATGCTGAGTGCAATGCGTTCAAAGGACGACAACTCACAGGTAGGCGCATGTATAGTCAACAGTGAAAACAAAATTCTTTCACTCGGCTATAACGGTATGCCTATCGGCTGCGCCGATACCGAGATGCCATGGAGAAGAAACGGTGCTCCGCTTGACACAAAATATATGTACGTTTGCCACGCGGAGCTTAACGCAATTCTAAACAGCCCCGCACCTTCACTAAAGGGAGCTAAGGTCTATACGACACTTTTCCCCTGCAATGAATGTACAAAGGCAATCATTCAGAGCGGCATTAAAGAGGTTATCTATCTTTCAGATAAATATCATGACGATGATTCATGTATAGCCTCAAGAAGGATGTTTGACATGACAGGTGTTAAGTACAGACAGTATGAATCAAGCGGAAACAGTATAACAATCGAATTATAAGGAAAGGAAGTTTATAAATGGATTTGAAAGAAAAAATTATAAGCACAAGGGACAATATTTTTGACGGCAGAATTTTTCACGTAAAGGTTCATGATATTGAGCTTCCTGACGGCAAGAGATCAAAGCGTGAAATTGTTGAGCACCACGGCGGAGTAGGAGTTATCGCTGTGACACCGGAGCGGGATGTATTAATGGTTACACAATACAGAATTGCCGCAGATGAGATGATGCTTGAAATCCCGGCAGGCAAGCTTGAAAAGGGCGAGAATCCGTATGATGCCGGAATGCGCGAGCTTGAAGAAGAAACAGGATATACAACAGACAAGCTTGAATTTCTCGGAGAATATTATGCTACCCCCGGCTACTGCACTGAAAAGCTTTCAATCTATCTTGCTGCCGACCTCAAATACAAGGGACAGCACCTTGATCCGGGCGAATTTCTTAATGTAACCAAAATTCCTCTTGATAAGCTTTATGAAATGGTAATGCAAAATGAAATACGCGACTGCAAAACCGCTATCGCAATATTGAAGGCTAAAGCTATTTTGGGTTAAGAAAACCTCAGCTGTTGTATCATTTACGGCAGCTGTTTTTATTATTGCTTTTTTATTTTATGTATGGTATAATGTTAACAATAAAAAGCTACGTTTTAGGAGGATATATATAATGTGGGCATTTAAAAGTGTTTTTTATCAAATCTATCCATTGGGTTTCTGCGGCGCGCCGTTTGAAAACGACGGGATATTGGTAAACAGAATAGGAAAGGTAAAGGAGTGGATTAATCATATAAAGAAAACCGGCTGCAATGCAATATACTTTTCACCTGTGTTTGAGTCGGACACACACGGCTATAACACAAGAGACTTCTTTAAAATTGATACAAGACTGGGTACAAATGACGACTTTAAATCGGTTGTAAAAGAGCTTCACTCGAACGGAATTAAGGTTGTCCTTGACGGTGTATTTAACCACGTGGGACGCGGTTTCTGGGCCTTTCAGGACGTTCTTCAAAAGCGTTGGGATTCGCCGTACAAGGATTGGTTTAATATCAGCTTTGACGGCAACAGCAATTACAACGACGGACTCTGGTACGAGGGCTGGGAGGGTAATTACGACCTTGTTAAGCTCAATCTTCATAACGACAATGTTGTCCGTCACCTACTTGATGCAGTGAAGTTCTGGGTAGATGAGTTTGATATAGACGGTCTCAGGCTAGATGTGGCATACTGCCTTACTCCTGAATTTCTTAAAACTCTTCGCAGCTTTACAGACCGGCTTAAGCCTGAATTTGTGCTTATCGGAGAGCTTCTGCACGGTGATTATTCGCAGAGAGTTAATAATGAAATGCTGCACTCATGTACAAATTATCAGTGTTATAAGGGCTTGTACTCGTCATTAAACTCAATGAATTTGTTCGAAATAATCCATTCTGTTCAAAGATTATTCGGAGCCGAAAACTGGTGCATCTGCCGTGGACAGCATCTTCTGAACTTTGTCGATAATCACGATGTCACAAGAGCCGCAAGCATCATCACAAACGAAAAGCATCTTCCTCTTTTATACGGCATGATGTTTGGTGTGCCGGGATTTCCATGTATATATTACGGAAGTGAGTTCGGCGTTAAAGGCGAAAAACATCAAGGTGATCCGGCGCTGCGTCCGTGTATCGATAAGCCTGAGGAAACAGAGCTTACCGAGTTTATTTCAAGGCTTGCAAATGCATTCAAAAACAGTGACGCACTTCAGAACGGCGCTTTTCGCTCCATAGTCTTGCAGAACAAGCACTGCATATTTGAGCGAAGGACAGATAACGAACGTGTTCTTGTAGCGATTAATGCGGATGAAAGTCCGGTCGTATGCCACTTTGACGCAGGCTGCGGACTTGCAGTTGACCTTTTGACCGGTCAGACACACGATTTTGGCGGCGGCAGTGAACTGCCGCCATACAGCGTTCAATATTGGGAGATGGAAAAATAATGGATAATAAAACAAAATTAGGAACTGAACCGGTGGGAAAGCTGATTATACAGCTTTCCCTTCCGTCAATTGCGGCGCAGCTCGTTAATATGCTCTATAATATAGTAGACCGTATCTATGTCGGGCGTATTCCCGGAGAGGGGACTCTCGCACTCGCCGGTCTGGGTGTCACCTTCCCTATAATAATGCTTATTTCGGCGTTTGCAATGCTTTCCGGAATGGGAGCTCCCCGTGCCTCATACGCAATGGGAGAGGGAGATTATAAAAAAGCTGAAAAATACCTGGGCAACAGCGCAGCTTTGCTGATAGTATTTGCTGTCATTCTCTCGGTTGTCTTTTATATAACCAAGGATAGAATACTACTCGCTTTCGGAGCAAGTCAAAACACGCTGCCCTATGCAAATTCATACCTTGAAATATATCTGATAGGCACTGTCTTTGTACAGATGACGCTTGGGCTTAATATGTTCATCACAAATCAGGGATTTTCAAAAATAAGTATGCTAACAGTGTGCATAGGCGCTGTTATAAACATTATTCTCGATCCGATATTTATTTACGGCTTTGGCATGGGGGTACAAGGCGCCGCACTTGCTACTATTATTTCACAGTGTGTTTCCTTTATATGGGTTATGAGGTTTCTCACAGGCAAAAAAACACTGATTAAGCTGAAGCTGTCAGCAATGATACCGGACAAGAACATAATCGGCTCCATCCTTGCGCTCGGCGCTGCTCCGTTTGTAATGCAGTCAACCGAATGTCTTATTCAGCTCACATTTAACAAGGGTATGCTTAAATACGGCAACGACTCCTATGTTGCCATAATGTCCATGCTGTTCAGCATAATGCAGCTTGTCTGGATGCCGTTAACCGGATTTTCACAGGGTGTACAGCCGATTACAAGCTACAACTACGGAGCAAAAAACATTGGACGTGTAAAAAGAGCGTTTAAGCTGCAAATTACTATTAATATGATATTTTCAATCGTCAGTGTTGCAGCGGTGGAGCTTTTCCCCGGGGTCTTTCTGCGCTTATTTTCCGATGACAGAACAATTATTGACATGGGGCAGAACGCGCTTCGCCTGTTTATGGCAGGAATGTGGGCAATGGGCGCACAAAGTGCGTGTCAGCAAACCTTTGTGGCTCTGGGAGAGGCAAAGATTTCTATGTTTCTCGCATGCCTGAGAAAAATAATTCTCCTCTTCCCGCTCGCTCTGATAATCCCTGCGGTTACGGGTTTGGGCGTCTGGGGACTTTTCCTCGCAGAGCCCATAAGTGATATTATCGCGGCAAGTGTAACAACTTCTATGTATTATTTCAGAAGTAAAAAGATACTGAAATAGCCATCAAAAAAAGCGGTTCGTATGAACCGCTTTTTTGATGACCAAATTATTTGTTGCCTGCCATTGCTGCAACCTCAGCTGCGAAATCGTCTTCCTTCTTCTCAAGACCTTCGCCTGTTTCGAAACGAACATAGCTCTTGAGTGTGATCGGAGCGCCGATCTTCTTACCAACTGCCTCAAGGTACTTCTCAACAGTTTCCTTGTTCTCAGCCTTAACATATGTCTGCTGGAGAAGACATACTTCTGCAAGCTCCTTGTTAAGACGGCCTGTAACCATCTTCTCAATGATATTATCCGGCTTTGTAGCATTCTTCGGATCGTTCTTTGCCTGAGCAACAAGAATCTCCAACTCGTGATCCTTGTAGTCCTGCGGAACGTCTGTGTTTGAAAGATACTTAGGATTGAGAGCTGCAACCTGCATTGCAACGTTCTTCAAAGCTTCCTTAACATCTTCGTTGTCTGCCGGAGCATCAGCCTCAACAAGAACACCAATCTTACCTGCCGCATGGATGTATGCAACAACAGCGCCATCTGTAGCAACTCTTGCAAATCTTCTGATATTCATGTTCTCACCGATCTTAACGATCTTCTCGGTGAGTATATCGCCGATTGTTGTACCGTCTATAGCTGTAGCCTTGAGTGCATCAACATCTGCCGGATTAGTATCTGCAACTGTCTTTGCAACTGTGCCTACAAACTCCTGGAACTCCGCATTCTTTGCAACGAAGTCTGTCTCTGAGTTAACCTCAACGAGAACACCAACACCGCCATTGATATATTCCTTAACTATACCCTCAGCTGCAATTCTGCCTGACTTCTTAGCAGCTTTAGCGAGACCCTTTTCTCTGAGTATCTCAACTGCCTTGTCCATATCGCCGTCAGCCTCTGTAAGAGCTTTCTTACAGTCCATCATGCCGCAGCCTGTCATTTCTCTTAATTCTTTAACATCCTTAGCTGTAAATGCTGCCATGTTATCTTCCTCCTGTTATTAATCCAGATAAATATTGAAATTATTCAGCGTCTTCAATCTCAGCTGTTTCAACTTCAGCCTCAATCTCTGCGTCCTCGCCCTGCTTGCCTTCGATTATTGCGTTTGAAATTGTCGATGCAATAAGCTTTACCGCACGGATAGCATCATCGTTACCCGGAATTACATAGTCAACCTCATCCGGATCACAGTTTGTATCAACGATAGCGACAACCGGAATACCAAGCTTCTTCGCTTCCGATATAGCAATCTTTTCTTTTCTCGGGTCAACAACAAACATAGCGCCCGGCAGCTCCTTCATTTCCTTGATACCGCCGAGATTCTTCTCAAGCTTATCTCTCTGGTTCTTAAGGATTGTAACCTCCTTCTTAGGAAGTACATCAAATGTGCCATCCTCTTCCATCTTGTTGATCTGAGCAAGTCTTGCGATTCTCTTCTCGATTGTCTGGAAGTTTGTAAGCATACCACCGAGCCATCTGTTATTTACATAATACATACCAACACGCTCTGCCTCTTCCTTAATTGAGTCCTGAGCCTGCTTCTTTGTACCTACAAACAATACGCTCTTGCCTGATGCTGCTACTTCACGGATGAAGTAATAAGCCTCTTCAACCTTCTTTACTGTCTTCTGAAGGTCGATGATGTAGATACCGTTTCTTTCTGTGAAGATGTACTGCTGCATTTTAGGATTCCATCTTCTTGTCTGATGTCCAAAGTGAACACCCGCTTCCAAAAGCTGTTTCATTGAAATTACATTAGCCATTTTAAAATTCCTCCCGGTTTAATTCCTCCGCATAAATTCACTATTGCGCCAACCGCGGCCAAACGGCAACAGGCGCATACATTATGCGTGTGTATTTCCATACCAAGTTATTATAACACTGCTGCAAGCTGTTTGTCAAGCATTTTTTATAATAAATCGAAAAAAATTTACGAAAATTTGACATTATTGCGTTGCTATTCAACCATAAATTATTATCTATGTGCATACCTAAATAGTAACAGTACAGCTGTGAATTTTTTGTAAAATGATGATTATAGCATTGGCTTTTATGCGCTGCTGCGATATAATTATTATACTAAGGTTCTGAATGAACAGATTACAGCGCACGGACGCAGTGAGCGAGCGATTATCGAAACAATCAGAATATGCAAGGATACTGATATTTTAAAGGAATACTTATCACAGCGTGAAGAGGAGGTAGTAGATATGATGTGCGCTTTATTTGATACTGAAACATTGATGAAGGTTCATGATAACA
>JAQXTR010000018.1 GCA_029219585.1 Clostridiales bacterium
AAATAGCAAAATATTATGATTGGGAATCAATTTTTAGAGGTTCCCTTAAATTATAAACAAAGAAAAAGGAAGTGCAATGTAATGAAAAAAATAATCTGCTTCGGCGACTCCAATACCTACGGACACACTCCCCCGACAGGGGAACGCATGGAAAGACCGTGGCCATCGGTACTTCAGGAGCTTCGCCCCGACTGCAAGGTCATAAACGAAGGGCTGTGCGGCAGAAATACACATCTGTCCGCCTCGGATATGGATCCGTCAAACGGTCTTGTCCGCTTTAACGAGCTGCTTGAGGAAAGCGGCGGCGCAGAGCTGCTTATAATTATGCTCGGAACAAACGACACTCTGAAGCATTTTGACTGCTCTGTTTTGGAAACAGCGGAAGCGCTGCGCGGTTATATCCGCTCATGGCGTGATAAATTCGGACAGGACAGCAGGATACTTCTCATCTCCCCCATCCTGATTACCGAGGATAAAAAGAACAACGCCGCAATGAATGACGCGTATGAAACGGACGCAATCGGCAAATCAAGGCTGTTCGCCGCGGAATATAAGGCTCTGGCAGAGCGGGAGCATACCCTGTATCTCAATGCCGCAGCTGTTTGCAGAACCTCATCACTTGACGGTGTACATATGCTTCCAGCCGAGCATGAAAAGCTCGCTCACGCGGTATATGATGTAATTCTCAACGAAATATGAGGTGTTTTTATGAAAAAGCTTATCCCTGTTATATTATCCGTCCTCCTTCTTTCCTCCTGCGGCTCTGTTCCGCCGCAGAATGAGGACAAGGCGGCGCGTACTCCCGCGGACGGTATGACAACAGAAGAAAAGATCGGTCAGCTTTTTATGGTTCGATGCGACAGCAGCAATATGGACTCCGTGCTTGAAAAGCAGCCGGGCGGAATAGTTATGTTTGCGGTTGACTTTGAAAATCTTTCCGAAAATGATGTCAAGAAAAAAATAAAGGGCTATAAGAAGTCCTGCGATATTGAGCCTATTATTGCAGTTGATGAAGAAGGCGGAACAGTTGTACGCGTAAGCTCAAACCCGATGCTTGCGCCCGAAAAATATAAAAGTCCGCAGTTTTACTATAACGAGGGCGGTATTGAGGGTACGGTACAGAATACCGTTGAGAAATCGCAGCTTCTTTCAGAACTCGGAATAACAATGAATCTGGCGCCTGTAGCCGATGTATCAACCGATCCTTCAGACTTTATATATGACCGTTCTTTAGGTCAGGATGCACAAACCACTGCCGAATACATCGCAGCGGTTACGTCCGCGGCAAAAAATGAAGGCATTATGTCCTGTCTTAAGCACTTCCCCGGTTACGGGAATAACGCGGATACTCACACCGGCATTGCCATAGACAACAGAAGTCTTGATTCCTTCCGCGCGAATGACTTTCTGCCCTTTGAAAGCGGAATTGCCGCCGGTGCCGCGTCCGTGCTTGTATCGCACAATATAATCACAGCCGCCGCCCCTGAAGAGCCTGCGTCAATTTCACCGCAGATACACAGTATACTGAGAGATGAATTGGGCTTTAGCGGTATAATCATGACAGACGATATGTCAATGCAGGCAATGGCAGAATACGAAACGCCGTATACAAGAGCAGTCCTTGCGGGAAATGACATGATAATAGTATCCGACTTTGAAACGGCATACTCCGAGGTTCTCGCTGCTGTTAAAAGCGGAGAAATTCCGCCTCAGACACTTGACAAGGCTGTTGAGCGTATTCTGAGAGTAAAAGCAGAATACGGCATATAAGCATTTCAGAACAGCGGCATATCTTACTCCGATATTGTTGTTCTGATTATGCAGTTATGTATACTGCCCTGTACACCTTCCTCGTGTATCCTCCACCATTCCCGTTTTGTTAAATTATTTTTTGCAAGATATTCATCAAACGGCACCATATGCGGAGCGAGCTGTTCCATATAGCTTTTACCGTCATTGCCATCGGCTGTCTCAGCGGATTTAATAAGATTTCTTACCATAAATTCGCTGCCATCGGCATACCGGTAATTTGTGAACGCTCCGCATTCGTCCGTGCCTGTAAATTTCGCGGTAATCTCATCGGATTTTCTTCCTGCCATTGTGCCTCTCCCCTTTCTCATTACTGTTTAATATTTATTTTTCGTATTGTATGTCCTATTACCTTCAGACATACAATATTTTGCCGTATCTATTCGTTTTCCCGCCATCGGCACGGTATGCAGTGTAATATATGTATTCACGTCCGGAATATATATGAATGATTGGACGCATAAGCGCGGTTTTCCCGCGTTTTCATGCAGGTCAATCGTCTTTAAATAATTCATACACCGATTGAAGGAAGGTGATAAAATGAAAACAGCTGCAGCATATATCAGAGTATCAACCGAGGATCAGGTCGAATTTTCCCCGGACTCTCAGCTAGCGCGGATACGGGACTATGCAGAACGCAATGACTGCACTCTGCCTCAGGAATATATATTCGTTGATGAGGGCATAAGCGGCAGAAAGGCTGAAAAACGCCCGCAGTTCATGAGAATGATGGGGCTTGCAAAGCAGAAGCCCAAGCCGTTTGATGTAATTCTGCTGTGGAAATTCTCCCGTTTCGCCCGTAACCGCGAGGACAGCATTGTATATAAATCCATGCTCCGCAAGCAGTGCGGTATTGACGTTATATCAATCACGGAAAATATAGGGGATGATAAGATGTCGGTGCTTATTGAAGCTCTGATAGAAGCAATGGATGAATTTTACTCTATAAATCTTTCAGAGGAGGTAAAACGCGGTATGACCGAAAAGGCAAGGCGCGGCGGCGTACTCTCAATCCCTGCATACGGCTACACGGTTGAAAACGGACAGTATATTATTGTCCCCGAAGAAGCAGAGGTTATAAGAACGGTTTTCCGCCGTTATAACGAAGGCACAGGCATGCTCCGCATTGCAAAGGAGCTTAACGCCCTCGGAATCCGCACTCACCGCGGCGGAAAAATAGAAAACAGAACAATCGAATACTGGCTTAACAATCCTATATACATCGGAAATATACGCTGGACACCCTCGGGAAAGACCTCAAGGAATTATCACAATCCCGACTGCATGATTGTCCCCGGTCAGCATGAAGCTATTATTGATAATGAAACATGGACGCAGACACAACGGCTTATGAAAGAACAGAAAGAAAAATACAGACCATATTATAAGCCTATGGGAAGTATAAGTCACTGGCTTGTATCTCTTGCGCGGTGCGGTATCTGCGGAGGAGCGCTGGTCAACTGCTCCGGTTACTTCTGCTGTAATAACCGAAACAAAGGCGTATGTCCCGGCAACGGCAGTATAAGTGCAAAAAAACTCAGCAATATCGTTATAAATCAGCTGCGCGACATCATGGATTCCGCATCATATTTATCTGTCCCCACCAAAGCATTACAGCCCGCGTATCAAAACAACGATGCTCTTATAAAACGTCAGCTGCAAAAAGCCTATAACCGACTTGAAAGAGTGAAAGAAGCCTATGAACAGGGAATCGATACACTTGAAGAATACCGGGCCGGCAAGCAGAAGATAACCGCAGAAATAGAAGAAATGAAATCGCAGCTGCATTCGCACGATGAAAGCACAAAGAAAGAGAATCCCCCCCTCTGCCGCAGTCTTATGAAGGCAGCTATTGACACGCTGGAAAGCGACACAGCTTCACCCAAGGAGAAAAACGACATGGCAAGGGGGTTTATATCCGAAATTGTCAAAACAGGCACTGACGGAAAAGAGTTCTGTATTTTTTACAGAATATAATTTCAGCAAACGCAATACGGCGGACGACGAATTGCAAATGTTTGAGTAGTGTTATTCTTATCTCCAAAACACGCATTTCAGCGTTTTTCCGTCTTGTCCGCCTTTGACAATCTCCTTAAAAATTGTCCTTGCCACTTTGTTTTTTTTTGTGTTGCTTATGTCAGCATCTTGTAAAACTTCTGTCAATCGGCGAAGTTCTTTTTTGCTTATTTGGGCTTCTTTTTTTAGTACTTCCTCTTTGCTTGCTTCCGGTAATTTTTTTAAATTATACATTTCATCAAGAAAGGTGGAATGAAAACCGCTGCCGGAACTAATCGAATTGTTCCGATTTATTCAAAAATAAGAGACAAATTAAAATATAAATCCGCCTTGAAGTAACGAGTGTTTAAACTTGTTACCTCAAAGCGGAAAATGAGTGTAGGAATATAGGTGTAGGAATAATGTAGAAATAATATATGAATTACCTACATTTTCCTGCATTTTTCTACTTTTACCTACTTTGCAAACCTTTATTTTAACAGTGGTTAGTGTCAGTTAGTTTTGTTCATAGCTTCTTCAACAGCAACCGCAACCGCAACAGTCATACCAACCATCGGGTTGTTACCTGCGCCGATAAGTCCCATCATTTCAACGTGAGCCGGAACTGATGATGAACCTGCAAACTGAGCGTCTGAGTGCATACGTCCCATTGTATCTGTCATACCGTATGAAGCAGGACCTGCCGCCATATTATCAGGATGAAGTGTACGGCCTGTACCGCCGCCTGATGCAACTGAGAAGTACTTCTTGCCCTGTTCGATACATTCCTTCTTGTATGTACCTGCAACAGGATGCTGGAAACGTGTCGGATTAGTTGAGTTACCTGTGATTGATACGTCAACGCCCTCAAGGTGCATAATTGCGACACCTTCACGAACATCGTCCGCACCGTAGCAGTTTACCTTTGCTCTTTCGCCATTTGAATAAGCTATTCTCTCAACAACCTCTACCTTACCTGTATAGTAATCAAACTGTGTACGGCAGTATGTAAAGCCGTTAATTCTTGAAATAATCTTAGCAGCGTCCTTACAAAGACCGTTAAGGATAACTCTTAGAGGTTCCTTACGAGCCTTGTTAGCTGAACGTGCAAGACCGATAGCGCCTTCAGCTGCAGCGAATGACTCGTGACCTGCCAAGAATGCGAAACACTTTGTTTCTTCTCTTAAAAGCATAGCGCCAAGATTACCGTGACCTATACCAACCTTTCTGTCATCAGCAACTGAGCCGGGGATACAGAATGACTGTAGACCTACACCAATCTTCTCAGCAGCCTCTGCAGCAGTCTTAACACCGTCTTTAATTGCAATAGCCGCACCTACGATGTATGCCCAGCACGCATTCTCAAAACAAATCGGCTGGATTTCCTTTACCATTTTGTATACATCAAGACCTTTATCCTTACAGATTGTTTCAGCTTCTTCAATTGATGAAATGCCATGCTTAGCAAGCTCTGCATTGATCTGGTCTATTCTTCTCTCATAACTTTCAAATAATGCCATTATAGTTTACCTCCCTATCTTATTCGTGTCTCGGATCGATAAGCTTTACAGCATCATCAACTCTGCCGTACTGACCGCTTGCCTTTTCCAAAGCCTCGTTAGCATCCATGCCCTTAGCAATCATTTCCATCATCTTACCAAGATGAACGAACTTATAACCGATGATTGTATCGTTCTCATCTACAGCAATCTTTGTTATGTAACCCTCTGCAAGCTCAAGATAGCGAGGTCCCTTAGCAAGTGTAGCGTAGGTTGTACCAACCTGTGAACGCAAGCCCTTGCCCAAATCCTCAAGACCGGCACCGATTGGCAGACCGTCCTCTGAGAACGCTGTCTGTGTACGACCGTACACAATCTGTAGGAACAACTCACGCATAGCTGTGTTTATAGCGTCACAAACCAAGTCGGTGTTAAGTGCCTCAAGAATAGTCTTGCCGATAAGTATTTCAGCCGCCATAGCTGCTGAATGAGTCATACCTGAACATCCAACTGTCTCAACAAGAGCCTCCTGGATAACGCCGTCTTTAACGTTAAGCGTAAGCTTACAAGTTCCCTGCTGCGGAGCACACCAGCCTATACCGTGAGTAAGGCCTGAAATGTCCTTGATTTCCTTTGCCTGTGTCCATTTTCCCTCCTGGGGAATGGGAGCAGGTCCGTGATATGTACCCTTAGCTAAAGGACACATATTCTCAACTTCTGATGAATACTTCATGTTTTTTCTCCTTTCAAAGTTACAAAATGGCTTTTACACCATTGTCAGCTATATTGTATCACATTTTTCGTGATTCTTCAACAGAAAATTTATATTTTTTACAAATCTGATGATGGCACACCAAAATCATCCTCATTATCAGTGCATACTGCTGTATCGGGAGTCGGAATATCGGGTAAATCCGACTTGTACTCTACCGATTTTGCAAATTTTGCTTCAGCCTCGGTAAGCAAACGCAATTTCTCGTCATATTCCGATATTTCCTCGCACATACCCTCGCACTGTTTAACATTTATAACACCGCTCATCTGCAAATTATATACAAGCTCACCCAAATTGCAGAACAGCTTCACTTTGTTTTTTTGTGTTTCTTTTATTTTATTGCCAAGCCTTATACGTTTAAAAAAGGCTGACACATTATCTGCCGTCTCCTCAATTACTGACGCAATTCCGGAAAACAGCTCCTTAAAAAATCCTGCCATCACCGTTACCTCCTTTGTATTAAGGAGTTTATTTACCCATAAGCTCCTTATCTATCGCAAGAGCCGCCTTTTTACCTGCGCCCATTGCAAGGATAACCGTTGCGGCACCTGTTACAACGTCACCGCCGGCATATACCTTTTCTTTCGTAGTAAGACCGTTCTCATCAGCAATAATACAGCCACGCTTGTTAGTTTCAAGACCGTCTGTAGTCTGTCTGATAAGCGGGTTAGGTGTCTGACCTATTGCAACTACAATAGTATCAATATCAAGCACCTCTTCACTTCCGGGGATTTCAACAGGACGACGTCTGCCGCTCTCGTCAGGCTCGCCAAGCTCCATCTTGATAACCTCCATACCGGTTACCCAGCCGTCCTCGTTACCGAGAATTCTTGTTGGGTTTTCAAGCAATCTGAACTTAATTCCCTCCTGTTCTGCATGCTCTACCTCTTCCTTACGTGCAGGAAGCTCCTCTTTACCACGTCTGTATACTATATATACATTTTCAGCACCAAGTCTCTTTGCACTTCTTGCCGCATCCATTGCAACGTTTCCGCCGCCAAGTACCGCAACATTCTTACCAACATACACAGGCGTATCATAGTCAGGGAATTTATAACCCTTCATAAGATTTATTCTTGTCAGGAACTCGTTTGCAGAATATACGCCGTTTAAGCTCTCGCCCTCAATGCCCATAAATCTGGGTAGACCTGCACCTGAACCGATATAAACAGCATCATAACCCATATCGTTAAACAACTCATCAACAGTAAGGGTTCTGCCGATAATTACATTCGTCTGTATGTCAACACCCATTTTCTTAAGGTTTGTTATTTCTTTCTGAACAATATCCTTTGGCAGTCTGAACTCGGGGATACCGTACATAAGAACTCCGCCTGCTGTGTGGAATGCCTCATATACTGTTACCTTATAACCTAATTTCGCAAGATCGCCTGCAACTGTCAGACCTGACGGGCCTGAACCTACTACAGCCACCTTCTTGCCGTTCCATTCAGGTATTTCTATCTTGTCCTCAACGTGTGCAATATGGTAGTCTGCGGCAAATCTTTCAAGTCTGCCTATGCCGACAGGCTCGCCCTTGATGCCTCTTACACATTTTGACTCACACTGCTTCTCCTGCGGACATACTCTGCCGCATACGGCAGGCAATGCGTTTGTTTCCTTGATTTTCTGATATGCGCCCTCAAAGTCGCCGTCTTTCATAAACGACAAGAATTCGGGAATCTTAACCGATACGGGGCAACCCTCCATACACGGCTTGTTCTTACAATTAAGACATCTCTGTGCCTCGTCAATTGCCATCTCCTCGGTATAGCCTGTTGTTACCTCAAGGAAGTTTTTATTTCTGACATCCGGTGCCTGTTCGGGCATAGGATTTTTGTCCAATCTCATATTTGGCATTGTTCTGACCTCCTTAATCCTCGTACTTATTTGTTCTGCCTATTCTGCAGTGCCCCTCGTCACATGAACGCTTTTCATAGCCGGAGAACATTCTGCCACGCTTCATAGCACTGTCCCAATCTATCTTATGGCCGTCAAAGTCAGGGCCGTCAACACACGCAAACTTAGTCTCACCATCAACGATAATACGACAGCCGCCGCACATACCTGTACCGTCTATCATTACAGGGTTCATACTAACCATTGTCGGGATATCGTACTTTTCTGTCAGCTTACAAACGAATTTCATCATTACAAGCGGACCTATGGCGATTACCTCGTCAAACTTCTCACCTGCAAGGATTTCCTTTTCAAGCATATCGGTAACAAAGCCCTGTGTACCGTTTGAGCCGTCATCGGTTGCTACGATAAGCTTGTCTGCAATCTTTGTAAGCTCCTCTTCAAGGATTATAAGGTCCTTGTTTCTGAAGCCTGTTATAACAGTAACTTCTGCACCAAGCTCGTGAAGCTTCTTTGCCTGGGGATATGCAATAGCAGTACCCAAGCCGCCGCCGATTACTGCGACCTTTTTCTTGCCGTCAAGCGGAGTAGGCTGTCCGAGAGGACCTGCAAAGTCGAGTAGCTCATCGCCTGCCTCAAGCTTTGCCAAATCACGTGTTGTCTTACCAACAATCTGGATAATAACCGTAATTGTACCTTTTTCTCTGTCAAAATCTGCTACTGTAAATGGTACTCTCTCACCGTATTCATCGATTCTGAGGATAACGAACTGACCCGGCTCAGCTTTGCGAGCAACAAGCGGTGCTTCTACCTCCATCAAAAATACGGTTGGATTGAGCATTTTCTTTTCAACTATCTTATAAGACATTTGTAAAATCATTCCCTTCCGTAAAAATATACTCACTATATTTTATCACAGAATTTCGTTTTTTTCAATAGGTTTTCGTGATTTTTTGATTATATAATACGATATTTTTGCTTATCCTCGCCGAATAGTGCGTGTCTTAACCAATCATCGGCAAGTATACACGCAAAGGACAGAAAGAACCAAAATACAGAATAGAGCAAGCACACCTGTCCCATTATATTATAGGGCATATCGTAGTAGCTCCACACATTTAACCCCATACGGATATTTACTATATAACCTGTAACAAACTCAAGTACAGTGATAATAACCGCAGATATTGCCATCTGTAGCAATAACGGCAGATTTTTACGGCTGATTTCGTTTATCAGTCCGATGATTAAAAAGCACGCACCCCCAAGCAGAAACATAGTCCAGTGTGAGCTTCCTCGCCATAATAGTTCTACTATTAAATACATAATTCCGCCAATACCGAATAAAATCAAATTTTTAAGCATAAAATAACCCCCTTGTATTATTATACAATACAAAGGGGCTTGTTATTCACCTATATACTTTCGTTATATGTCAAGGTTTGAAACATACTTGGCGTTTTCCTCAATGAAGTCACGTCTCGGCTCAACCTTTTCGCCCATAAGAATAGTAAAAATTCTGTCCGCCTCGATTGCATCCTCCATATCAACACGGAGCAATGTACGTTTTTCGGGGTCCATAGTTGTTTCCTTAAGCTCTTCGGGGTCCATCTCACCAAGACCTTTATATCTCTGCACCTTAGCACCCTTGCCAAGCTCCTCAATTGCCGCATCACGTGCTG
>JAQXTR010000019.1 GCA_029219585.1 Clostridiales bacterium
AGTGTATTTCTACACTTTCAAGAACTCACACTGTTCATTTTTCAATGTTCAAGCGTCTCAGGCTTTCTTGCCGTCAACAGTTAAATATTTTAGCACAAGCTTCTGCATTTGTCAACACTTTTTTTAAAAAAATTTTAAAAAGTTTTTTATTTGTACAAATTAAATGTCTGTTTGCGCTTTTAAGGTCTACAAATTGATTATTTTGTCTGAATTGCGCATCGGCGGTTTGCTGCCGCAGATGCGCCGCATACCTATATCTCCGCCGATTCCCTCAGCTTGCTTAACGCTTTTTTTTCTATTCTTGAAACCTGAACCTGAGATATTCCTATCATTTCGGCAATTTCACTCTGCGTTTTCCCTCTGAAATATCTCATAATTATTATCTTTCTCTCCCTTTCCGGAAGCATTGCAAGAACCTCTTTAACAAAAACCTTGTCAACAATTTTCTCCTCTGTATCCTCCGAGGTAAGCATCTCAATCAATCTTACACTGCGTTTATCATCCTTGTCACCTATCCCCGACTGCAGCGACTCCGGTACAACAGCAGCTTCAAATGCCTGCATCAGTTCCTCCTGCGGAATGCAGCATTCATCTGCAATTTCCTTTATTCCGGGATTGCGCCCCAGTCTTTTCCTCAGTGCTTCCTCTGCCCTGCGCCCTTTTATCGCAGTTTCTTTTATAGAACGGCTTACCTTAACCGCCCCGTCATCACGAAGAAATCTTTTTATTTCTCCTGCTATCATCGGAACAGCATAGGTAGAAAACTGCACGCCAAAGGTATCGTCAAATTTCTTCACTGCCTTGATCAGACCTATTGCACCGATTTGGATCAAATCCTCAGTTTCATGGTTCCTGTTCATAAAACGCTTTACAACACTGTATACCAGCCCCATGTTTTGCTCTACTATCGTATCCTTTGCAGCCTCATCTCCCTGCCTGTACCTTTCAAGCAGCTCCGTATTACTCATCATCTGCTTCAATTTTCTTCACCAGCTTTACAACCGTACCCTCTCCCGGCATACTTTCTACCTCCAGCTTGTCCATAAACGCCTCCATGATGGAAAATCCCATACCTGAGCGCTCCGAATCGCTGCTGCCGGTATATAACGGCTCCTTTGCCTTTTCAATATTCTCTATACCGCAGCCATTGTCCTTTATTGTGTATGTAACGGTTCTGCCGTCCAGCTCCGCATCGATTTCTATATCGCCGCCGCTGCCGTTGTAGCCATGTATTACCGAATTTGTTACAGCCTCCGATACCGCTGTTCTTATCTCCGACATTTCCTCAACTGTCGGATCAAGCTCCAGAACAAATGCCGCACATACCGTTCTTGCAAGACTTTCATTTTCCGGAATTGCCGGAAATATAATTTTCATATTGTTTCTCATTTTACATTCCTCTTTTCATTAACTTAATACCTTCATTTAACGTCGGCGCAATAATAACAAGCCTGTCCAGTCCCGCCATTTCCAACAATCTTATCACCTGATCCGACGCATCATAGACAATAATTCTGCCGCCCAGAGATGACACTGTTTTATATCTTCCTATGATCATACCTATACCCGATGAATCCATAAATGTCACTCTGCCGAAATCAAGCGCAATATTAACCGCACCCGTCCGCTTGATCTCTCGTTCAAGCACAGTCCTTGCCTCATCCGCGCTGCGCTGATCCAGCTCTCCGTAAATGCGCATTACCAGCATTCTGTGTTTGGCAATCTGCGTCATTTCCATAAAATATCATTCCTTTCTGCTCAAAGCTTATCCTCCACCGATGTATATTTCTCTGATTTATACATATTTTCCTTTGTTGAAATTTGTCTATCGTACGACAAATTCCGCGCAAAAAAAGAACGGCCGCCGGACCGTTCCCAAATATTATCTTCTTACTGCGGCAACTACAAAGCGTTCATTGCCTGTATTATATGAGCAGGTTGAAAGCATCAGCAGCCTGTCGCCGTATACAGGAGTTATGCCTGTATCATAAATAGCTTCTGCTTTACACCTAGCAACAAAGCTGTTAAAATCGTCCTCCGACTGCGCATTGATGAAATCATAATATCTGAATTCTTTTTTTGAACCCACTGTTGTACGGAACACCGAAAATATTTCATACGATCCTCGCTCATACATTGTATCAAAGCCTATTGACCGATACTCCTCCCAAAATGATTTTTTTTCATAATTAAGAAGCGAATGAAACATTGTTCCGTTACGCATATTATGCCCGTAAAGAATTGTGTTTGTGCTTGTTCCGCCGCGATCGCACTGGTAGTCCATAAAAATCATACCTGACGGGCTGTTCTGCCTTTCAAAATTACGATGCAGATAGTAAGCATTGCTGCCTTCGCTGTATAACACCGGATAGTTTATTTTTGTACCGTTTATGCTTATCCATCCCGCCATATCATTATTCTGCTCATACAGCTTGTAATACATGGAAAGCATACCGTTTTCTTCCCTTGGATCAGACTCCGCTGTCTCCGCTGCCGCCTCTGCTTCAGGCTGAACCGCATTATCCCGGTCTTCGGATTTAACCGGCGTGTCTTCTATCATTCCCGCCAGATACTCCATCTCCTTTTCCGTTTGCAGCTTATCATAATACAGCTTACCGAAATAAGCTCCGCATGCGATAAAAATACAAAGAAAAAGGATCTGAAGCAGTGTTATTATTCGTTTCACTGTCTCAAATCCCCTCCGTCTTTAATTATATTAATCAGTCGGATTTTCTTCTCTTGATAATTCCCAGACCGCCAAAGCCTGCTGCCGCTGCCGCCATAATTCCGCCGAGCAGACCCAGTGCCATGCCGCCGTCACCGGTCTTGGGGCTTGACTTTGATGAAGCTGCCGTACCGGTCTTTGATGTCGACTTACTGCTTGCGGGCTTAGCCGTTGCAGAGCTTACGTTTGTTTTCTCAAGACTTATCGGAGCACTCGTCTGACCGTCAATTGGTTTAATGGTTATAACATCACCGTCATCCAGTGTAACTATCAGCTGACTTACACCCTTGACATCATCAGCCAGGCCATCTATGATACACTCTGTTGTTTTTACATTTCCTTTTTTATCCTTAATTGTTACCAGTGCATTTCCCTTAATAACATAGCGTCCCGGAGTAATGATATTGCCGTCCTTATCCTTTGACTGACCTATGATAATTGTCTTTTCCGCTCCCTCTGTAGGCGCAGGTGTCTCAGACGTTGCCGGTGACTCTGTATTCTGCGGCGCTGCCGTAGCTTCCGTATTCCCATTATTATCCGAAGGTGCTGCGGCTGCCTCTGTACTCTGCACCGCTCCCGCTCCGGTATCGCCGCTGCCCGCAGGTGTTATCTGTAAGGGCTGCGCAACAAGCTCAATTCCAAGATCGGAAATATCACTCTTTGTCATATTCCTGCCTGTATTGCTAATCTTATACTTAACATCATAGCTCACCGTATCGCTTGTGAATTTTGAATTGAATTGTCCGAGATTTATATCCTTTACCAGGTCGGACGGTGACGATGCCGGTGCTTCCTCACTGCTGTAAACAAGATTGCCGCTCTTATCGGAAATTATAAACGAATAATAATCCAATGGTGAATACTCGGCATCCCCGGCATTGTCAACGGAAAGTCTCAGAGTGACATCAACACGAACCCCCGTCTTTGAATTACTTGTAACGGTAAGAGTATCTTCGGTATATTTATCGAATGACGCAGACGAAAGCCCCCTGAAGAGATTACCCGTATCCTTGCTGAACTCTGTATAAGTGCCTGCAGGGTATGTAAGAGTAACTGTTTTTGAACCTGACTTGGCAGTTACGGAATAAGTTGACGCCGCAAAAGCCTGTGAAGCTGCCACTGCGCTCATAATGCCGACAGCAGCAGCGCATAAATATATCTTTTTCACTTTAACTATCTCTCCTTTATTCAGTACCGCTCCGAAAAATCCTGAATATAATACTCAGCATCCGGAATGCGGCTCAAATTAAATATCTACACATCATTCATTATATCACAAAAGCCTTGATTTGTCACTAAGAATTTTTAATTTTATTATTTTTGTATATTATATATAAAATCAACACATATTCTTATGGCATATAAATCAAATATGTATCATAAACCGCAAAAAACACTCCTCCGCCGTATGAAGGAGTGTTTGCTCTTCTTAACAATAGCATTCCTTATAAAACGATATGCACTTTGTAATAATATCTCTTGCTTCCTTTTCGCCGAGTATTTCATTAACTACCGTACTTTTGCCTTCAAGCGACTTATACACCTTAAAGAAATGTGAAATTTCTTCAAAAATGTGCTGCGGCAGCTGTGAAATATCCGAATAGCAGTTATATGTCGGATCATTGAACGGAACAGCAATAATCTTCTCGTCGAGCTGGTCGTTATCGACCATCTTAAGAACTCCTATCGGATAGCACTCAACCAGAGTCATGGGAACTATTTTTTCCTGACACAGCACCAGTACGTCAAGAGGGTCCTTATCGTCGGCATAGGTTCTGGGAATGAAGCCGTAGTTTGCCGGATAATGCGTTGACGTATAAAGTACGCGGTCAAGCCTTAAAAGACCTGTATCCTTATCCATTTCATACTTGTTTTTACAGCCCGCCGGTATTTCTATAACCGCCATAAATCTGTCCGGTGAAATTCTTTTAGGGCTTATATCATGCCATATGTTTGACATTCTGTATTCCTCCTTTTAAATTATTAATTTAAAGCCACGTTATTCCCCCACGCATACCATATCCGGCAGCGCGGTGTCACCGTAAAGCTTTGTTTTCCAGTTGATTTCCGTTGTTTTTGCGTGTTCAAAAACAAGTCCGGGATAGACCCCGTCGCAGTCTATGACCTCCCCCAGCTCATTAAGCTCAAAAAGCACGGGAAGCACCTTATATACTCCGCTTGCAAGCGTTGTTACGTCCATCTCGAAAACACGTTCATAGGACTCTCCTTTTTTACAGCTCATAAAGTTATAGCATACGCAGGTTGCCGTAACCATCTGATCGCTGTTATGAATCATCATCCTCAACGACAGACTCCTGACATCCTCATTACAGTGCATTTTCAGTCTGAAGCGTATCTTCTCATCATCCTTGAAATAGCAGGACTCCTTATCCAGCACCTCCAATGAATCCATAAGCACCTTGTCGGTGAGGAAGGTGAAGCCGTGCTTATCCGTAAAATCATTAAACAGCTTGGCTGTTATTTCATCATTTCTGAGATAAACATTGATTCCATCCTCAACGTCACCGTTAAAAATGACCTCTCCCTTGCGCAGAACTATGCATCTGCTGCAAAGCTGACGTATAGTCTGCATATTGTGGCTTACATATATAATTGTTTTGCCCTCGTCGCGCGCAACCGACACCATCTTATCGATACATTTTTTCTGAAAAGCCATATCACCTACGGCAAGCACCTCATCCATCAGCATTATGTCCGCATCAAGATGCGCCGCAACAGAGAAGGCAAGCTTTACAAACATTCCCGATGAATACCGTTTGACGGGCGTGTCTATAAACTGACGGCATTCGGAGAACTCTATAATATCCTCTATCCTCTCGTCCACCTCCCTGCGGTGCATACCGAGGATTGCGCCGTTAAGATAGATATTCTCACGTCCCGTAAGCTCCGGATGAAAGCCTGTGCCAACCTCAAGCATTGATGATACCTTGCCCTTGACACGGATTTCTCCCTCTGTCGGAGCAGTTACTCTTGAGAGCAGCTTGAGCAGTGTTGACTTTCCTGCCCCGTTGCCGCCTATCAGTCCGATTGTTTCACCCTTTTTAACGTCAAAGCTTACGCCGTTAAGAGCCATAAACTTCTCATTCTTTGCATAGACCTTTGAGCCTATCTTGCTGTTGGGATCCTCCCTGCGGCGCACTCTCGCCCACCATGACTGAAGATCGCCCTTGAGTGTTCCGCCGCCTATGGTTCCGAGGCGGTACTGTTTTTTTACGTTGTCAATCTCAATTACGGTTTCCCGCTCAATATCCTTTGTGTTCAGCTTAGTATTCATTCTCCCGCGCCTCCTTCAGACAGTATCCATAAAGGTTCTTTCCACCCTGCTGAAAATCAGCACGCCGAAGAACAGGAATATCAGTGTAACAATCCAGCTTATGCCCCAGTATGTATAATTGAAAGCTCCGCAGCCCAGTATTGCATACCTGAAATTATTTATAATCGGAGCTACGGGATTGAGCCATACAAGCCGTTCCAGTCCGGGAGCGATTGCATTCACCTGTGAAACGGGATATACAACCGGAGTGCCGTACATCCACAGCTGCATACCAAATCCGACAAGAACTGCGAGGTCACGGTATTTTGTTGTTACCGATGAAATAATTATGCCTATTCCCAGACCCAGGAGCGCCATCTGAAGTATCATTACAGGAAGAAACAGCATATGAATATTCGGATGCACAAGCTGTCCTCTTAAGGCGAACACCGCAATTGACGCCGCAAGCATAAGCATCTGTATAAAGAAGCCGAGCAGCGCGTATATAACCGTTGTTATAGGCGAAACAAGCCGCGGAAAATACACCTTTCCGAACAGATAGGCATTCCCCGTAAAAGTTGATGCGGTTGAGCTGAGGCACAATGAGAAGTATCCCCACGCGGCATTGCTGCACAGATAGAACAGAAACTGCGGTACTCCGTCGGTTGAAATATTTGCAATTTTGCCGAATACAATCGTGTACATACTTGACGACAGAAACGGATTTATCAAAAACCACAGCGGCCCCAGAATTGTCTGCTTGTAAGCGCTGTTAAAATTACGCTTAAGAAACATCTGAATAAGATCCTTATAATGCCATATCTCTCTGAGGTTTATATCAAACCAACCGGCCTTTGGTCTTATAATAAAGCTCCATTCTTCCGTATTCTTTTTCATATGCCGCCTCCCGCTATCAATACAGGGCCGAACCATGTCCGTTCCCTTTTATATATATTATAACATCAAGCCAATCCATTGTCAAGGGAATAAAAACAGCTGAATGATTTAATATTTTTCCAAAAAATTCCCGGAATTATTTAAGCCGCGGCGGCAAAAGCTATTAATACAATTAAAACAAGGGAGTGATTTATATGATGGGTTCATCCTCATCCGGTTTTTTCAAGGGAGTTACGACAGGGCTTGTAATAGGCGCCGCAATCACAATGCTCGCAGATCCCGTAACGGACCGCCAGCGCAGCCGCCTTGCCCGCCGTACCGAGGGTGTTTTTAAAAACATGGGCGATATGATAGACACAGCAATCGGTATGTTCCACTGATGCGGCAGAGGCATGCCACGGCACCGCGGATATGAAGCATAAATTAAGGGGCTATTGCGCTAAAAGCAACAGCCCCGGATTTTTGTGTTGTATTCTACCAGTTAATAAGACACAGTCTCACAGCTTAAGGAAATTTTCTATAAGCTTCATTCCGTCCGGAGTAAGCACCGATTCGGGGTGAAACTGGATTCCGTATATCGGTCTTGAATTATGCATAACTCCCATGACGCAGCCGTCATCGCTCTGCGCCGTCAGGCTCAGCTCGGCGGGCATTGTGCTTTTATCGATAACAAGCGAATGGTAGCGTCCGACCTCAAGCTCTCCCGAAATCCCCTTAAACAGAGGACAGAGTCCGTTTATTGCCACCTTGTCGCTCTTTCCGTGCATAATCCGCGGAGCGTGAACGACAGACGCTCCGAACGCCTCTCCTATAGCCTGATGCCCCAGACATACTCCAAGCACGGGAATATCTCCCGCAGCCTTAATAAGCTCAATACATATGCCCGCATCCTTCGGATAGCCCGGACCGGGCGAGAGAATTATATGCGACGGTCTTTTCCGCAGAACCTCCGCCGCGGTTATTTTGTCGTTTCTGTACACCTCAATATCGGGATTAAGCGTACCGATATACTGATACAGATTATATGTAAACGAATCGTAATTATCAATCATTATAATCATTCTATACCGCCTGCCTCTCTTATTGCCGTGATTACGCCTGCCGATTTATTGACCGATTCCTGATACTCGTTTTCCGGAACGGAATCGTATACTATGCCTCCGCCTGCCTGAATATATGCCTTGCCGTCCTTGAATACGCCTGTTCGGATTGTAATACAGCTGTCGAAGCTGCCGTTAAAGCTGATATATCCGATTGCGCCGCCGTATGCGTTGCGCTTTGTTGTTTCAAGCTCATCAATTATTTCCATCGCTCTTATTTTCGGTGCGCCGGAAAGCGTTCCGGCAGGCAGCGTTGAGCCGAGAGCATCAAAGCAGCTCTTATCCGCCCTGAGCTTACCCTCGACATCGGAAATAATATGCATAACATGAGAGAACCTCTCAATATACTTAAATCTCGTTACCTTAACCGAGCCGAACTCGCTGACCTTTCCCACGTCATTTCTTCCCAGATCAACAAGCATTGTATGCTCCGCAATCTCCTTTGCATCCGCCAGAAGCTCCTTTTCGTTCTGCAGATCCTCCTCCAGAGTTTTTCCGCGCGGTCTTGTTCCGGCGATAGGTCCGGTCTGAACAATACCGTTTTCCACTCTTACAAGCATCTCCGGTGATGCGCCGACAATCTGATAACCGTCAAAATTCAGATAATACATATACGGTGACGGATTAATCCTTCTCAGAGCTCTGTAAACATTAAACGGATCAATATCTGTTTCAACCGTAAACCGCTGCGAAATTACAACCTGAAATATATCGCCGTTTACTATATATTCCTTTGCCTTTTCAATTTTTTTGCAGAACTCCTCCTTTGTCATATTTGACTCCACCTTAAGCTCTGTCTTCTGCGGCTTGGGTGACTTTTCCATCAACTTTGAAAGGTCGCTCATTTCTCTTCGGATTTCCTCGATACGCTCTGCGGCTCTGCTGTATTTCTCCGCAATATCCCCCTCAGCGTGGATATTCACTATTATATGTATTTTCTGACTGATGTGGTCAAAGGCAATGATTTCATCCGTAAACATAAAGTGCATATCCGGCAGCTTTAAATCATCCTTATTCACATTCGGCAGATACTCGTACTGCCTGATAATATCATATGAGAAAAAGCCCACCGCTCCGCCGTTAAAGGACGGAATGTTCTCAAGCTTGGGAGCTTTAAATTGATTGCAGAGCTTTTCAAGCTCCTCCATAGGCTTTCCCGTAAATTCCCTTATTTCCCCGTCCGCATATGAAATTCTGATTTCATCCGCAAGACTCTGAAAGGTTATAAACGGATTGCGGCCGATAAAAGAATACCTTGCGGTAACCTGACTGTTTCCGATACTTTCCAGCAGGAAGCACTCCTTTTCCGTCGCCATTCTCTTGAACACGCTTATGGGCGTATCCATATCCGCATAGGCATCGGCTACAAGCGGGATTATATTATAATCCTCAGCAAGCCTCTTAACCTGCTCCAATGATAGATTATACATTATTTTTCCTCCTTCTGCGAGAGAATAATTAAAAAAATCTTTTGCACGGCTCCGGCAAAAGACATAAGAATTTTCGTATTCAAACAAGGCGCACTCCGCCCGTCTTAACTATTCTCATCTCTTCTAAATCTATTCTAAACTAATCTGTGCCTTGACCGTCCTGTGACAATCAACCGCTTAATATATAATATCACAAATACATCCGTATGTCAAGTGTTGATCTGAAATTTACAAGGTCTGTAAATATTTAGTAAATATTTTTCTGTTACACGAAATCATGTGTTGAAAACAGCCGCAAAGCCCCGCGCATTTCTGCGCGGGGCCTCACTCTTTATATATTGAGCCTTACTTATTGACAATAAATTCTCCCTCAGCACAGTCAACCGTAATGTTGTCGCCCGCGCCAATCTCGCCGTCGATAATTTTCTCTGACAGCATATCCTCAATCTTGCTCTGGATTGCTCTCCTTAACGGTCTTGCGCCGTATACCTTGTCAAAGCCCTCGTCCGCTATCTTTTCAACCGCGGCATCGCTGAAGCTTACCGTAATTTCATTATCGGCAAGACGCTTTTTGAGTGATGACAGCATGAGGCTTGCAATCTGCTTGATCTCATCCTTTTCAAGGCGGTCAAACACGATTATCTCATCAATTCTGTTTAAAAACTCAGGCTTAAAGGCGCGCTTTACCTCCGCCATTACCTTTTCCTTAATAGTCTCCTTCTCACTCTTTGCATTCTCCGCCGCATTGCTGAAGCCAAGCTTTGATGAGCCTGTTCCGAGAATTTCACTCGCTCCGAGGTTCGAGGTCATAATTATTACGGTGTTCTTGAAATCGACACGTCTGCCCTGGGCATCGGTCAAGATACCGTCGTCAAGAATCTGGAGCATGATGTTGAACACATCCGGATGTGCCTTTTCAATCTCGTCAAAAAGTATTACCGAATACGGATGCTTTCTGATTTTTTCAGTGAGCTGTCCGCCCTCCTCAAAGCCTACATATCCCGGAGGCGAGCCGATGAACTTAGACACGGCGTGCTTTTCCATGTACTCGGACATATCAACCCTTATCAGCGAATTTTCAGAGCCGAACAGAGCCTCGGCAAGTGTCTTTGTAAGCTCTGTCTTACCTACTCCGGTAGGTCCTAAGAACAGGAACGAACCTATCGGACGCTTCGGATCCTTAAGTCCGGCACGGCCGCGCTTGATTGCCTTTGCAACCGCGGTTACCGCTTCATTCTGACCTATCACCCTCGCATGAAGCATTTCCTCAAGGTGACGGAGCTTTTCCATCTCCTCCTGCTTAAGCTTCGACGCGGGTATATTCGTCCAGTCCGAAAGGATTCCGGCAATATCGTTTTCATCCACAACAAGCTTTGCCGTGCTGCCCGTTCCTTTCCACTCCTTCTTGAGCTTTTCAACCTCGTCCTGCAGCGGCTTCTCCTTATCACGCAGCTTCGCAGCTTTCTCATATTCCTGCGCGTTTACTGCTTCCTCTCTCTCGCTTGAAAGCTTCTCAAGCTCCTTCTCCTTCTCCTTCAGATCCGGCGGAGCAGTCTGCGCCCCAAGCTGCTTCTTTGACGAAGCCTCGTCTATAAGGTCAATCGCCTTATCCGGCAGGAAACGATCGGTTATATATCTTGCTGACATTGACGCCGCCGCCTCAAGAGCCTCATCCGTAATTGTAACTCCGTGATGTGCCTCATATTTATCACGGATGCCCTTCAGAATCTCAACGGTTTCCTCAACGGTCGGCTCTCCGACATTTACCGGCTGGAATCGTCTTTCAAGCGCGGCATCCTTTTCAATATACTTCTTATATTCCTTCAGGGTAGTTGCACCGATAAGCTGCAGCTCACCGCGGGCAAGGAACGGCTTTAAGATATTTGAAGCGTCCAGAGAACCCTCCGCGCTGCCCGCGCCCACTATTGTATGAAGCTCATCAACAAACAGAATTACGTCGCTTGACCGGCATACCTCGTTTATTACCTTCTTGATTCTTTCCTCAAACTCACCGCGGTATTTCGCGCCCGCAACCATTGATGATATATCAACGGATACCAGCCGCTTGTTCTTAAGCAGCTCCGGCACGTCACCTGACGCAATCTTCTGTGCAAGCCCTTCAACAACGGCGGTCTTTCCTACGCCCGGCTCACCGATAAGACACGGATTGTTCTTAGTGCGCCTTGAAAGAATCTGGGTTACTCTCTCAATCTCCTTTGACCTGCCGATTACAGGATCAAACTTATTCTCTCTTGCCAGAGCCGTGAAATCACGTCCGTATTCATCAAGAGTAGGAGTTGAAGACTTACCGTTAGGTCTTTGAGCCTGAGAATAGCTTCCGCTTGCCGACGGCTCGGTTATGCCGGCACTGAGCGAATCGACCACATCGCGATAAACCTGATTTATATTAAGTCCCAGCGATGCCAAAACTCTTACGCCGACGCTGTCGCCGTCGCGGAGAATTGCCATGAGCAGATGCTCGGTTCCGATATAGTTATGACCCATATCCCTTGCTTCAATTGCCGCCATCTGCAAAACACGCTTTGTCCTCGGCGTAAGCGGAAGCTCAGTTTCCGGCTCCAGCGGCTCATTTGAGCCTGTAAGCTCTACTATTTTATCTGTTACCTTTTCTGCGGTAATATCCGCCTTTTCAAGCACCTTTGCCGCAACTCCCGAGCCTTCCTTTATAAGCCCCGCCACAATATGCTCGCTGCCTATATAGCGGTGCCCCAGCGCACACGCGGTATCGTGCGCTTCACTTATTGCAATTCTTGCTCTTTCTGTAAAATTTGAAAACAACATATAAATTACCCTCCCTTACTGTCATTACATGCTTATATATTATTTCTTATTAATTCGGCGCGCTGCCTGTCACGCTCGGCAGGAGTAAGCTCCTTGCCCGCCATGATTACCGACGGCGCTGTTTTTACCATTAATTCAATCGGAGTCAGTTTGCCGTCACATTTAATTATTCCCATATTCTGACCAAGCATAACATCGGAAAGCATTGTTTTTGCTTCGGCGGATGAAATACTTCTCGCATATTTCAGCACCCCGTACGAACGGAACAGCTTATCCTCCAGCTCCGGCTTGTGATTCTTTTCAAGAATGTCTCTTGCCTGCTTTTCCATATCCGCTATCTTGTTGACAACCGCCTTAAGCTTATCTATGATTTCCTTTTCGGTAAGTCCCATCGTCACCTGATTTGAAATCTGATAGAGGCAGCCCTCAGCATTTGTGCCCTCGCCGTAAAGACCTCTTACCGCTATGCCTACTCCCGACACCGACTGCAGCACTCTTGCGATATTGCCGGTCATTACAAGTCCCGGAAGATGCATCATAACCGATGCTCTCAGCCCTGTTCCGGCATTTGTCGGACACGCGGTTAAATAACCGTATCGCTCGTCAAAAGCGTATGTCAGCGATTCCTCAAGCACATCGTCAACCTTATCCGCAAGGTCGTATGCTTCATCAACACAATAGCCTCCCATTATAACCTGAAGCCTTATATGATCCTCCTCCATAAACATAATGCTCATGGTCTTGTTTTTATTTACAAGAACAGAGTGTCCGCTTCCGTCTACCATCTGAGGACTGATGAGATGCTCCTCAAGCAGAGAAATCTTTTCCGTCCTGTTAAGCTTGTCAAGATTAATGCTTTCAAAATCCTTAGCCAGCGTTGAGTTGCTTTCAAATACCGAGGCGTTAAGCTTTTTTGTAACCTCCGCCTTTTTGCTGTCGTTCAGCGCTGCCGGGAACGGAGTTTTATCAAGATTTCTCGCCAGTCTGACTCTTGTTGAGATTACTATTCCGTCATTGAGATCATTATACCAGATCATTTTGAAGCGCCCCCTTCCATACTCTTTATCTGCGCGTGCAGCTTTGCCGCTTTTTCGTATTCTTCCTTATTAACCGCATCCTTAAGCTCCCTTTTCAGTTCCTCCAGTCTGCGCTTTGCTTTGATTTCGGCGCCGGACTTTGAAGGAATCTTGCCTACATGCTGTGAGCTTGAATGCACCTGTCTCAGCACACCCTCCGCCCCGCCTGCAAAGGTTTTGTAGCATTCTCCGCAGCCGAATTTTCCCGTGCGGTTAAAATCACCCCACGTGTGTCCGCATACCGGACACTTGTTATTATCACTCCTTAAGTTGTTCTGGGTATTGAACATATCCATACTGTCAAACATATCGAATAACTCTGAAAACAAATCCATCATTTTTGTTACCTCCTCATAAATTCAGTCCGTTAATCTTATTTTAGCATATTGAGCATATTTTTAAGAATATCCGCCCTTATGCCGTCCTGCTCCTTAAGAGCTGCTGACGAAACAGCCGCCTGCATAAGCGATGCGGCCTGCGCGTCCGCCTTTCCCGCATTATATAACATCTCTATAAAATCAACCGCCTCTTTCTCTCCAATACTGTTTCCTATATATTCCGCCGCAGTGCTTTGCTTTGCCCTGCGGATTGTGACATAACCTCCGCCGCCCCGTCTTGATTCAACCACATAACCCTTTTCCGGGCTGAATCTTGTTGCTATAACATAATTTATCTGTGACGGCACACAGCCGAAAATTTGTGCCAGCTCATTGCGCTGTATTCTCAGCTGTTCCTCCTGCTCCTGCTTTAACAGCTCCAGGAGAAACGCCTCTATCCTGTCTGACATTCCCATGCTTCTCACTTCCATTTCTGACTTTGACTTTCTTTGACCTTTATCTTGATTACTATTATACTCCTTTTTTTCAAAATGTCAAGTCTTTTTTTGTATTTCTTTTATGGAAAAATTATGAACAAAGTGTTAATACGGAGGAATTTTTCCAAAAAGCTTGAAATTTTCTCAATTTTTTTTCAAAAAACAGTGGTAATTTTTAAAGTTTTGTGATACAATATAGCTTGTATATGTGTGCTTATGCGCATTTAACTTTTGATTAAAAGATATAATTTATACATTGTATCTTACAGATTACGAGGTGATTAAATGAATCTATTCGATAAAATATTCGGTACGTACTCCGACCGCGAGCTCAAGCGCGTTCATCCGATCGCAAAGCAGGTTGTGGCATTGGAGCCCGAAATCGAAAAACTCTCAGACGCGGAGCTGAGAGCAAAAACAGACGAATTCAGGCAGCGTTATCAGAACGGCGAAACCCTTGACGAGCTTCTTCCGGAGGCTTTTGCGGTTATGCGCGAAGCAAGCTGGAGAGTTCTGGGCATGAAACATTTCTATGTTCAGGTTGTCGGCGGAATTATTCTGCACCAGGGACGCATTGCGGAAATGAAAACAGGTGAAGGTAAAACTCTCGTTTCAACCCTTCCGGCATATCTTAACGCGCTCACAGGCAAGGGCGTACATATCGTTACCGTAAACGATTATCTTGCAAAGCGCGACTCGGAATGGATGGGCAAGGTTTACCGTTTCTTAGGAATGAGCTGCGGACTTATTATTCACGAAAAGGATAATGATCAAAGACGTGAGGCATATGCCTGCGATATAACCTACGGAACAAACAATGAGCTTGGCTTTGACTATCTCCGCGACAACATGGTTGTTCACAAGGAACAGATGGTTCAGCGCGGACATAACTACGCAATTGTCGATGAGGTTGACTCAATCTTAATAGACGAGGCGAGAACTCCTCTTATTATTTCGGGCATGGGAGAAACTGCAAATGAGCTTTACCATGTTGCAGATATGTTCGTTAAGCGGCTTAAAAAGCTTGTTGTTACAGAGCATGATGACAAGCAGCTTGACACCGACATTGACGCGGACTATATTGTTGACGAAAAGGCAAAGACCGCCACACTTACAGAGCGCGGCGTTAAGAAAGCGGAGCAGGCATTCAATGTTGAAAACCTCTCCGATCCGGAGAATATGAAGCTTCTCCACCATATCAATCAGGCTCTGCACGCAAACGGCGTTATGCACCGTGACCAACAGTATGTTGTTACGCCCGAGGGCGAGGTTATGATTGTTGATGAATTTACGGGCCGTATAATGCCCGGCCGCCGTTACAGCGACGGTCTGCACCAGGCAATCGAAGCAAAGGAAGGCGTTAAGGTTGAGCACGAGAGCAAGACTCTTGCAACAATTACCTTCCAGAATTTCTTCCGTCTTTACGGCAAGCTGTCGGGTATGACAGGTACCGCGCTTACGGAGGAACAGGAATTCCAGCATATCTATAAGCTTGATATTGTTGCCGTTCCGACAAATAAACCGGTTATCCGTGATGATATGCAGGACAGCGTATATAAAACGGAAGCAGGCAAATTTGCCGCTGTTATATCTCAGATTAAGGAATGCAACGAAAAAGGACAGCCTGTCCTTGTAGGTACTGTAAACGTAGATAAATCGGAGCTGTTGAGCAAGCTGCTTAAGAGAGTGGGCATAAAGCACAACGTACTGAATGCCAAATACCATGAGAAGGAAGCTGAAATTATTGCTCAGGCCGGCAAGAAGGGTGCTGTTACAATCGCTACCAACATGGCAGGCCGAGGTACTGATATTATGCTCGGAGGTAATGCTGAGTATCTCGCAAAGCACGAGATGGCAAAGCGCGGTTACTCCGATGAGCTTATTGCGGAGGCAACAGGCTTCGGTGAAACTGACGATGAAGAAATTCTCAATGCGCGCAGAACCTTTACTGAGCTGAACGAAAAATTCAAAAAGCAGATTGAACCGGAGCGTGAGGAGGTTCTCAAACTCGGCGGACTCTTTATCATAGGCACGGAGCGCCACGAGTCAAGACGTATTGACAACCAGCTCCGCGGTCGTGCGGGACGTCAGGGCGATCCGGGCGCATCCAAGTTCTTCCTGTCTCTCGACGACGATCTTATGAGAATCTTCGGCAGTGATAGAGTTAAGAAAATGGTTGATACCCTCGGTCTTGAGGAGGATCAGCCGATCGAGGCAAAGATGCTTTCATCAGCAATCGAGAATGCCCAGAAGAGCCTTGAAAGCCGCAACTTTGACTCTCGTAAGCACGTCCTCCAGTATGACGAGGTTATGAATGAGCAGAGAAAGATCATCTACGCTCAGCGCCAGAAGGTGCTTGACGGCGACGATCTGAGCGATACAATAAAGAGCATGATTGAGCAGATTATCGACAGCGCTATTGACGATTTTATAGGAATCTCAGAAATCCCCGAGGACTGGAACCTCAGGGCGCTCACAGAATTTGCAAATACAAATCTTGCCGCCAACGGTGAATTTAAGGTTACGGACGAGGATCTTAACACAATAACAAAGACTGATATTAAGGATGAGCTTCTTGAAATCGGTCATAAGAATTATGAGGCGCAGCGTGAGGTATTCGGCGAACAGATGCCGGAGCTTGAAAGAGTTCTTATGCTGAGAGTAGTTGACACTCTCTGGATGGATCATCTTGACGAAATGGAGCAGATCAAGCGCGAAATCGGACTTCGCGCATACGGTCAGCACGATCCGGTTGTTGAATACAGAAATGTCGGCGCAGAGCTGTATGACGGGCTTCTCGAATCAATCAAACGCGATACGGTCAAATATGTATTGAGCGCTAAGCCAAGAATCAGAATCGAGCGTGAGCAGGTTGCAAAGCCGATAGATACAGGCTCTGACGGATCGCTCAAAAATACGGGCGTCCGCAAGGCTAAAAAGGTAGGCAGAAACGATCCGTGTCCATGCGGTTCGGGTAAGAAATACAAAGACTGCTGCGGCAGATAATTTTTATAAAGGATGTGATTAATAATGTTAGAGTATGATGAGTACAGACTCGCACTCCAGGCAATGGAGAAAAGCATTAATGATTTGAGGGATTCACTTTGACGTTGCCGGTCTGAAATCGGAAATTGCGGAGCTTGACGAGCAGTGTGCCGCCCCGGACTTCTGGGACGACATGAAGAACTCACAGGCAGTTCTGCAAAAGTCAAAGAATTTAAAGGATAAGCTTGCAGCCTTTGAGGAAATTGAAACCTCGCAGGAAGAAGCGCTTATGACAATAGAAATGGCAGAGGAGGAAAATGACGCAAGCTTTGTTGACGAGATAAAAACAACTGTTGACGAGCTTAACGAAAAGATTGACAAGATGCGTCTTGCAACCCTTCTCAGCGGCAAGTATGATGCGTCAAACGCTATCCTCACCTTCCACGCCGGAGCAGGAGGCACAGAGGCGCAGGACTGGTGCGAAATGCTCATAAGAATGTACCAGATGTGGGCGCAGAAGAACGGCTATAAGTCGGAAATCATGGATACACTCCCCGGCGATGAAGCGGGCATAAAGAGCTGTACCATGGAAATTTCGGGTATGAACGCATACGGATATTTAAAGGCTGAAAAGGGTATTCACCGCCTTGTCCGTATCTCCCCGTTCAACTCTCAGGGCAAGAGAATGACCTCCTTTGCATCGGTTGAGGTCATGCCGGAGCTTGACGACAACATTGATGTTGATATACGCCCGGAGGATGTTAAGATGGATGTTTTCCGCGCATCGGGCGCAGGCGGTCAGCATATCAACAAGACCTCCTCGGCAGTTCGTCTTACACATATACCCACAGGTATTGTTACCTCGTGTCAGACACAGCGTTCACAGCTGCAGAACCGTGATTACGCCATGAAGATGCTCAAGGCTAAGCTTGTTGAAATTGCAGAGCAGCAGCAGAAGGAAAAAATCTCCGAAATTCAGGGCGTTCAGACTGAGAACGGCTGGGGCAACCAGATCCGCTCATATGTTTTCCAGCCGTACACAATGGTCAAGGACCTGAGAACCGGCTATGAAATGGGCAATATTCAGGCTGTTATGGACGGTGAGCTGAACGGCTTTATAAACGCCTACCTGACGGCTTCAAATCTGGGAACATTAAAAAAATAATTCATATAAAAATAACGGTCTGCATCAAAACTTTTTCGAGTTTTGATGCAGACCATTATACATTTTATATAACACTCATATATGCAGGACGAATAATCTTGCTGTTACCCGTCAGCTCCTCAATTCTGTGTGCGCTCCAGCCTGCTATACGTGCAACCGCAAACAAAGGAGTATACAGTTCTGTAGGGATTCCCAGCATATCATATACAAAGCCGCTGTAAAAATCCACATTAGGGCATACAGGCTTGCCGTTTCCGCGTTTTTCATATATAAGCTGCGGTGCTGTTTCCTCAACCGTCCGGTACAGCTCCATATCCTCATCTCTTCCCTTAGCCGCGGCAAGCTTCTCAACATACTGCTTTAAAATAACCTCTCGCGGGTCTGACACGGTGTAAATCGCATGTCCCATGCCGTATATCAGTCCGGCGCCGTCAAAAGCCTGCTTATCAAGTATTCTTTTTAAATATACCTCTACCTCTGCTCTGTCGGTTATATCAGACACATTGTCCCGTATGTTCCTCATCATATCCATAACCTTAATATTTGCGCCTCCGTGCTTCGGTCCTTTCAGCGACGACATTGCCGCTGCAATTGCCGAGTACGTATCCGAGCCGCTTGAGGTCACAACTCTTGTTGTGAAGGTCGAGTTGTTTCCTCCTCCATGCTCCATATGCAGTATAAGGGCAGCGTCAAGCACCTGCTCTTCAAGCTCTGTAAATTCCGTATCCGGGCGCAGCATCCGAAGAATATTCGCCGCCGCCGAAAGCTCCGGCAGCGGACGATGAACGTACATACTGCCTCTTTTTTTCTGATGATTGTACGCATGATAGCTGTAAACCGCAAGCATCGGAAAAACTGCCGTAAGCTCAATACACTGCCTCAGACTGTTCGATGTATCGGCAGGAGTTATCTTATCATCATACGAAGCAAGACTCAGAATACATTTCGTAATTGAATTCATTATATCGCCTGTCGGAGCATGCATTATCACATCACTAACAAAATCGGTCGGAAGACTGCGATTTTCCCCAAGCACCTCTCTGAACCTTTTTTCCTCCGTTTCATCAGGCATTTCACCGAAAATCAGCAAATATGCAGTCTTTTCAAATCCAAATCCGTCCTTCAGCGCAGCATCGATAAGATCCCCAACATTATGTCCGCGGTAGCTAAGCCTGCCCGGAGCAGGGACTCTCTCCCCTCTCTTATTATCATATGCGCTTATTTTGGATATGCTTGTTAATCCCGTGAGTACACCTTTTCCATTCTCGTCACGCAGTCCTCTGTTTACTCCGTATTCATTAAAAAGTCTGTCGGATATATAATTATTTTTCTGACATAATTTTTCCTGTTCCAAAACATATTCTTCAAGAGTGCTGTTCCTCATTATATATACCCTCCTTTTTCAATTCATCGTTCATAAACTGCTCAAGCTCCGATATTTCCCTGATAAAGTCAACAAAATGCTCCTTACCAAAGCTTTCAATTACATTTTTATAAAAATTGACCAGTATTTCCTGCTGCTCAGTCGCAAGTCTTATTCCCTTTGCGGTTATAAGTATATACGTACCGTCCTCGCCTCTGCCGTCATGGCGCCATGTTACCAGTCCCTTATCCTTCAGACTTCGTACCATTTTTGATACCATAGGCATGGGAAGCTTCAGCTTTTCGGAAATATCCGAAAGATATATCTTGCGCGACCCGTCATCGCCCTCTTTATCCCTGGACAACACCCATACCGCAGTATACTCTGCAGCCGTCATTTTTGTAAAAAGCTTCCGCACATTAAACCTGCCTGCCGTATACGACTGAAATATCATTTCATTTACAAGTGACACCATATCTTTATTTTTCATATTACTGCACCGCCTTTCATTTTATATCCTTACGTTAATAAGATTATACAAAAAGCCCCCAAGTCTAAAGCAGGGCTTGAGAGGCTTCCGGTTCATCTTTCTCAATATTATATAAACAGTATAACACTTATTATCAGCAATGTCAAGATGCGAGTAATAATATTAATATATTATTCAAAATTTTCATATTTTATTTTTATTTATCAAAAGCATATAAAAACCGCGCCTGAGCATATTGATATGCCACGACGCGGTTTTATCATATTAAACCAATCAAATTACATGATTATCTCTGAACACGGCCTGAGCCATCTCCGCCTGCGAGAGTTTCAACATCTTCTCTTGTTACGAGGTTGAAGTCACCCGGAATCGTATGCTTCAGAGCTGAAGCTGCAACACCAAATTCAAGAGCCTCCTTGAAATTCTTGCCGTCTACGAAGCCGCAGATTGTACCGCCCGCGAAGCTGTCTCCTCCGCCCACACGGTCAACGATCGGGCTTATTCTATACTCTCTTGAATGATAGAATTCATCGTCAGCACTCGAATAGATACATGCCGACCAGCCGTTATCTGATGCCGAGTGCGAAACTCTGAGTGATGAAATAACATACTTGAAGCCGAATTTTGCTACCATCTGCTTAAAAATACTTTCATAGCCCGCCAGATTAAGCTCTCCGCTTGTTACATCAGTATTCTCCGGCTTAAAGCCAAGAACCTTGTCCGCATCCTCTTCGTTGCCGATGCAAACATCAACATACTGCATAAGGTTCGACATAACCTTCTGCGCCTTCTCCGATGACCAGAGCTTCTTTCTGAAGTTAAGATCGCATGAAACTGTTACACCGTGAGCCTTTGCCGCCTTACAAGCAAGCTCTGTAACCTCAGCAGCCAAGTCCGATACGGCAGGAGTAATGCCTGTGAAGTGGAACCAATCCGCACCCTCGAAAATTTCGTCAAAGTCAAAATCAGCCGCTGTAGCCGTTGCAATTGATGAGTTGGCGCGATCATATGTAACATTTGACGGACGCATTGATGCACCTGTCTCCAGAAAATATATACCCAATCTGTCGCCGCCCTCAGCAATGTGCTTTGTCTCTACTCCATACTTTCTGAGCGCCGCAATTGCACACTTGCCTATCGGATTTGCCGGAACCTTTGTTACAAATTCTGCATCATGACCATAGTTGGCAAGTGACACCGCAACATTCGCCTCACCGCCGCCGTAGTTGATGTCAAACTGTGTTGCCTGAATATACTTCTGATTGCCCGGTGTTGACAATCTCAACATGATCTCACCCATTGTTACTATTTTTGCCATAATTAATATTTTCCCCTTTCATTAGGACTGACATTCAGTCTTTCACTTAATGTAAAATTATTTAACAAGCTCTGCGCGTGCAGCCTTGATATTTTCAATAAACTTCTTAGCTGTCTCTGTGATAGCCGCATAGTCGCCTGTCTTTGCGCCCTTTGTAAGCGACGAGCCTGCGCCTACCGCTACAACGCCTGCTTTAATCCACTCTCCGACATTATCTGCATCAACTCCGCCTGTCGGCATCATCTGAGCCTGCGGAAGCGGTCCCTTTATGTCCTTTATAATCTTAGGTCCGAAAAGATCTGCCGGGAATATCTTAATTATGTCAGCGCCTGCCTCCATTGCTGTGATAACCTCCGTAATCGTTGCACAGCCCGGCATATACGGTACTCTGTAACGGTTACAAAGCTTTGCAGTCTCCGCGTTAAATGCGGGTGATACGATAAAATTAGCACCTGCAAGTATTGCAGTTCTTGCAGTTTCCGGATCAAGAACCGTACCCGCTCCGAGCATCATTTCACCGTTAGGATACTTCTCGGCAAGCGCCGCAATAACCTTATCCGCACCCGGCACCGTAAATGTAAGCTCAATACCGTTACATCCGCCCGCAAGACACGCGTCACTGATTTTTACAGCCTCATCTGCGCTGTTTGCACGAACAACAGCAACAAGGCCGCAATCTGTAAGTTGTTTTAATACATCTTCTTTTTTTATCATTGGATATTTCCTCCTCATATATTTATATAGATATATTTTACCATAACAGCTACAATAATTCAAGTAGATTATCCATATTTTTTATATTTATTCTTAATATTTTTATATGTTTTTTTACCATGCCCGTCATCGGCTTGATTTTTTGCAAAAACTATAGTATAATAACAACAAGAGGTGATTTTATGTACGGATATGATATATTTCATGACAAGCTTATAAATACGCTTATCGAGAATGTGCGCAGAGAAGAAAACGCAAACGCATACATTTTTGAAGGTCCGAAGGGGCTTTCCAAGCATAATGCGGCTCTTCTCTTTGCAAAGGCGCTTGTATGCGACAACGCATCCCATGCACCGTGCTGCATCTGCAGATCCTGCATTGAGGCACAGGCAGGTACACATCCGGATATTATTTTGGTCGAAAAAGAGAAGGATAAAGCAACACTCGGAATTAAGCCTATACGTGCAATGGTCAGCGAATGTCTGATAAAGCCGTTTTATCGCCGGCACAAGGTGTTTATCATAAATGAAGGAGATATTCTTACAACAGAAGCTCAGAACGCATTTCTTAAAATCATTGAGGAGCCTCCGGAATATGCAGTTTTTATTATTGTATGCTCAGATGCGCATATATTACTTCAAACCGTCCGCTCACGCTCCGTAACCGTTACATTTCCGCCTGTGAGCGATGACATCGTCCGCCGATATATAGAAAATAAGTATCCTGAAGAAACAAGAACGGATTTTCTGGTAAAATACTGTGCAGGTATTCCCATGGCGGCAGATGATATTATCTCCCGCGAGGATTTTGAACAGCTTCGCGAGGAAACACTGGGACTCGTACCTAAAATACTGTCGAAAAAAAAGGTGCACGCCTTTGCTGTTGCAGACTATTTTGAAAAGAACAAAACAATTGCCGCGGAGCTGTATGATATGCTTTTAATGTATCTCAGAGATGCACTTGTGACGGCTATGGGGCAGCCGTCGAAAACAGTCAATGCCGATAAAGCGGATAAAATAAATATTATCGCATCTGAATATCCGCCCTCCCTTATCGCTATCGCAATAGATGAGCTTGTATATTCAAGGAAAATGCTTGACAGATATGTTAAAGCCTCTGCAACAGCACTCCACGCAGCATTAAAAACAACTCTCTCTTAACAATTTTGTAAAAAATAACAAATATATATTTATTTTATGTAGATTTATTTGTTATTTTAGAGAAAAATATGTGTGATTTGTTAAAAAATTGTTAATTGGTTGACTTGTCTTGACGAATCTGATATAATAATGACATCAATCGAAAGGAGCATTGAACTATGAAATCAACAGGTATTGTTAGAAAAGTTGACGAGTTAGGCAGAATAGTTATACCAAAGGAACTCAGAAGAAAGTTTAACATCGCAGAGAAAGATGGTCTGGAGATCTATGTAGAGGACGATAGAATCATATTAAAAAAATATGAGCCTTCATGTGTATTTTGTCAGAATGTTGACGGAGTTTTTGAATTCCATGGCAGAAATGTTTGTCCGGAATGCGCTAAGGAAATCGGTGCAAAGATTTCTTAATTGATCAGTTAAATTAAATGACATAATCTAAAAAAGACGAGGATGTATCAAAACTCAGATTTTGTAACATCCTCGCTTTAATTTTTTACCGCAGAAATAACATGGCTCACCCCGGCTGCTGCAAATATCTCTAACCGGCTTATAACCTTACCACTCTGTATACTTTCTGTTCTTATTTACAAGCGCGTTATAATAAATAAGACGTTCATCCTCTTTGGTGAACTCTCCCGGGCAGTTCTGAGCAACCGTATCAGCGATAGAGCTCTCAATCCACTCGTCAATATCAGCCTCCGTTATTTCTTCTGTAGTTGGAATAACCGCATCCATAAATCGTTTAAAGCTTGAAAGATCGGTTCCGAACGCAGACATTACATCAACCGCACGCATAATATCTGCCTTAGCCATCCATGCTATAAACTCTACAAGAAGCGCTCCGTTTGCCCTGCCGTGCGGAATCTCCTTTGAGCATGTCAGCTGATGTCCCATTGCATGAACAACATTAAGACCCGTATGTGCAACCGCCATACCGCCTGTTGATGCGGCAACAAGGAGCTTTTCTCTGTCCTCCTCGGTTACATTTCCCGAAACCAGTGCGTCTGCGCACTGACCTATCAGCCGTATTGCCTCAAGCGCAACAATGTCAGAGAACTCCGATGCCTGTGAGTTAAGATATGATTCAACTGCATGGCACAGCGCATCTATAGCCGTATTGCGTGTAACCTCCAGAGGCAGCGTCAGCGTATAGCGCGAATCAAGATATGTGGCATAAGGAAAGCACTGCTCGGAGCTGAAGCTCCTTTTGTTATGTATATCGTCCAATGTCATCATAACATACTGGGTAGTATCCGAGCCTGTTCCGGCAGTTGTGGGAACGCACACAACCTTTAAAGGGTCTTTCTCATATTTCTCATTGTAAATCTGCATGGGTTCAATGTCGTTTGCCGCATATACGGCAGCCGCTTTAGCGGCATCAAGGGTGGAACCTCCGCCGATACCCACAACATAATCTACATTATCATGCGCCATCATTCTTCCGATTGCATATATCTCACTTATACCGGTTGCTGATGTTATCTTATCATAAATACTGTACTCAACATCATGCTCCTTCAGTACATCCGTGACATCCTTTAAAGCACCCGACGTTATCGCCGACTGTTTTCCTGTCACTATCATGCATTTCTTTCCATGTATAAGATGGCGCGGATGGCGTTTAACACAATTCTTGCCCGACAATAAGGTTGTCGGCATAAAATACTTTGGCATCTTCTTTAACTCCTCTGTTTATATAATATTTTTAACTGAGATCATATATATTTCCGCTGTCCCTGACAACAAGACCGCTTATTTCAAGCATCATAAGCGCTGTTCCTATCTCTGCCCCCGGTGCACCCAGCTTTCTTGTGATTTCATCGGGATGCTGTGCATTAACGCTTAACAGCTTCAGAATCGACGCTTCGATTTTACTGAGACCGCTCATATCAATTCCCGCCGGTCTGTCTGCATCATCCTTATTGCCCGGATTTTCAAAGCCGTATTCCTCCAGAATATCCTCCGCACAGGTTACAGGCTTGGCACCTGACTTAATCAGCTCATTTGAGCCCGCCTGATTTATGTCGTAAATTTCGCCGGGTACGGCAAACACATCTCTGTTATTTTCAAGCGCATAACGTGCTGTGATTAATGCTCCGCTCTTTACAGGCGCCTGAATTACCAAGGTACCCTGCGCAAGACCGGCAATTATCCGGTTTCTTCTAGGGAAATTATAGCCCAGCGGTCTGGTTCCCGGCGGATATTCTGAAATTATTGTTCCGTTCTGCAGAATTGCCTTATATAACTCTCTGTTCTGATAAGGATATATTACATCAACGCCGCTGCCGAGAACCGCTATCGTTTTTTGTCCCGCATCTATAGCTGCCGCTGCGGCAAATGTGTCCACACCGAGAGCCATACCGCTTACAATCGTTACACCCTTCTCTGCAAGTGACTTTGAAAGTCTTTCGCACGCTCTCCTGCCGTATGACGAATATTTCCTCGTTCCTACAACCGCAATCCTTAATTCATCCCTGTTACCAAGCTCCGCACCCAAAGCATAAATCACCACGGGCGGCAAATAAATCTCTTTTAGCAAAGCAGGATATTCTTCATCTTCAATCGTAATAATCCTTCCGCCTATTTCCTTCATTCTCCCGATAACATTCCCGGCATCCTCCATGGACTTGTCTTCAAGCTCTCTTATCCCCTTCGTCCCGGATGCCATTATTCCGTTATAGCTTGTTGCTCTGTACACTGCTTCCGCAGAACCGAAATGCTTTATCAGGGCATTTATTTGCAGCGGACTGACTGAAGCCTTCAGCGAAAGCCATAGCCAATACATATGTTTATCCACCTTTAAAACACCCTCCTTAATTTATCATTTGTTTATAAATTCCTTTTTATTATAACATGTACCGGCAAATCTTTCAAGTGCTCTGCACAAAAAAACAGTCTGCAAAACAGACTGTTTTTTTATTTAATCTATATAATTACGCATTTCTGAGGTTATTCTCAAGCTTAACAAGCTCGTCTGCCATTTCCTGCGGAAGCTGGTCGCCGAACTGTGCAAAATACTGCTTGATACCCGTTTCCGGATCCTCAACATCCTTCAGCCACTCATCTGCATCAACTGTAAGGAGTGCCTTAAGCTCGTCCTTGGTCATGTCAAGGCCTGTAATATCAATATCTTCAGCCTTCGGTATATAACCTATAGCACACTCATCAGCGTCAACCTTGCCCTCACATCTGTCAAGAATCCAGAGGAGAACACGCATATTGTCGCCGAATCCCGGCCAGAGGAAGTTACCCTCGTCATCCTTACGGAACCAGTTAACGTGGAAAATCTTCGGTGCCTTGTCGCCAAGCTTCTTGCCCATTTCAAGCCAGTGACCCCAATACTGAGCCATGTTATAGCCTACGAACGGCTTCATAGCCATCGGATCACGTCTTACAACGCCTACTGCGCCTGCTGCAGCCGCTGTTGTTTCTGATGCCATAATAGCACCGACAAATGTACCGTGCTGCCAATCTCTTGACTGATATACCAACGGAGCACACTTAGCGCGGCGGCCGCCGAATACGATAGCCGATACCGGAACACCCTGCGGATTCTCGAACTCCGGTGAAATACACGGGCAGTTAACTGCCGGTGCTGTAAATCTTGAGTTCGGATGAGCAAGCTTTTCGCCTGAAGCAACATACTCAGGACCGTTAACCTCAGCGCCCTTCCACTCTGTAGCATTTACCGGCGGGTTCTTGTCAAGACCTTCCCACCAAACTGTCATATCGTCATTGTTAATAGCAACATTTGTGAATATTGTATTCTTCTTTGTTGACTCAAGAGCATTAAAGTTTGTCTTTGTTGAAGTACCCGGTGCAACACCGAAGAAGCCTGCCTCAGGGTTAATAGCATAAAGTCTGCCGTCCGGTCCGATATTAAGCCATGAAATATCGTCACCTACTGTCCATACCTTATAGCCCTGCTCCTTAAGATACTCCGGCGGAATAAGCATTGCAAGGTTTGTCTTACCGCACGCTGACGGGAATGC
>JAQXTR010000020.1 GCA_029219585.1 Clostridiales bacterium
CATTATCCTATAGCAAACGGTCAGGCATACGGAATAAACGTAGAGGTTAGAGAGGATAATGACGGACATATGCCGGTTGAGGAATGCGGCAATATGCTCCTTTGTACGGCGGCAATATGTAGGAGAAAGAATGATTATACATATGCGGCAAAGCACAGAAGATACATTGAACAGTGGGCAGATTATCTTGTGGATGCGGGCTATAATCCCGATTATCAGCTTTGCACCGATGATTTTACCGGACATCTTGCGCATAACTGTAATCTTTCAGTTAAAGGTATACTGGGCATTGCAGCATGGGGCGATATTTTAAACCACATTGGCGAGGACGGCAGTAAATATATTCAGACTGCAAAGGAATATGCGGCTGAGTGGAAGAAAAATGCTTTTTGCGGCGACAGATATGCGCTGTCATTTGATAACAAAGACTCGTGGAGCTTAAAGTATAATCTTGTATGGGATAAAATGCTTGATTTGAATATATTTGATAAGGATATAGCCGAAACAGAGGTTTCATACTACAAAACAAAGATGAACCGATACGGAGTTCCTTTGGACAGCCGTGCAGATTTTACCAAGAGTGACTGGCAGATGTGGAGTACCTGCCTGACGGATGATAAGGAATATCAAAATATGGTAATTGATGCAATGTGGGATATGATATGCAAAATGGAATCACGGCTTCCGTTTTCGGACTGGTATTTTACATCAGAGCCTGATATGAAAGGCTTTGCAAACAGAACCGTACAGGGAGGATTATATCTTCCTATATTACGTTTTTAATGTACAGTATATAAGAATTAAAGGAGAAGTTATGAAATTGCAAATCATTTTGACTGCTGCTCTGGTATGCGGCAGCTTAATCACCGGGAGTATACCTGCAGCGGCAGAAACAACCGGAGATACAACCGACGGCACGGTTGTGTTCAGCACTGATTTTGACAGCTACACTGTAAACGGTGAGACTACAAACACACCATTTACCTATCAATTGGGCGGTGATGTGCACTATGCGGGGATATATCAGGTCGGTATATCGCAATCAACGGAATCACCGGAATCAACAGCATCACCGGAATCAACAGCATCACCGGAATCAACGGAATTACCGGAATCAACAGCATCACCGGAACCAACGGCAACGCCGGAGGTAGCCGTCATAAGTGCTGGAAAAAAAGATGACGAGCATGGGACAAGCATGAAGATGCACGGTGACTGGGCGAATGTTTCTTTGAATGTTACCGATGCCGCAGCAGGAGTACTGCTTATAAGTCTCGACTATAACGTTGGAAAAGGAGCAAATGTAAGGTTTCTTGCAAATAACGGGAATAACTTTTTCACAGCGTTTTATGCCGAAGGGATAATGCCGGAAGCCAGGACTGATCTTGACGGCGGAAACGCTTTCAGATTTACGAAGGGGGTTGTACAACCCAACTCATGGAATAAGATAAAGGTTTATATTGATAATGACAACAGAGTGTTCACGCTTATTGCAAATGATGTACTTATAAAGAAGAATGTTCCTTTTTATGGTAAGCAGGCAGGTCTGCGATCCCTTCAGGTACAGCATGAGAACGGAAATGATACGTACATTGATAATTTGAGCGTTACAAAAATTAAAGCCATGCCGGTATTCAATTACAGTAATTTTTTGTTCCGCACCGACTTTGACTGCTATACCCAAAACGGTGTTACTACAGCAGACGCGTTTACGGGAGAAATGCCGTATGCAGGTATCAATAAATCAAGTGGTACTATAAGCGCCGCAACGCAGGATACAGCGCATGGTAAAAGCATGAAGCTCAGCGGGGACGGGACTAATCTTACCAAGAGTGTTACCGGTGCAGACACGGGAATACAGCTTGTAAGCCTTGACTATTATATGGTTCAAGACGCAACTGTAAGCTTTCTTGCAAATAACGGAACGAACTTTTGTGTTGCCTTTACGGGAACCGGAATAAAGCCTGAAGCTGATGACGGCAACGGCTACAGCTATACTGAAGGTGTGGTAAAAACAGGCTCATGGAACACAGTTAAGGTTTATGTTAATAATACTAATAAGACATTTACACTTATTGCAAATGATGTACTTATAGAGAAGAATGTTCCTTTTTATGTTGATCAGACAGGTCTGCAATCCCTTCAGATTCAGCATAAGGACGGAGCTGATATATACATTGACAATTTAAGCGTCAGAACGCTTTCCGTCATGCCGACACTCGGCAGCGAGCCTTTATTCAGTACCGATTTTGACAGCTATACAGTGAATGGCGTGACTGTAGCGGACGAATTTACGGGAGGCATTCCGTATGCAGGTTTGGGTTATGCATCTGGAAACAAAGGCAAAGCAAGTCCTGTCAACAAGGATGAAGCGCACGGAACAAGCATGAAGCTCAGCGGAAACTGGGCAATGATTGAAGCATTCCTTAACACAAGGTTTGCGGATATCGGCTCCGGAATCAAGGTTATAAGCTTCGATTACTACATGGAGTTTGATGACGGCGTAATGAAATTTTTCGGCAATAATGCAAAGAATTTTCAAGTACATTGTACAGGGAATAAAATAAAATGCAATAATAACGATGCAACTAAGACCGGGGTTATAGACACGGATAAATGGAATAGTGTAAAGATATATGTTGACAACAAAGAAAATCTATTTGCGGTTTATGCAAATAATACTGTTATAGTGCAGAACAAGACATTCACGGAAGTTTTGAAGAGTATTCAGATGCAGCATATATCGGGGAGCGATGTCTATATAGATAATTTAAAGATTGAAAACTTTACCGACGATAAAGGGTATTATCATGATGAGGCATTCACCTTTAGAACGTCAGATAGTATCAAGTCAGATAGTATCAATGAGAATTCAACTGTAACTGTGGTTATAACAACAGGAAATGAGAGCGCAACAAATATTTTAAAGCTCAGTGACCTTACCGGAGAGAAAATTACAACAGTAACCGGCGGCGGTGACGTCGAATTTGCCGTGTTTATAAAGAATGTACCGAAAGGTACCTCTATAGAGAGCATTAGGCTGAACTGAAGGACGGTGCAATATTATGAAGAAAAAATTTATAAAACCCTGCATGAACATCAAAGGCTTCGGACATATCAGAATTGCAACGAATTCAATGCCGAGGCTTGAAGGTATAAAGGCAGAGAATCCGGGAGAAATAGAAGACTCGCAATATAAAATCAGGACTATAGAATTTAAGAGCATACTGGATATTAAGTACTGATATGGCAGTGACAATATAATAAGAGAATGCTATATGATATGTAAAATATAGCAAAAAGTGTTATGGGATTTTAAAGTCACTGCAGTGATAGCGGGCAGAGCAAAGCCACGCCTGCTATCACTAATAAATCTTTTAATTTGAAAGGAAGAACGTCAATGATATATAAAAATGCACAGTTGTATAATGTTTCGGACATAGACACAGACAGTAAAGACGGGGGAGTAACATGGTATCGTATGCCGAAGAAACTGATGGATAAATTTGAAGCTCCTAACGGAAAGCATATGAATGTTTTTTCTACCGGTGTTGAAATTCGATTTGTTATTAACAGCGGAACTGCTGTGGTTCGTATGCAGTCGATATTGGATGAAAACATAAATGCCTGCTTCCATGTTTACAGAGGAGGTATTCAGGGCGGTTATCC
>JAQXTR010000021.1 GCA_029219585.1 Clostridiales bacterium
TATGCGGCTTTATAATGACGGCTTGCACTTTGCGCCAAAGCTGCCAAAGGCATGGGAGAGCTGCACGTTTAATATTAATTACAATAATGCAGTAATTCGTATTCGCGCAGAAAAGGATACCATTCATTTTACTCTTATTGACGGCGAGAGTATACACTTTACGGTATACGGTGAAGATGTGAAGCTTTCAAAGGGAGATAACGAAACAATCATAAGAAATATTAAAAACAGAAAGGAATATAAGAAATGAAACCTAAGATAATTGAAAGCAATATAGAAAAGCTGCGTGATCCGTTTGTTCTGGCGGAAAACGGGACGTATTATCTTTACGGTACGGAGTGGGTTTGTTACAAAAGTGCGGGCGATTTGAGTCATTGGACAAAATGCGGCAACGAATTGGTTGTTACCCCACAGAGCTGTGACGGGGACAAATGGGCGCCTGAGGTTCATAAATATAAAGGAGCGTATTATATGTTTACCACATACCGCTCATCCGAAACAAAGCGTCACGGTTGTACGATAATGAAATCCGATTCACCCGAGGGACCGTTTGAGGAAATTACAGACGGACATATAACGCCCGGCGATTGGGACTGCATAGACGGTACTTTTTATATTGATGAGGACAATCAGCCATGGATGGTGTTCGTGCATGAGTGGATATCAACCGATGATGGGATAGGAAGGATGGCAGCGGCAAAGCTTTCCGATGACTTGACTCATTTTGTTTCCGAGCCTATTGAGCTGTTCAGAGCCGATGATCCGTCATGGGCAAAGGGGGCTATAACCGATGGATGCTTTATGTATAAGACAGAAGATAATCAGCTGCTGATGCTATGGTCAAATTTTGATGAATACGGCTACTGTGTGGCGATTGCAAGAAGCGATAACGGAAAAATAGACGGTAAATGGCGTCAGGATGATAAAGTATTGTTTTCGAAATCCGTTTCGCCACAGTATGACGGAGGACATGGGATGATATTCAGAGGGTTTGACGGAAAGAAATATCTTTCGATACATTCACCGAATATGCCTGTGGACACTCGGTTGGAAAAGCCGGTTTTCATTGCATTGCATGAATACGATGATGCGGATATATGTAAAAAATCCTTACAATGCATATAATAATCTTTACGTAGATATATACTGTTTTTTGGTGGTGTTATAATGTTCAAAATATTGAAAAGAAAGTTTTATTTTGTCATAATTGTTATTGCTGTATTGCTTTTCGCAATTACGGTATCGGCATATTTTGTCATAGATAAAGCATTAACGGATGATTACACTGCCAAAACAAATGATATAGCCAGAAAAGTAATAAATGATTTTCGTATCAAGACAGATTATATAGAAAGCTTAGCGTGTTTTTTTGCGGAGGGGCTTAATGACAAAACGGATCATTCCGGAACAGCTTTTGAAGATGCTTTTAAAACGGATGTTAATAAAATCAAAATATATAACAGTGATATAGATGGTGCGGGCGTATTCCGCAATAACGGATATAAAGCCGTTACCAATTCGAGGTATCTGCGTGCGGAGCAGGAATTGTGCGGCATGCTTGATAACGGAGATGAAAATGTTTGGGCTGCATTGAAAAGTGACAGCGGAAATACGAGCAACCTATTTTTATTGCTTCCTTTGAACAATGATGGAACGAAGCAGTCGGGCATAGTTATGCTGGAGGTTACATCATTAAAGAAAGGTTTAAAAGCAGATAATATATTTATGCAGAATACTGAGGTGTATTTTGAGACGGCTAAGGACAGGCTGTATATTTTGGAAACGGACCATGCGGAAAAAAAAAGGGACAAGAATATAAATATTAATGAAGAGATTCAGCCCGGCTTGAATATGGCAGTGAATATTTCCATGAGAGGCTTAAGAGATCAGCTGAATAAAGTAAAATTATATATGATTATATTTTATTTTATGTTTTTGATGTTGGCAGCAGTGGTTGTTCACAGAACGGTGAAAAAAATTGTAAATGACTTGACAGACTTAAAAAAGGATATCGATGATTATGCATTGAGCAAATAAATTATCGTGTTTTGTTGAAAAGAGGGAGAGTATCATGACAACAGTATTAATTGTGGATGACGAGTATTTGGTTAGGCGCGGAATAAGAGAAACCATAGATTGGCAAAGCTATGGATTTGAAATAGTGGGTGAGGCGTCTAACGGAAACGAGGGCTTTGAAAAATATATGGAGCTCAGACCGGACATTATAATTACAGATGTCAGAATGAAGCGTGCTTC
>JAQXTR010000022.1 GCA_029219585.1 Clostridiales bacterium
GCACCGCACGGAATAAAGGTTGTTGTCATAATCGTCATACGGCGGTCACGTTCGTTCTCAATGGTTCTTGACGCCATAATACCCGGAACTCCGCAGCCTGTTCCGATAAGGATTGGAATAAACGATTTACCGGAAAGCCCAAAGCGTTTAAATATTCTGTCCATAATGAATGCTATACGCGCCATATAGCCGCAGGATTCAAGGAATGCCAGAAATATGAATAACACAAGCATCTGCGGAACAAAACCGAGAACCGAACCGACACCGGCAACAATACCGTCAAGAATGAGGCTGCTGAGCCAGTCGGCTGTTCCCAGCGCCCCAAGCGCATTTTCTATTATTACCGGAATACCCGGTATCCACACGCCGCTTCCGAATAAGTGCCAGCCGTCGCCGAACACTCCGTCATTTGCCCAGTCGGTAAAGATCGTACCCACTGTTGTTACCGAAATATAATATACGATAAACATTACAACCGCGAATATCGGCAATGCGAGAATCCTGTTTGTAACGATCTTATCTATCTTATCCGATGTGCTGAGCTTCTGTCCGCCCTTCTTCTTAAGACAGCCGCTGATTATTGATGAAATGTATGTATAACGCTCATTTGTGATAATACTCTCTGTATCATCATCCATTTCTTCCTCTGCCCTTGTGATTACATCGCTGACATCAGGAACCGACTTGAGTGTTTCGCCTATCTTATCGTCGCGCTCAAAAAGCTTGATCGCATAGAAACGCTTCTGCTCCTCGGCTGCATCAGTAAGCTTTGCCGCGATCTCAGCTATATAGCCTTCGGCCTCCTTGCTGAAATTATGAGCCGGAACAAGCTTCTTTCCCGACTTTGCCGCCTCAACAGCCTTTGCAGCCGCTTCCTTTATTCCCGTACCTTTCAATGCCGAGATCGAAACAACCTCGCAGCCGAGAGCCTTTGAAAGATTCTTGAAATTGATTGTATCGCCGTTCTTATTGACAACGTCCATCATGTTGACCGCCATTACAACAGGAATACCAAGCTCTGTGAGCTGTGTTGTAAGATAAAGGTTTCTTTCAAGGTTGCTTCCGTCAACAATATTGAGAATTGCGTCCGGCTTCTCGTTTATAAGATAATTTCTCGCAACGACCTCTTCAAGTGTATACGGTGAAAGTGAATAGATACCCGGAAGGTCTGTAATGATTACATTCTTCTGACCCTTAAGTCTGCCCTCTTTCTTTTCTACTGTAACGCCCGGCCAGTTACCTACGAACTGATTTGAGCCTGTGAGCGCGTTAAACAATGTAGTTTTACCGGAGTTAGGATTACCGGTCAACGCTATTGTTATTGACATTTCAACAATTCCCCTTTCCAAACTGTTATAACAGCACTGCACTTATTTATATGCTTTATTTTTTACTCTATACTAAATTTAGTTGTATTAGACTAACCCATCTGCAAAAGATGAGATTATTACTGAACCTCAATCATGTCGGCATCAGTGCGTCTTATTGACAGCTCATAGCCGCGGACGGTTATCTCAATCGGATCACCCAATGGGGCAGCCTTGCGCACATATACTTCAATACCCTTTGTAATGCCCATATCCATAATACGTCGCTTTACGGCTCCTTCTCCCGTGAGTCTGAGCACAACTGCCTTGTGACCGATTTTTACATCCTTAAGAGTCATTTCCTTGTTCCTTTCCTGCATAATTTAATGACGGTATCAAACTATTATCCTGTTTGCCAATGACTTGTCAATGGCAATGCGGCTGTCTTTGACGTTAACTATCATATTTCCCGAAATCTCCGAAACAACAGTTACCTCCGTCCCTTCAACAAAACCAAGCTTTTCAAGATGCTTTCTCTGCCGGTCTTTGCCGTTAACCTTAATAACACACTTTTTCTCCCCAACGTCAGCCATTGATAAAGGCATAATTATCACTCCTATATAATTAGTTTGGTATAACAAATATGATTTATAGATACAAACGGTTAGCCACCGTTAACCTACTTAGTTAGTTTATCACAACTAAAGATGTTTGTCAATAACCTGTTGAAATATTTTGTATTTTTGTCGCTTTTAGATAAAAAATGCAGTACCTCTGTAAGAGAAAATACTGCATTTTTATTCTATTAACCGATTCAGCCTGCATAAAATAATTTCCCGCAAAAGATTTACGGGAAATTATCTGTATTATAAAGGGGATTCCGCTAAAGACAGGATTATGCTTAAATTGCCGTTTCGGCACCGAAGCTCGTCGATAAGCTCCTTATCATCAACATCATTCTTCACATTTATCTTATATTCAAGCTCAAAAAGTGAGCCGAGATCCGTTGTTTTAACCTTCTTTAACGTATAATGTGAGGTATACCTATCAAGAATATCTTTGAACGCGTTCTGATAATCAAGGTCCTCGGGAATTGTTATCTTTAAGGTTTTTATGCTCTTTTTGGGTGTTCCGAACCTGACAGCATTCAGCACTATCATAAACAGACACACTGTTACTACAAACAAAGCTCCGTACAAGAACTGTCCCACACCGCACGCAAGCCCGGCCGCAATATCAAAGAATATATATCCTATGTCCTTAGGCTCTCCCGGTGCGGATCGGAATCGTATTATAGAAAGTGTGCCCGCCAGAGAAAATGCGCGTGCTACATTTGAGCCGACAAATAAAATTATCATTGCCAGAATTACAGGCAGCATTGTAAGCGTAAGCGCAAGGCTCTGGGAATATCCCTCTCGCTTCTGCGTTGCCATATATGTAACAGCAATGACCACTCCGAATATCAATGCTGCCAGCAGGGTGATCAGTTCTTCACCCACAGTCATAGGTAATACTGAGTTAAGTGTTGACGACACCGCTCCTTCAATCTGTTCCATATTATTAATCCTCCGTTTTTACTTTATTCTTACCTTTAGTGTGAATTATACTCTATATAGCTTAAATAAAGCTTAAAATAAAAACTTTTTAAACCACATCTTTTATTTTACCATTATTATGACAATTTTGCAACAAAATTTTAAATTTTTATTCGGTTTTTATTTGGTTAATTGATTTTTTTTTATATGTGTGTTACAATACATATAGTAATACTTATTAAGGAGGCGGATAAAATGCGGATACTTATAGTTGAAGATGAAATACGTCTTTGCGAGGCATTGGTACAGCTGCTGAAAAAACAACACTATACGGTTGACAGTGATAATGACGGAGAATCCGGGCTTGATGACGCACTTTCCGGAATATATGATGTCATCATTCTGGATATAATGCTTCCAAAGCTCGACGGGCTCTCTGTTCTCAGAGAAATAAGAAAAAATAATCTGAATGTTCCGGTTATACTGCTTACCGCCAAGGGGGAGGTATCGGACAAGGTTACAGGTCTTGATTCAGGCGCGGATGATTATCTTACAAAGCCGTTCAATACCGAGGAGCTTCTGGCAAGAGTAAGGGCGCTGGGAAGACGCAGAGGGGAGATTGTCGAATCGGACGCGCTCTCCTGCGGTGACATATCCCTTGATACGGGAACACTGAAGCTAAGATGCGCATCGTCGGAAATCACCCTTACCTGCAAGGAATCGGAGCTGCTTCAATATCTTATACTCCACAAGGATATTATATCCTCTAAGGAGCAAATAATAGAAAAGCTATGGGGCTTTAATTCTGAAGCGGAAGCAAATCACGTTGAGGTATATGTGTCATTTCTGCGCAAAAAGCTTAAGCATGTTCACTCAGAGCTTCAGATTAAGGCAGTCCGCGGAATAGGCTATAAGCTGACATACGAATAAGGAGTGATCCCATGTTTAAGCAGTTACGAAACAAGCTTCTTCTTACAAATCTTGCTGTAACAGCCGCCTTGGTTATCTGCTGCCTTACCGCAATATATCTGACCACCTACAGCTATATAAGCCGCCAGATAGACAATCAGCTTGCCAGAGCTATAGACATGTCCATCCAACGGATAGAACGTACAGGACGAATGCAAAAAGGCTCTCCTCAGGTCTCCGGCGAAAAGCAGGACGCACAGCCCCCTGCCGGTTCCGCTCCCGCCTCTGAAGACGAAGCAAGCGATTCTTTTTCATCGTCCTTTAACAGCACCCACCGTCCTCCGAATGCCGATAGGTTCAGCGCGGAATTTTCGGTATACGCTGATGCGGAGGGGAATGTCATATCCGCCGACACTAATTTCAATATGGTTGAATCGGATTATGCCGACATTGTGAAAAGCATTATCAAATCCGGCAGACCAAAGGGTTCGGCAAAGCTTGATATAGACAGCTGGGCATACATGTCCGTGCCCTACGGAGAGGGATATATTGTAGCATTTTCCCCCAATTCGACGCAGAAAAAGATTCTTTTCCGCCTTGTTATAATCCTTATCCTTGCCGCGGCAGTATCGACAGCAATCACATTTATTATCAGTCTTTTCAGCGCAAACCGCTCAATACGTCCGATTGAACAGGCGTACAACAAACAGAAGCAGTTTGTCGCAGATGCGTCTCATGAGCTGCGCACGCCCCTTGCAAGCATCAGCGCCAATACCGATGTTCTGCTCTCCAAGCCCGAAAGCACAATAGCGGACGAAAAAAAGTGGATTATATACATAAAGGACGAAACCGACAGAATGACCCGGCTTACGAACGACCTGCTGTATCTTGCAAAATCCGATGCAGACGAGGGAGAAAAAATTCTTTCCGACGTATCCTTCTCCGACATTGTCGAGGATGTTGTTCTTGAATCTGAGGCAATAGCCTTTGAAAACAATATCGGCCTTAACTATACAGCTGAGCCGGAGCTGCACGTCAGCGCGTCCCGCGAGGGACTAAAACAGCTTGTTCTTATTCTTGTTGACAATGCGCTGAAATACACGCCCGAAAACGGTGAGGTAAGCGTTATACTGAAATCTGACGGCGACAAAGCGGTTTTCTCAGTAGAAAACACAGGTGAGATAAGCCGTGAGGATCTGCCGCACATATTCGAGCGTTTCTACCGCGCCGACAAATCACGCTCACGAAAAAGCGGTGGCTATGGTCTGGGACTTTCAATAGCACACAGCCTCTGCGCCGGCTTCGGCAGCACACTTGCGGTTAAGTCCGAAAACAACAGGACAAGGTTTAGCTTTGAGCTGGATAAGCTATTGTAAAAAACAACCCATGACTATTTAATTAAGAAGTGGGGGCGCGGGCGGGACCCCCCCCGCGCCAAGATTTAAAACAAAAATAAATAAAAAAAATAAAAAAATAATAGAAAAAAAAG
>JAQXTR010000023.1 GCA_029219585.1 Clostridiales bacterium
AGGGTCTGCGGAAAAAGTAGTGTAAGCAATATCTGACAAAACTCGACAAGGCGAAAATTACAGATATAAGCTTAATATTCTGTATCAAAATTATCATTTACAGCAATAATACCGACATATTATAAAGAAATGTTGAAAAATAACGGCTGCAGAAGTTATGATTTATTGGTATAAAAATAGCCCAGAAACTCTTAAAAATCAAGGTTTTAAGCCATTCCTGAGCTTTATCTATGGAGGAGAGAAAGGGATTCGAACCCTCGAACGAGTTACCCCGTTACAGCATTTCCAATGCTGCGCCTTCGACCACTCGGCCATCTCTCCGCAACAAAATAAGTATATCATAAAAATCAGTAGTTGTCAAGATAAATTTCAGATAAATACCCGAATTTGTATAAATTTGTATAAATCGGCTATAAGATAGGAAGCAGACCTGTCCGTAAAAGACAAAACATCCGCACCGTGTGCGGATGTTTTATACATAGTATATGTATTATCTCTTGGAAAGAACCTCTGCTTCATATTTCTTGATTTCATCAAACCATGACATATCCGCAGCAACGCCCTCCTGCCTGCAGTATTCAGCCCATATATCGCCGAACGGCAGCAGCTTAGCCTGCTCCTGAAGTACCATAAGCTCCGTAAATTCGCCGTTATCCTGAAGCTCCTTCATTCTGGCCGACGGCTGGAGGAGTGCAAACAGCAGCGCCTTCTGCCAGCTTCTGAAGCCGACTGTCCATGCCGAAATTCTGTTGATTGAAGCGTCGAAGAAGTCAAGCGCCTGATAAACTCTGTCGAGCGCGTCAGCGCGGACGATTTCCTTTGCCATCTCTCTTGTTTCGTCATCAAAAAGAACAACGTGGTCTGAATCCCAGCGGATAGGACGCGTGATGTGCAGCGCGATTTCGGGGAAGAAGCAAAGCAGCGCCGGAATCTTGTCCGAAACAACCTCTGTCGGATGATAGTGACCGTTATCCATAAGCGGAATACAGTTGTCGTTTGCGGCAGCGATTGAAAGCGCAAATTCATTGCTGCCTGATGTGAATGCCTCAACACCGATACCGAATACCTTTGACTCAACACACGGCTTAACAAGATTGAAGTCAAACGGCTCTGAAAGAATCTGCTCGATTGAGTCCTTATATCTCATTCTCAGACCGTAGCGGTCGCCGGGAATGTCCTTCATACCGTCGCCTGTCCATATGTTCATAACGCAGGTAACGCCCGTTTCTCTTGCGAAATACTCTGAAATTCTAATACAAGCCTTGCCGTGCTCAATCCAGAAGTTTCTTACGTCGTCATCCGGGCTTGAAAGAGTAAGACCGTTCTTTATGTTAGGATGCGAGAAGAATGTCGGGTTGAAGTCAAGACCGATGTTGTGTTTTTTGGCAAAATCAACCCACTTTTTGAAGTGTTTCGGTTCAAGCTTGTCGCGGTCAGCGAATTCGCCGTCCTCAAAAATAGCATAATTTGCATGAACATTGATCTTCTTCTTGCCGGGCATAAGTGACATTGCCTTTTCCATGTCCGCAAAAAGCTCCTCGGGATTTCTCGCCTTGCCCGGATAGTCGCCTGTTGTCTGGATTCCGCCTGTGAGTCCGCCGTCGTTATCAAAGCCGATAACGTCATCTCCCTGCCAGCAGTGGAGCGAAACAGGAACTGTCTTTAATTTTGCGATAGCTGCATCGGTATCAATTCCGAATGCCGAGTATGCAGCTTTTGCTGATTCATAACTCATGTTAGTTACCCCTCTCATAAATTAATATTGTAAGTATATTATACAATATAATTCATATATTTGCAAGAGTTTTATTCAAATTTATCCGGAATTTTGTTGTTATTTTTTTGTTTCTTTTGGATTTTGCAAATAAAATGTAAATTTTGAAAAAAAGTCTTTTATTTTTATAAAATATATGATACAATAGATTATAGAAAACTTAGTCAAAAGCATATATTTTGAAGGGGAAAAGATACCAGATGGAAATGTGTATAAAATGCGGGCAGCGCCCGGCTGTTATGTTCATTACAAAGGTAGAGGAGAATAAGACCTCGATGGAGGGCTACTGCCTTAAATGCGCAAAGGAGCTGGGGCTTGCGCCGGTTGATAAGATGTTTGAAAAATTCGGCATCGGTGATGATGAGATAGAGCAGATGAACGACCAGATGAACGAGTTCATTGAAAGCATGGGCGGTCCTGAGGGGATTGCGGAGGCTGAAAGAAATATGCTTGCCGCAATGCAGGGCATGGACGGAGATGAGGATTCCGAGGGCGGAGCGGCAACAGCTCCGATTTCGGATTTTATGCAGAATATGTTCGGCGGAATTCCGATGCCGTTCGGCGAAAATACGGGAGCGGAGGAAAATCCCGCAGGCCGCACGGACAAAAATAAGAAGGAAAAGAACGGCAGAGGCAGCAGAAGAAACGGAAAAAAGAGTGTGCTTGACACCTACGGCACCGATCTTACGGCTTTGGCGGCGCTTGGGCATGTCGACAGGGTTGTGGGACGCAACAGTGAGGTTGATCGTGTCATTCAGATTTTAAACAGGCGTCAGAAGAACAATCCCGTGCTGCTGGGTGAGCCGGGCGTAGGCAAGACCGCGGTTGCAGAGGGGCTTGCGATGAGAATATTTGAAAAAAATGTTCCGCCCAAGCTGTTCGATGCAAGACTGTATCTTATAGATTTTGCGGCTCTTGTTGCGGGAACGCAGTTCAGGGGACAGTTTGAATCAAGGCTGAAGTCGCTTCTGAAGGAGGCGGAGGAAAGAGAAAATGTGATTCTTGTAATAGACGAGATACACAATATTGTAGCAGCCGGTGATGCCGAGGGTGCAATGAGTGCGGCAAACATATTAAAGCCCGCCCTTGCCCGCGGTGAGATACAGATAATAGGAGCGACAACGCTTAACGAATACCGTAAGCATATAGAAAAGGATTCCGCCCTGGAGCGGCGATTCCAGCCGGTAATGGTAGATGAACCATCGGTAGAGGAAAGTATTGAGATCCTTAACGGAATAAAGGATTATTATGAGAACTATCATAAGGTGAAGATAGACAGCGCAATCATCGAGCAGGCGGTGAAAATGTCGGAGCGGTATATAACCGACAGATTTCTGCCGGATAAGGCGATAGACGTTATCGACGAGGCAGGATCAAGGGTTAATCTCAGGAATAAGAGTCTTTATGAGCTTTCACTTATTAATGACAGAATGACGGCAATCAATGCCGAGGAGGAGCGGCTCAACAGCGAAACCGGAGAGAATGCGGATATAACCGATTATGAAAAGCTTGCGAATCTCCATTCGGAAAAGCTGCGTCTTGAGGAGAAGCAAAAGCAGCTTGAGGAGGATGCGCAGAAGGCAGAAATCACCTTTGACGATATAGCGGCAGTGATTGAGGGCTGGACAAAGATTCCGGTGCATCGTCTTACCGAGGACGAATCCGAAAAGCTTCTGCATCTTGAGAACAGGATTCATCGTAGAGTTATAGGACAGGACGAGGCGGTAAAGGCAGTTTCAAGAGCGATACGACGCGGCAGAGCGGATATAACCTCGAAGAAGCGCCCGGTATCGTTTATCTTTGCAGGTCCGACGGGAGTAGGAAAAACAGAACTTGTAAAGACCATTGCGGAGGTAATGTTCAATAACGAGGAGGCACTTGTGAGAATAGATATGTCCGAGTATATGGAAAAGCACGCGGTGTCAAAGCTTATCGGCTCGCCCCCGGGATATGTCGGATATGATGACGCAGGCCAGCTCACAGAGAAGATAAGAAGAAAGCCGTACTCGGTGATTCTTCTTGACGAGATTGAAAAAGCGCATCCGGATGTATTCAACATATTCCTCCAGATTCTCGATGACGGAAGAATATCGGACAGCCACGGCAAGGTTGTAAACTTTGAGAATACAATCATTGTAATGACAACAAACAGCGGCAGCGAGTTCAATGCCAACCGTACCGGCTTCAACCGCGATACAAGCGTTACAATGAAGGATAATGTGGAAAAGAGCCTGAAGCAGTTTTTCAAGCCCGAGTTTCTTAACAGAATTGATGATATAGTAACCTTCAGACCTCTTGAAAAGCCTGAGCTGAAGCAGATAATAGACCTGATGCTCAATGACATCAGAGAAAAACTGGAGGAGAAAAAGGCAGGGTTTACAATTACTGATGAGGCGAAGGATATTATTCTTGAAAAGGGTTATGACGCGCAGTACGGTGCAAGACCGTTAAAGCGTGCAATTCAGTCCCTTATCGAGGATAAGCTCGCGCAGCTTTCGCTTACCGGTCAGATCGCCGAGGACAGCGTTGTGGTATGCGATGCCGAAAACGGAGAGATTTCGGTAAAGGCTGCCTCATTTGAATGATTAAAAAACAGGGCTGCGGCAGTATGATTTCTGCTGCGGTCCTGTGTTTTTTTATGCGTTTATAAGAATTTTGTTCAGCTCATTATATGCCTGCTCATAGTCCTTATAGAGAACGGTGCTTATGCCAAGCTCCCCGGCTGCGGCGATGTTGGCGGCGTTGTCGTCAATAAAGACGCATTCTGACGGTGTGAGCCCGTATTCCTCCATAAGCCTTTCATATATTCTGTGATCCGGCTTTATAAGCTTGACATTGCAGGAGAAGATCCCGCCGTCCATATAATCCGTAAAGCTTAGCGCCTTTGGATTGCACTGCATAACGTGGTGGGAATAATTTGAAAGATACAGCACCCTCAGTCCCTTCGACTTCAGCTCCTTAATCCACGGCACGGTAAAATCACGCTGCCCCAGAGCGTCTCCGACGCGGTCAAAGGCGATGCGTATCTCATTTTCATAGCCCGGTGCATTTGCGGCAAAGCCTGCGAGCATTTCGTCACGGCTCATCACTCCGCGGTCAAGCTCATTCCATAAGCTGCCGCCGAAGATTGCCTCTCTTACAGTTTCCGCCGTTTCTCTGTCGAATAAGCGGTATATGTATTCGCCCCAGTCGAAGTCAAGAAGAACCATTCCTATATCAAATATTACTGTATTAATCATATGTCTGAGCTCCTTTGCGATTGGTATATAATATTGATAAGCGGGACGATCCTTAAGTACCGACCGTCCCGCAGCTTTAATCAGAATTTTATAATCCCCATTGAATCGAGTATTGAAGAAATAAGGATTGCGACAGTGAGTATCGGCGCAATATATTTGATCATTACCGTGAAAATCTTCTCACGCTTAAATTTGCCCGACAGTGTAATTTCATCCTTGACCTTATCAATGCCGAATACATAGCCTACAAAGATACAGGTCAGGAGCGCTGTTACAGGCATGAGAACCGAATTTGTGAGGAAGTCGAGGGAGTCAAGAATATCCATGCTTCCGAATTTCACACCTGAGAGAACACTGTAGCCAAGGATACAGAGCGTTCCCACAGCCTGTCCCCATATGCCGGTGAGAAGCGCGGCTTTTTTTCTGCCCATGCCGAAGCGGTCGCATATTGAAGAAACGATTGCCTCCATGACCGACATTGACGAGGTGAGCGCGGCAAAAAGCACAAGAAGGAAGAAGAGCGAGCCTGCGATTCTTGTTCCGCCCATGCTTGCAAACACCTTGGGAAGGGTTATGAACATAAGTCCGGGACCCTTGCCAAGAGCGGTTTCATCGCCGCCGGAGAAGGCGAATACCGCAGGTATTATCATAAGTCCGGCAAGAACAGCGATAAGAGTGTCAAAGAACTCAATCTGGGAAACACTTTTCTCAATATCGGCATTCTTTGGCAGATATGAGCCGTAGGCAATCATGATACCCATTGCAAGGGAAAGGGAGAAGAACATCTGTCCCATTGCCGCAAGCAATCCCTGAAGTGAGAAATGCTCCATGCTGGGAACAAAGAAATACTTCACACCCTCCATTGCTCCGGGAAGAGTTATAGAGTAAACCGAAATGGCAACCGCAAGGATAAGCAGCACGGGCATAAGAATCTTTGAGAATCTTTCAATGCCCTTCTGAACGCCGCACATAATAACTGCGGTAACACCTGCGGTAAAGATGAACTCAACAACGAAAAGCTTTACCGGGTTTGCAAGAAGATCGGTAAAGTAAGTATCCTCCGCCATTGTCGTGCAGAAGCCGGAAAGATAGCCTGCCGTATAATTGAGCACCCATCCGCCGATGAGATTGTAATAGGGGAAAATAAGTACCGGAACGAGTGTAGCGAGAACACCGATGAAGCTCCATTTTTTGCTTATTTCACCGAATGCCACAAGCGGACCCTTGCCGGTTCTGCGTCCGATAACATTCTCTGCAATCATCAGCGAAAAGCCGAAGGTCAGAACGAGAATGATGTAGACAATCAAGAATGCGCTGCCGCCGTATTTTGCGGCGAGATAGGGGAAACGCCATATGTTTCCCAGACCGATAGCGGAACTTGCCGCTGCCATAACGAAGCCGAAGCCTCCCGTAAATGTAGAACGTTTTTTCATGTATTTGCTCCTTTTCGTAATACCGTATATCCGCTGCATTCCGTCAGATCCCGTCAGCGGAAGGGTATCTGTTTTTTTTATATACATTCTATTATACAATAAAAAATGATTTATGTCAATATTTTGTGAAAATTTATAAAAATACTGTTTCCGGCTCATATTTTTATTATATATATCAGCAATAATACGGTCAATGTAATTATGGCGCATTGGCAATCCTGCAAATTGAACAAAAAACGGCATTAAAATTCTACATTTATGATATATAAAAATGCAAAAAAATCTTTGTTTGATTTGCAGAAGTATGGTATAATCTATGTAATGTATGAGCCTTGTGTTTTTTGTTTCGTTCATAAAAAGAAGCATGACTTATAGAAAAAATAACCTCCTTAAGGGGGTATGGAAGGAAGATATTATTATAGTATGAAAAAAACAAAATCAGAAGCAGGAGCGCAGGGGATATTCACCGCAGCGGCGGTGTTTTCGGCGATACCTGTTGCTGCAGCATCAGAAGCGGAAACGGAGTCATATTTTATGGTTGACGGAGGCTCGGCTTTGCTCATTGCTGCTGTATTGATCTCTCTTATTTTTATCGGGGTTCTTATCGCGCATATATTTTTGTCCAATAAAGAATTTTATGACGGTGAGACGGAGGTAATCAAGGAAAATGATACGCCTGAAACCGAATTTTCGATGATGTTCGATCTGCCGCCTATACGGCCGGTTATGCAGAGACCGAAGGAGCCGGCGAGGATAGTGGCATCAAACCGATATTACGGCAGGAAAATATTTCGTATAGTCGGCAGTGTAAAGATTGGCAGTGACGGATCGCAATGTATTATATCCCTGCCTGAAGATGCAAAGGGGATAAGCGGTGTTCACTGTGAGATTACGTATGACGGCAGGGAGTGCAGTATAACGGATCTCGGCTCGGACGGAGGGACCTTTGTGAACGGAATAAGGCTTGAGCCGAACATTCCGGCAGCTATTGAATCCGGGGGAAAGTTCTATCTTGCAGAGCCTGAGAATCTCTTTGAGGCAGTGTATGAGGTGTATGAATAATATCCGGACATAATATAAGGAAGCAGCGGAATTTGCGGCTGCTTCCTTTTTAGTGCAATGCACAATCTATATATCTAAACAGCCAGAACCGGCTGGATTTGTCTGCCGTCAAGGGCGTATTCAACAGTATCGTTCAGCTTTGAAAAATCACATACAAGAGAATTAGGCTTATGTATATAATCGTCCTGAGAGAACGGAACAAAGTATAAATGCTTTCTTGTAAGCAGTCTGCCGATATTCTGCGCCGCGGCACCGAGAGCGTCGTTTGTTGAAATGCCGATTACAATAGGGCGGTCGTTGCGCAGATGCGCCTTTGCCGCAAGCGTAACGGAGGAATCGGCAATACCGTTTGCAAGCTTAGCCAGAGTATTTCCCGTGCAGGGGAGAATAACAAGTATATCAAGGATTCCCTTGGGCCCTATCGGTTCGGCATCATGTATTGTATGGATAATATCGTGCCCTGTCATCGCGCGTATTGTGCGGCGGAAATACTCCGCATCGCCGAAGCGGGTATCGGTAGAGTATGCGGTTTCGCTCATAAGAGGTATAATTTCAGCGCCCGCAGCTGCAAGACTCTCTATTGCGGCGATTGTTTTTTTGAAGGTGCAGAACGAGCCGCACATGGCAAAACCGATTTTTTTATTTTTCAGCTCCATCTGCTACACCTCCATTTCACTGAGCATGTTTGTTATTGTATCCTTGATAATAATTCCCGCCGTAACCGGTGCAACTCTCCCCGGAAGCGACAGTGCCCATATGACGCGCAGCTCCAATTCAGCGGCACTTTCAAAATCAACGCCGCCGGGCTTGCTGGCGAGGTCGATTATGAGTGTGTCCTTGCGAACTCTTTCAAGTACGGTCTTTGTCAGAAGCAGAGCCGGGACAGTATTGAAAATAATATCAAATTCACCTATTCTTGTTGTTGCCTCGTTTATGGTGAGGGGTATGCAGCCGTGTCCCTCAATCAGCGCGAGGTCGGCATATTTTCTTGCCCCGACATAAGCTTTTGCGCCCAGTCCCTTAAGAGAGTGAGACAGGATTTTGCCTACCTTTCCGTAACCGAGCACCAGACATTTGCTGCCATGCAGGGTTATGGGAGTTTCGGATATAGCAATCTGTATTGCGCCTTCGGAGGTGGGAACGGCATTGCGGATTGCAAGCTCATCACGTGTCATATAATCGCGGTGCTTGATGCCGCGGACGGTGAGCAGTTCGGATATCTGCTCTGAAATTCGTCCGCCGAATATTATTGAAAGCGGGTTGATATTTTCGATTACCTCGTCTATAGAAAGCTCCCTGTCGGAGAACGGAGCATTAATATGCTTATTATCAAAAGAAACCGGAACAGGTAAAATAACAATGTCGCAGCCCAGTGCTTCCTTAAGGTCGGTGGTCTGCGGTATCCCGTCCGCTCTGATGCCCCCGGTGAATCCGTAAATCAAAACGTCATAGCCGTCACAGATAAGCATCCTTGCAAGGGTGAGCTGACGCAGATCGCCGCCTATGACCGAAATCCTTCTGAACATTTCTAACATCTCCTTTCCATGCCTTGCATATCCGGTTAACCATGTGTTTTTTGCTGTCAGAATATATTATGCGTAACGGCTGATTTTGGTGAAGAAACGAAAAGAGAATACGGCGCAGTCTGTTTAGATAAAAGAAGTGGTTTTTTATATTGCTTTTACGGGCTGTTCGTGATATAATATACGATGAAATTAACTAAAGCATATATGCAATTTCCCGTCAGTCAGCTGTGGCAGTCATGGCGGCTGTACGGGATGGACGGAGGTATATTATGGCGGGAAGAACCAAAGAGGAAGAAGCGGCGCGGATAAAGGGAATGAAGGATTTTGATCTCGGGCATAAATGCGGTGCGTATCTTGCGGGAATAGATGAGGCGGGACGAGGGCCGCTTGCGGGACCGGTTTATGCTGCGGCGGTTGTTCTGGCGGATGATGTGATAATCGAGGGCATAAACGACTCAAAAAAGCTGAGTGAAAGAAAACGCGAGGAGCTTTTTGAGGTGATAAAGGAAAAGGCCATTGCGTGGAATGTGTGCGCTGTTGATGAAAAACGCATTGACGAGATAAATATTCTTGAAGCAACCTATGAGGCTATGAGGGGTGCATTAAGAGGCTTGGGGATAAAGCCGGACAATGCTCTTGTTGACGGAAACCGTGATCCGGGACTTGATATTCGGTGTGAAACCGTAGTCAAGGGCGACAGCAAGAGTATGTCGATTGCGGCGGCGTCAATCCTGGCAAAGGTGAGCCGTGACAGATTCATAACCGCTGTTGCGGATAAATATCCCGAATACGACTTTGCAAAGCACAAGGGCTACGGGACAAAAGCACATCGTGAAGCACTGCTTAAATACGGACCGTGCGAAATCCACCGCAAGACATTTCTAAAAAAAATTCTTGCGGGTACGGAATTTGAGAGTGAGCTGTAATGGACAGGTGCAGAATAGGAGAGTTTGGAGAGGCGGCGGCGGGAAGGTATCTGGAAGAGAAAGGCTACCTTATAAAAGAAAGAAATTTCAGGCTCAGCTGCGGCGAGCTTGACATTGTGGCGGCCGACAGTGACGGCTGCCTTGTTTTCGTGGAGGTCAAGACGAGAAAAAATGACGAATACGGCTTTCCGTCCGAACATGTGAACAAAAAGAAACAGCATCATATTAAACAAACCGCTTTGCTCTACTGCGGCGGTGAGGTATGTGATATGAGGTTTGATATAATTGAAGTATATTACGGACAGACAAATAATATAATGTATGTAAATAAAATAAACCATATAGAGGATGCTTTCTGATGTATAAATACAATATTTTTGACGCACACTGCGATACGCTTTGTATGATAGCGGATAACGGGGGAGACATAGTAAAAAACAAATATAATCTGGACAAAATGCGGATGATGATGTATAATGGGTATACTCAGGTGTTCGCGTGCTTTATTGCCCCCCGATACAGGGATAATGCCATGGAACGCTTCAACCGGCTTGCCGCTGTTTTTGATGCGCAGGATTTCGACGGAATAACGCCGCTCCTGTCCGTTGAGGGTGCAGAGATGATACGGTCGGCGGAGGATGTTGATTATCTCAGAAGCCGCGGGGTGGGGTGCATCGCGCTTACGTGGAATCATTCCAACAGGCTTGCGGGCGGCGCGGATGAGCCGGAGCAGGGACTGACGGCTCTGGGGAAGGCTGTTGTGCGCAGAATGAATGAGCTTGGGATTTTAATTGACGTGTCGCATCTTAACGACAGGTCATTTTATGATATAGAGAAAATCAACACGGGAATTATGATTGCGACGCACTCGAATGCAAGAGCCTTGTGTAACCACAGGAGGAATCTTACCGACGAGATGTTTAAAATAATCCGTGATACCGGCGGTGCTGCCGGTATTAATCTGTATCCGCCGTTTGTGACCGAAAGCGGAGTATGCGGCGTGTACGATGTTCTGCGTCATATAGAGCATTGGCTGGAGCTTGGCGGAGAGGATGCCGTAGGTCTGGGAGGAGATTTCGACGGGGTTGAGGATAATCTGCCACGGGGTATATCAGGCTGCGGAGACTGGTATAAGCTGCTTGATATGCTTGATACGGAAACGGCTGATAAGATCAGCCACAGGAATTTTAAAAGAATATTTTTCGGATAAGGAGAGAAAAACAAATGCCAAAATTTTTTACCGCAAGAGAAAATATAACCGATACTGAAATAATAATTGAAAGTGAGGATGCAAAGCATATAAAGAAGGTTCTGCGCATGGGAGAGGGCGACGAGATTACGGTGTGTGACGGGCGCGGGATTGATTACAGCGCAAGGATAAGGACGATTGAGACCGGACGTGTGATATGCGATATAATCAGCAGCCGCATATGCGATACCGAGCCGGGCGTCAGGGTGACGCTTTATCAGGGGCTGCCAAAGGCGGCGAAAATGGATTATATAATCCAGAAAACAACGGAGCTTGGAATTTCAAGGATTGTTCCTGCAAAGCTTTCGCGCTGCGTTGTGAAGCTTGAAAACGAGGCGGCGGAACGGAAAAAGGTTGAGAGGTGGCAGAAAATAGCTTACGAGGCGGCAAAGCAGTCGGGCAGGGGAGCAGTGCCGGAGATTGCGATGCCGATGGATATTGACCGGATAGCGGAGGAGCTTAAGGACACGGATTTAGCCTTTGCACCGTATGAGTGCGAGCAGCAGACACGGCTGCGGCAGGTGCTTGAAAACGCGGGTGATGTTAAGAACGTGTCGTTTATAATAGGACCTGAGGGAGGCTTTGACATAACAGAAATAGAAAAGCTTAAGAATGCGGGCATACAGACCGTGACCTTGGGCAGAAGAATTTTGAGAACCGAAACGGCAGGAGAGGCAGTTCTGGCAATGACGATGTACGGCCTGGAGGAAGTATAAAATGACCGATATTTCAATAAATTTGAACAATATGTTAATGTTTTATTAATTCTGAACAACTTATCTTGAAATGTATGCGTAAATAGTTTATAATTTAAGAGAATTTTTAGAACCGGAGGTAATTGTATGTCGGGATTTCGAAAAAAACTGACAGTATTATTTATTACGGCAGCAATGTGTGTATCGTCATCTCACGTATTCGCCGCAGAAAGCGGCAATAAGGTGAATGCTGCGACAGCTGCGTCTGAGCAGACGGCCGGCAGGACACAGTCATTTACAATAGACAAAGCAATTGAGTATGCAAAGGAGCACAGCCGTTCAATGGCGGCGCTGACCGCGGCAGAGGCTACGGCTAAAGCACAGAAGGAAGAGAACAGGCGGTCTTTTAAGGACACGAGAGAAAGTGTATTTAAAGCAGATGCCGGCAACGGTGACTCTACCTTCCTTGTGACAACAGGATATGTCTACCGTTCGTATATATTTCAGTATGCGGTGGCGCAGCGCTCAAGACTTCAGAAGGAATATACGCTTGAGAGTGAGGTCAGAAATGCGTTTTATTCATATCTGAACACAGAGGATAAGGTGGAGCTGGCAAAAAGCGCACTGAAATCGGCAAATGAAAGAGTAACGTATGCGCAGATGAAATACAATAACGGAACAATTTCCGCAAATGATCTGGAGAATTTTAAGCTTTCGGCTCTAAAGGCCCAAAATGATTTGAATGCGGCGGTAAGAGGGAAGGATTTAAGCATGATACAGCTCAAATCCACTCTTAATTATCCGCAGGAGGATGAGCTTATTGTAACAGGCAGCTTTACCAGGAGGCCGATGGACACAACTACAGTGGAGGAGGCTCTTAAGAAGTCGGAAAATTCCATATCAAGGGTAAATGCTGAGGAATCGCTTGAGCTTGCTAAGCTGAAGCGAGACAGGAGCGTGACTCATTATACCTCCGGCTCTTTAGGGGCAAAGAGTGCAAAAGCGGAATACGCCCAGGCGGAGCTTGACTACTATAATACGGTCGAGCAGCTGCGCATAGGCATATACAGCGCATACAATAATATGGCAGACGCATATGAGGGTCTGGAATACTGTGACAAGAGTCTTGAAATCACCGAAAAAAATGTTGCGGCGGCAAAGCAGAGATATGATCTCGGACTTATAACCTCAGATGATTACCTGAGCGCGGTTCAGCAGCTTGATTCTCTGAAGAATCAGATTTCTTCCGCGGAGCTTTCGGCATATCTTGCAACCGTTCAGTATAAGCTGCAATATGATTGCCAAAACACCATTTCACAGGAGGAGGATCCCTTATTATGACAAAAAAACAGTTTACCGCTACGGCTGCGGCAGTATGCCTTCTGATTGCGGCAACAGGCTGTGCGAAGAAGGATATGCCGGCGGAGCAGGCTGCGTCGTCTGCAATAAATGTTACGGTTTATGAAGCGGGCACGGAGTACATAGAGGATTCTGTAAAGTATACAGGAGAGCTTAAAACATCGGACAATACCAGCACTGTTTCAAAGGTAAGCGCTAAGATAATCAAGGTAAATGTTAAAGAGGGTGATTATGTCCGCACAGGGGATGTTCTTGCAGAGCTGGACAGCACGGATCTGAAGAACTCTTATAATACCGCGCTGGCAAGCTATAACAGTGCTCTTGCAAGCTATAATTCGGTGATGAACGCATCCACAAAGCAGGCGTCAACCTCGGCAAAAAATTCGCTCAATTCGGCGCAGCTCGCATATAACCAGGCTCTTGAAACGTATAACCGCGAAAAGGAGCTTTACGAGTCGGGTTCAAGCTTAAAGCTTGCGGAGCAGTCGTATAATGACGCAGTTGCGGCATATAACCGTGAAAAGGAGCTTTATGACAATGACACCTCGCTTATATCTGCCAGAAACAACTTAAAGACGGCGGAGACTAATCTGGAGAACACAAAATCGCTTTATGATATAGGCGCGGTTTCAAAGTATGAATATGATACCGCGGTTACGAATGTGGAAAATCTCCGCGCAAGTCTTACGTCTATGGAGTCGCAGAAGCAGGCATCATATGATGCTTCATATTCGACTATGGTAAAGGCGCAGGAAAATCTGAGCACAACAAGACTTAATCTCAGCGCGTCATATGATGCGGCAAGAAATGCGCTTAACAATGCGGAAAATGCTCTTGCGCAGGCGAAGGAGAACATAGGTCTTACAGAGGTATCAAACGCGAGCAGCATATCCACTGCCAACGCACAGCTTGAAAACGCGCGCACGGCATTGGCATCGGCGAAGGACAATCTTGAAAACACCAAGATACGCGCCATGTCGTCGGGCTGCATATCGTCAAAGACAGCGCAGGTGGGGCAGATGGCATCACCCGGTGTTGAGCTGTTTTCGATAAAGAACACAAATGCTCTTATGGCGGAGATTGAGGTAACAGAGTCTGTTATCCCTCTTATCCGTAAGGGAACAAAGGCGCTCATAAGCGTGCAGTCGGCAGGAGTTGAAGGAATAAGCGGAATTGTAAGCCTTGTGAACCCGACAAAAAATGAGAAAACGGGAATGTACACCGTTCAGGTGAATATTGATAACAAAAACGGCAAGCTCAATACGGGTATGTTTGCCGATGTAACGCTTATTACAGATTCCACCCCCGATGCGGTTACAATACCGAGCGATGCTATTATACTTTCGGGTGAGGAAAGCTATGTTTATGTTGCGTCAGCGGACGGAATGACCGCTGAGAAGAGAATGATTACCACCGGAATAGAAACAGGGGATACAACCGAAATTGTCGCCGGCGTGGAAATAGGCGACCGTGTTATCGTATCGGGACAGGATTATTTGTCAGAGCAGAACAACGAAATAAATATTGTAACAGAATAACGGAAAGGGTAGTATGAATTAATGAAGCTTAATGAATTATCTGTTAAGCGTCCTGTCGCTGTGACAATGGTAGTGCTGATATTCTTGGTTATCGGTATTTATTCGCTGACTATGCTGCCCATGGAGAGTATGCCGGACATGGATCTCTCCATGGCAATCGTAAACACTACCTATTCAAACGTGGGCGCAAACGAGATGGAGAATCTCGTCACGAAGAAAATTGAGAGCGCGGTAAGCTCAATATCGGGTGTTGACACAATACAGTCGCAGAGCTCTGAGGGACGGTCCCTTGTAATGGTTCAGTTTGCAAACGGAACGGATATGGATCAGGCGGTAAGCGACATGAAGAGCAACATAGATATGTACCGTGCAATGCTGCCGGATGACTGCGATGATCCGATGGTTGTAAAGATGGATATGAGCATGATGCCGGTGGCTATGATGAGTGTCAGCTATGAGGGTTATGACCTTGTTCAGACGAAGAAGTTTGTTGAGGATAACCTGCAGGACAGGCTGGAATCGATATCCGGAGTTGCCTCGGTAAACATTACGGGCGCGACCGACAGGATTATTGAGGTTCGGCTCAATCCGACGCAGATGTCGGGATATTCGCTTAATCTCAGCGATGTTATGAAAGCGATTGCATCACAGAATAATAACTTCGCCTCCGGCTCGGTATCTGCGTCGTCAAAGGATATGACAATAAGAACCATTGGTGAGTTTGACAGCTTAAGCGATATTGAAAATGTGACGGTCACAACGCAGTCGGGTGAAGTAATACATGTACGCGATGTAGCGGAGGTTGTTGACACTTATGACGAGGATGAGAGCTACGCGCGTCTTAACGGAGAAAACGCAATATCGGTTTCCATTTCTTCCGAATCCGACGCCAACACGGTAGATGTTGTGGATGCGGTCGAGAAGCAGCTTGATGATTTGCAGGCGCAGCATCCGAAATTTCAATATAATATGACCATGGAGCAGGCAAGCTACATAAAGAACAGTATAAGCTCCGTTGCGCAGAATGCAATTCTGGGCGGCGTGCTTGCCGTACTTATCCTGTTCCTGTTCCTCGGAAGCATGAGAACGGCGCTTGTTATCGGTATCACGATGCCGGTTTCGATATTCACAACCTTTATAGGAATGTATTTTGCCGGAATGACTCTCAACACCGTATCTCTCGGAGGTCTTGCGCTGGGTGTGGGAATGCTGGTTGACTGCTCGGTAGTTGTTATAGAGAATATATTCCGAAGGCGTGATGAGCTGGGCGAGGATCCGGCAACTGCGGCAATGAAGGGAAGCGGAGAGGTGTTCGGTGCGGTTATTGCGTCTGTAATTACGACCTGTATAGTATATGTTCCGATTCTGTTTATCGACAACATGATGGCTATAATGTTCAAACAGCTTGCGTTTGCAATAATCTTCTCACAGCTTGCATCCCTGCTTGTTACATTCCTCCTCATACCTATGCTTTCAGCCAGGATTCCGGCAATGAATGATGCAAAAAAACACAAGCTTTTAATGCCGTTTGACAAAGCGATTGAAAAGATGTACGTTGTTTACGAGAAGGGCTTAAGACGTGTATTAAAGCACAGAAAGAGTTTTATTGCGGCAGTAATTGCAGTATTTGCAGGCGCTATGGTTATCCTGGGCAGTTTAGGCATGACGATTATGCCGTCCACGGATGAGGGAACGATTGATATAAGCCTTGAAACTCCCGACGGAACTAAGCTTGAAAACACCGATGAGCTTACAAGGAAGGTTGAGGATATTATAATGGCGCGTGATGACGTTGAAACGGTATTCTCAAGTGTCGGCGGAAGCGGCATCATGCAGTCTGGTTCAAATTCGTCATCTATTACCGTAACACTTCTTGATGACCGTGACAAGACAACAAATGATGTATGTCAGGAAATCCGTGACGCTCTTAAGAACATTACAGGCGCTACCTTTGAGGTAAACGCCTCAAGCTCGGGCGGTATGAGCGTGAGCTCGGACGAGGTTGAATGGCAGTTCTCGGCAACAGATGATGAGCAGCTTGAAAAGTATGTAAATGATTGTGAGGATCGCTTAAAGATGATCAAAGGCGTTAGTGAAACGTCAACCTCATCTGAGGATACAAAATCGGAGGTAAGAATAAATATAGATTCGGACAAGGCTGCGCGCTACGGCATGACCTCGCAGCAGGTATCGACCTATGTAAAATATGCAACCGATGGTTCAAAGGCATCGGAGTATAAGGAAAACGGTTCGGAGTATGACATTAATGTTGTATATCCGGATAACTATCTGTCTACAGTCAGTGCGCTGAAGCATTTCCAGATCAAAGCTCCTACGGGACAGTGGATTTCGCTGTCAGATATTGCAACGGTAGTTGTTGACCGAGGCAGCACCACTCTCACAAGAATTGACCGCAAGCGTACAATTACCCTGAGTGCGAAGCTGTACGGAACGGATATGCAGACTGTTAACATGGAGTTCAACAAGGCAATTGCGGATGTTCAGAAGCCTGATGGCATAAGCCGGGAAACAGGCGGATCACTTGAGATAATGGTAGAAGCAATGGTTTCGCTTGTGCTGGCAATTCTGCTCGGTATCCTGCTTATGTATTTCGTAATGGCGGCTCAGTTTGAGAATATGATCCAGCCCGCGATAATCCTTATGACGGTTCCTCTGTCGATTATAGGCGTTGCTCTGTCGCTTCTGGTTTCGGGCAGTGAGCTTTCGGTTGTGGGATGTATAGGAATACTCATGCTTATAGGTATTATAGTTAATAATGCGATTGTCCTTATTGACTTTATAAATACTCTTAAGCGGGAGGAGCCGGACGGCAGCATAATTGAGCACGTTATTAAGGCAGGAAAGACAAGAATGCGTCCTGTGCTAATGACATCGCTTACGTCAATTCTCGGCTATCTGCCGATGGCAGTATCAACGGCGGAGGGCTCGGAAACAATGAAGCCGCTTGCCATAGTGCTTCTGGGCGGTCTTGCGGTAGGTACACTGCTTACATTGTTTGTAATTCCTGTAATCTATACCATGTTTGAAAAGCGCAGAATGCGCAGACAGGAAAAGAAAGCCGGAAGAAAAGCAAAGCTTGTGCCTGTAAATGTTTAGAATCTAAAAACGGACTGAGCCTCAGTCCGTTTTTTATATCCGTTATTTGTTTATTCAATAAGTCTGCCGATGTTCTTCAGCTGCACAGCGCGGCGTAAACCGCGTCAAGCTCGGAGTCTGTAAGTCCGATAGTATTTTTCAGATATGCCCGCGCGGCACTCTGAAAATCAACGCTTTCCAGCTCCTGCGCTGTCTGCACTCCGGCAAAACGGCACAAGCCGGGGATGATGTTTCCGTCGGCAATATGCTGCCACTGCTCGGATTTAGGAGTTATATTATAAAAATTAACAAATGAAAGCATATAATCGTCTGTAATTTCTTCATATCCTGCGCCGCACAGAGCTTCAATCAGCGCAGCTGCAATGCCGGTCTGATCTCTGCCCTGCTGACAGTGAATCAATATGGGCTTCTGTGCCGAAGCGATTGCGCGGAAAACATCGGCAAGCCCGGACTTGAACTTATCACTGCCTAGCTGCAGCCCTGTCTGACAGTAACGAACATCAAGTGTCGAATAATAGCTGCCGTTATAGCCGTCAAGCTTCTTTGCAGCCTCCGGATCGGAATCGGTAAGATTGATTACGGTTTTGATACCGGCTGCCTCACAGAGCTTATCTGCATATTCATTTCTGCCGATAATGGGATTTATCGGAGATGATGAGCGGTAGAGTACACCGGGCTTTATGCTTCCGGCAGCAACACCGCGGAAGTTGGCAAATACCTCATCCGACGGATAATCATGCCTGTCAAGTGTATATATTGCGCTGCTGCGCAGAATCAGCTCTTGCTCGTAGCCGCCCTTTTCAAACATTGTAAAGCTTACGGCGCTGCCGACCTCAACCGCATAATCCGCTGCAAAGCTGCCCATGTTAATCACGGCTGATATATGCTCGTTATCCACACGTGACAGCAGCGCGGGGCAATCGTCATCAACATCAGTGTAATCGGTTACATACGGAGCGTTAATCTGTCTGCCGTTTACCGATATTGTCACTATATCGCCCGGCATAAAGCCTGCCATGGCAAAATCCCTTACCGCAATATCGGTTGTAACGTGACCGTGATGATCAATTGAAACAGCCGTACAGGTTATAGGTGAATTTTCCGTCTCGTCGCTGACCTCTCTGTCGCCTCGCACATTCATATATGAAGATATGTAGCGGTAAAGAATCTGAACAGCCTCCGCTCTTGTCAGTGTGTCAAGAGGATTCAGAGTTGTGTCCGTTCTGCCGCTTAAAACACCGAAGCCCGTTGCCCATTGAAATGCACCTACGGCATAATCGGAAACGGATAAAGCATCATCATATGACAATATGTTTGTATTTTCTCCTATGCTCATATCGCAGTCCTCGGTTTGAGCAAAGCGGTAAAGCATTGCCGCAGCCTGCTCACGCCTTATAACGTCATTCGGTGCAAAGGTTACTTCGTCACAGCCCGTTATAATTCCCTCCGATGATGCCCAGCGTACCGCTTCGGCGTAATATTCATCCGGGGCAACATCCTTAAAGCTCATAGCATAGTTTACTACAGGACAGCCCTTATATCTCCAGAGCATTGTCGCAAACATTGCTCTTGTTACATTGGTATCCGGTTCAAATGTAGCTGAAGACGTGCCGTTTATAATCTTAGTGTCAACCATATATCTTACTGCGTCCGCAAACCAGTCACCGCTGTTCACGTCGGAAAACTGCTCCGCGGCCGCCGGCAGTCCGGATGCCGTAAATGTCATAACCGCTGATAATACGGTGCAGAGCAGCGCAGAATGTTTCTTGTTTTTATTCATGTTTTTCCTCCTGAGTTTTTATTTACAACATCTTTATATTTTGATTATATCAAATCTTAATCCATATTGCAACAGTAAAAATGAAAATTAAAAAAGTTTTGATTATTGACTTTTGGAAAAAGGCATATTATAATAGAGATATATTTCCGGCGTAAATGCAGCGCCGAGACTGACAAGAAAGTTATATACGTCTGAAAGGAGAAAAATTTATGAAGGTTTTACTTATTAACGGAAGTCCGCATAAGAACGGATGTACATATACGGCGCTTGACGAGGTTGCCAAGTCGCTGAAGGAGAACGGAGTTGATTCGGAAATTGTATGGATCGGCAGCGGCGCGGTTCACGGCTGTATAGCCTGCGGCGGCTGCGGCAGAACGGGCAGATGCGTATTTGACGATGGAGTAAACGAAATATCGGATAAGATGGCGGAGTGCGACGGGCTGGTTGTAGGCTCGCCGGTATATTATGCGTCGCCCAACGGCTCGGTTTACAGTCTGCTTGACAGGCTCTTCGGAATATGCGGCTCACTTGCCCACAAGCCTGCGGCGGCTGTTGTGTCGGCAAGGCGCGGCGGCACGACTGCGGCGATTGACGGTCTGAACAAGTATTTTACCATCAGGCAGATGCCGGTTGTATCCTCGACCTATTGGAACATGGTTCACGGCAGCAAGCCGGAGGATGTTCTTGAGGATAAAGAGGGGCTTCAGACTATGCGCAACTTAGGCAGAAACATGGCATGGCTTATAAAGTGTATAGACGCAGGCAAGAAAGCCGGTATAGCGATACCCGAGGCGGAAAGCGGAGCAAGGACAAATTTCATAAGATAATAATAATCCGCACGAAAAAGCGGCAGCATACGCATTGCTGCCGCTTTTTGAATTTAATCCGCATTCTGTTTGTCCTGATCCCGGTCGTTATTTTCAACCGGCTTATCAAGCGCGTCAAGAATTTGTTTAGCTTTTTCTGTCCCCTCCAGCACCCAGTCACAGAATGTTGCCTCGGTACCGATATTATAGTCAAATCTCATCTGTATCGCCTCCGATAGGTGTATATACCGATTATATCACACCAAAAGCGTAAATGCAAGAGATTTCCATAAAATTTTAAAATTCCTCAGGGTCAAGCGGATTTCCGTCACGGCGTATCTCATAGTGCAGATGAGCTGCTGCGATGTTTTCCCCGCGGCTTGCTCCCACAGTGCCGATAACGGAACCGGCGCTTACCTTGTCACCCTCGGCTACGTTTATATCGCCAAGCTGAGCGTATACCGTAGAGTAGCCGTTGTTATGCTGTATAGTGACCTGCTTTCCGCAGCTGCCTTCGGTAACCTCACAGACTGTTCCGTCCGCTGCGGCGCTTACGCTGCATCCCTCTGATGCTTCAATATCTATTCCGTTATGAGTACGCCAGTCCTCATATACGGTGTTGTATTTAAGAGTATCTCCCGAATAGCCCTCAAGTATTGTCGATTCGGGAACCGGGGAGGCGAACATGCCCGAGTCTTCGGCATTAACCGTTACCGATGCTGCCTCAACGTCCGGATTATCAACCGCGTATTCCTCAACGGCTGTTTCTGCGGACATTCCGGTTTGTATACCGGTGTTTTCCTGTTCTGCCGGCTCCTCCGACGGTTCCTCAACGACAATTGTATTATGAGACGATGCGGTCTCGCTGTCAGGCAGCTCTGTAATCAGTGGTAATATGGCTTCCTCTGTTTCAATAGTATCTTCCTCGACAGTGGTAACGGCATTGGTGGTTTCCGACTCCATTCGCCGGGCAATAAATCCGGCGGCGCCTATGGCTATAACACAGCAGCAAAGTGCTATGTAGAAGCCCGGCAGCTTCCTTGACTGATCCTTCTGATTCATCTGAAATCATTCCTTTCTCAAATTCAAAATTGATTTTCTGTGTGTATTTTTACCTGTTGTGTAGAAATATATACACTTTATCCATAAATATTTATAAAATATTTTCATTTTTACTATAGCCAAAACGGATATTTTATAGTATAATAGTAATGTGCTATTTATCATATTGGAGTGTGATTTAATTTGAGGATAAAAAAAATATCACGTGATGAGGTCATGGTGTACCTTACAATGCAGGATCTTGAACATTTTGATTTCAACCCCGGAGTGAAAATCCCGCAGGAGGCTGATTTACATAGATTACTTTTTCAGGTAATGGAGCTTGTGCAGACGGAAACGGGCTTTGATCCGTATCACGGCGGTCAGGTAGTGGTTGAAGCATCGGCATCGGCAGTCGGAATGAATCTTGCGATAAGCAAGATAAATACACAGAGAAGACCGCGGATAACGAGAGAGGAATTCCGCAGGGCAAAGACTGTAAGGGTAAGACAGAAAAGTCTGAGTACTGACGATTTCACAAATGATGAGATACGGCAGCTTATAGAGCGTCTGGGAATAGGCGCTGCCGTAAAGGAAAGGGTGATGCGGGAAAAAAATGAAATATTCATTTTTGACGATTTTGAAAGCCTTGAGGGCGCGTTGAGCCTTTTGCCCGATGAGGTGACGGGGGATTGCGCACTGTATCGCAGAGACGGCAGATACGCACTTCTTACGTCAATAAAGAAGGGAAGCCGCTGGAGTAATATGCTCAGCGAGTTTGCGGGCCGTTCATGTACATATGACATTGTGGGCAATGATATACGCGAGGGCTGGAGCCGGGTTGCGGAAAAACAGGCTCTTGTGGATATGGCGGGCGCAATACGCGATATGCAGTAAAATTGTAAAATATTAAATTTATACTTGCAATTTTAAGCTATATGTAGTATAATGGATATATTATTTTAAACTGAAAGGAAGAAAAAACAATGAATTTCTTTGGAATAACGGCTCTCGCCACAGAGGGCGCAGACGCAGCGCAGGTTCAAAATGTAGGCCCTATGGCTATGGTGGTACAGTTTTTACCGCTCATAGTAATCATAGTTCTTTTCTATTTCCTTCTCATCAGACCGCAGAGAAAGCGTGATAAGGAAACAAAGGCAATGCTCAATGCAATGAAGGTAGGAGATAAGGTTGTGACGATCGGCGGCATCTGCGGCAAGATTGTTAAAATCAAGGACAGCAATGTATTCATTGAAACAGGCAATATAGGAACTCAGGATGAAAAGAGTGTTCTTAAAATGGAGCGCGACGCCATAAAGTCTGTAGAGAAGAAACAGAGCAATTAAAATCAGGGGACAGCGCGGCTGTCCTTTTTGTTTTTTTAATTCAGCTGTCGGGAGCAGTAACATATCACCGCCGTTGCGCATAATATATTTTAAATGGATTGTAATATTCATGGTTATATATAGAAAGGAGAATGGCTATGCATGATAAGGAAAATGCGGGCTGCGGAACAAACTTTCGCGAGGCTGTGTGTATACATACGGATAAGGTATTTGACAGCTGCCGTGACAAGGACTGTCTGTCTGATATAAGAGTATATCTAACTCAGCAGGGGCAGGAGGTTGTTGACCGCGCAATAAGCATAAAATGTACCCGCGCCGAAATTATCTGGGTGTTCTCGGATGTGGAGCTCCAAAAGTACAAAACAGTTAAATAAAGATGTTATATGGGTATCGTTTGGGTACTGTATGGAGTGATAATGCGGACACGGACGCATGGTATTATATGCTATGATATAAATAGCGATTGACTTATGCTGTTGCAATAATATATAATACCCATATAACCTAAATAAGGAGGATACAGATATGCCGAATTTTGAAGAAATGATTATACTTAATGTATCGTTATATGCGTTTTCCATGTTGGTCACGCTGTTTTTGCTGATAGGTACGGTTACGGATAATGAGCGAAAAAAACCGTTTATAATCAGCTTCATTTTCTTGCTTATTTCAAATATATTTATGCAGCTGGGAGAAGCAGGTATTTGGTTATTTGAAGGTTCGCCTGACAACATTATTTTGCTTTATATATCTGCGCAGGCATCGCTTGTGTTCAACTATGTGCTGGTAATCAGCTATATATATTGTCTGACGAGTTTTATAAAAGAAAAAACGTCTGTTTCTCCCGTTCCGGCCCGAGTAGTGACGGGAATTTGCGCAATATTTATTTTACTTTTGTTTATCGCGCTGCCTAACGGATGGTTTTTCTCCTTTGATGAGGAGGGATATATTGTATACGGCTCGCTGTATGGTCTTGTCAGATTGTCCGATGCCTTTTTTGTGATTTTGGAAATGCTGTTTGTGCTGAAATTTCGTAAGGTGCTGACGCTGCGCGTAACATTGATTCTGATTTCATTCAGTGTATTGCCGCTGACGCTGGCTATTACTATGCAGTTTTGGTGGTATCCGACGCCGGAGTATTTATCTATAACGCTGTCTTTGATTATGATTTATATTCTGTTTCACGGAGAAACCAC
>JAQXTR010000024.1 GCA_029219585.1 Clostridiales bacterium
ATATGCTTTATGACGGCGGACTGTATCATTCGTATGTTTTTGGTGATAACGGCGATGGCGGCTATAGCTTTGTTGTGATATTCAGCGGTGTGCAGGATATTAAAAGCACAGCAGAAGTAGCGGTTGTGCAGAAGGTAAAGGGCATAACTATTTTTAACGACGTGGAATGCACGGAGCTTATTGTGAGTATATCCGGTCTGTCAGATATAGGTGTTCTTGTTGAGGGATTTGTTGATGTTTATGAAGGCTCGGTGATTGTATATCAGATAGGCAGAGAGGGATATGTATATGAGAGTGATTGGTATGAAATTTTCTCTCCTACTGATGACTATGATTCGATGTTAAAAGATACATTATACACAAGCGGCTTTGGAGCTGCACTTAAACACTAAGCGGTAACCGAAAGTTATAACGGATATGTACCGACTTACGGCAGAAGTACACATGATGTGAAATTCTACTTCGGTATAGTATATAAAAATTCATCGACTATGCTGGAACTGATTACAGAACAGACGGATGGAGTGTCTGATATAAACAATGCAGAGCAATTCAGTACCGTCGGTGCGTATAAATATCTGTATGACTATGATAAAAAGCAGAAATACAGAGTATCGCTGGGTGGGATAAATCAGTCAAGTAATATGTTTAATTTTTGTTATGCTGATGCGGGTAGAAACTATGTGTCATGGAATGCTGTTATAGCGGAGGATGTTTATCCGATGCTTGCGCTTGTTAAAACGGTTGACGGCGATGTCACAGACGTAGTTTACTACGCTGCATCATAAGAACTGCCAAAATAAGAATAAATTTTAAAATGAGCTGCGATAATGTTTTTGACGCAGCTCATTTTCTGTTATATGCTCTCATGCTGAAAAAAATCTTCGATTATACTTATTACAATATTATTAAAGCTGGTATCATTATCGGCAGCCAATTTGTTCAGCTTTTCGGCTAATTCTTCTGTCATATATAAGGATTTATAACCAGTTTTTGTTTTCTGTTTAGTTTTCTTCGGTACAAACGCCATAATATTCACCTCTCATATAATATAGGGATAAAAAATGGGGGTATATCAAAACTTGCGTTTTGCTGCACCCCCATTTTAAATTACGGCTCAAGATGATGCATATCACGCGGGAACAGTGACGCCTGACGGATATTGTCAAGCCCCAAAAGCTTCATAACAAGTCTTTCAAGACCTATGCCCAGACCGCCGTGGGGGGGCATGCCGTATTTGTGGATTGAAAGATAGCTTTCAAGCTCCTGCGGCTGTATGTTGTAGCGTGCAAGCTTTGCCACCTGTTCGTCATAGTCGTGTATTCTCTGACCGCCCGTTGTTATCTCAAGTCCTCGGAAAAGTAGGTCGAAGCTTTCGGCAAGCTTCGGATCGTCCTTGCTGTCCATTGCATAGAACGGACGCTTGAGTCCGGGGAACTTTGTTACGAAGATAAACTCGCTGTCGTACTTTTCTTTTGCGTATTCGCAGAGCTTAAGCTCATCTGTAGGATCAAGGTCAAACTGATTTCTTGATTTTCCTAAAATGTCAAGTGCCTCAAAGAAGGTTACTGCCGGAATATCCTTTATTACCGGAAGCTTTGCACCCAGCAGTTCAAGCTCTGTCTGATAATTTTCTTCAATATGCCTTACGACATTGCGCAGCATTGCCGTTTCCATCTGCATAACGTCTGTCATATCCTTAATGAAGCCCATTTCAAAGTCAAGACCGATATATTCGTTAAGATGTCTTGCGCTGTTGTGCTTTTCAGCTCTGTAGACCGGCGCAATCTCAAACACTCTGTCAAAGAACGCCACACAGGTCTGCTTGTAAAACTGCGGACTCTGGGCAAGAACCGCATCCTGACCGAAATATTTCAGCTTGAATATGTTCGCGCCTCCCTCTGCGGATGCGCCGCATATTTTGGGGGTATGGATTTCCGTGAAGTTCTGCGAAAGCATGAAATCTCTGAACCCCGATACAACCCCCTCCGCAATCTTGAATACCGCTCTTTCGTGCGGGTGGCGGAGCGCGACAGTACGGTTGGAAAGATTTGTGTCAAGCGTGCAGCCGAGAACTCTGTCCGAAACATGGAGAGGGTACTCTGATGCCGGTTTTGACAGCACCTTAAAATCCTTTAATGTTATTTCAATGCCGTAGCCGGCTCTTTTTTCTTCTTTAACAGTGCCGGTTAATTCTATATAAGCGCCCTCGCACAGCTCCTTAAGCTCCGCACCGCACAGCTCCGGCTCATATACCGACTGGAGCAGGTATCTGCCCGTTCTTAAAATTACGAAAGCAAATGCCGACATTTTGCGCAGCTTGTGAACACAGGCGCAGAATGTAATATCGCTTCCGACAGCTTTTTTTAAGTCGTCAAGCGTAAGCTCGCTTACGAGTGACTGTCCGTCTATCTGCTGCATAATTTTATTTCCTTTCTTTAATGATCTCCCGACCGCATATTCTGTAACGGCTTTATGGTGAGAGTACATTTATTTTAATTTTTCTGTAAGTGTTTTCTTTATCAGTCCCGGATTTGCGCCCTTGCCGCATGCCTTTATCGCCTGACCCATGATGAAGCCGAAAAGCTTTGTGCTGCCTTCCTTGTATTTTTCAACAGCATCCGCGTTTGCCTTAAGAACCTCGTCAATTATCCCGTCAAGCCCGTCTGCGTCATTATCCATAATAAAGCCCTTATCATGCGCAATCTGTTCAGGGTTGCCGCCCTCATTAAAGAGGATTGTGATTATCTCCTTTGCAGAGCCCTTTGAAACAGTATCTGCCGCCGCCATTTGCGCAACCTTTGCAATATCGGCGGGGGAGAACTTAACCTCCGTTATATCAGCTCCGGTTTCGTTTATGAGGTGGCTTATTTCACCAAGCATAAGATTTGCGATGAGCTTGTATTCCGGTGTGATTTTAACCGCCTCATCGTAGAAATCCGAAAATTCCTTCTGCGCGATTATAAGCCTTGCGTCCTCCTCCGGCAGCTTATACTGTGCTGTATAGCGTTCAAATCTTTGGTGGGGCAGCTCCGGCATTTCTTTGCGGATTGCCTCTATTTCATCGTCGGTAAACTGTACGGGCGGAATATCGGGCTCAGGGAAATAGCGGTAGTCGTGCGCCTCCTCCTTTGAACGCATAGCCTTTGTGTCATCGTGATTCTCGTTGTAGCGGCGTGTTTCCTGCATGACCTTGCCGCCCTTGTCGAGGATTTCGGACTGTCTCTGAATTTCGTATTCAATCGCGCGTCCTATGGATTTGACCGAATTAAGATTTTTTATTTCGGCACGTGTGCCGAATTCGTCCGAGCCGTATGGCATGATTGAGATATTTACGTCAACTCTGAGCGAGCCCTGCTCCATTCGTGCATCGCAGACACCGGCATATTTCAGTCTCTGTCCTATCTGTATGACGAAGTCCTGAACCTCCTCAACCGTTCTGAAATCCGGTTCGGTAACTATTTCGATAAGCGGTACGCCGCAGCGGTTGTAGTCAGCCATGGAAACACCCTCATAATCGTCATGTACAAGCTTTCCGGCGTCCTCCTCGATGTGTATTCTGTTTATTCTTATTCTCTTACCGCCCACAACATCTATATATCCGTCCGTGCATATCGGAGATTCGAACTGTGTAATCTGATAAGCTTTGGGGAGATCGGGGTAGAAGTAGTTCTTTCTGTCAAATGCGCTGTAGTTGTTTACAGTACAGTTTGTGGCGAAGCCCGCCTTAGCGGCAAGCTTTACCGCACCCTTGTTAAGGAGCGGGAGCGTTCCCGGCATGCCCGAGCAGCGAGGACATACTCTTGTGTTTGCACCGCCGCCGAATTCATTCCGGCATGTGCAGAAAACCTTTGAATTTGTAAGCAGCTCACAGTGAATTTCAAGTCCCATGACCGGCTGATACCTCATTATTTGCCACACTCCTTTCTGTCAAATTCCCTTTCAAAGCGGTCGCAGACCGCAATAATCGTCTTTTCGTCAAATGCTCTGCCGGTAAGACTCATGCCTATAGGCATACCGTCCGCACCGTAGCCGCAGGTGGTCGATATTGCGGGAAGTCCGGCAATATTTACCGTAACGGTGCATATATCCGCAAGATACATCTTAACAGGATCATTCTCCTGCTCACCGATTTTATATGCGGTTGTCGGTGCGGTAGGCGTGAGAATCACATCACACTTTTTAAATATTTCACAATATTCCCTGCGTATCTGCGTCCGTATTCTGCGCGCATTGTTGTAGTATGCGTCATAATAGCCGGAGCAGAGCGCATAGTTGCCGAGCATTATTCTTCTCTTGACCTCGTCGCCGAAGCCTTCACGGCGCGAGTTTTTAATCAGATCGTTGAAGCTTTCGCCCAGTCCCGAACGGTAGCCGTATTTTATGCCGTCAAAGCGTGAGAGGTTTGCCGCAGCCTCTGCCGAGGAAATAAGGTAGTAGGCTGAAACGGCATATTCAAGGGACGGGAGAGAGCATTCAATTATTTCACATCCGAGCGATTTATAGAAATCCGCCGCCTTTAATACGGCTGCCTTAACCTCCCCCGATGATCCGTCAAGAAATTCCTTGGGAACACCGATTTTAAGCTTTGATATATCTGAGCCGACAAGCTCCGTGTAGCCGCCCTGCGCTTTTGCCGACGATGTAGCGTCATTTTCATCATAGCCGCAGATGGAATTTAACACATAGCCCGTATCAAAAGCACTGCCTGCAACAACGCCTATCTGGTCAAGCGATGATGCGAATGCGATAAGTCCCCAGCGGGATACTGCCCCGTAGGTGGGCTTTAAGCCTGTTACGCCGCAGAATGCAGACGGCTGCCTTACCGAGCCGCCCGTATCCGAGCCGAGTGCCGCGGCACAGAGCCCCGCTGCAACCGATGCTGCCGCACCGCCCGATGAACCGCCCGTCACGCGGTCGGTGTTGTACGGGTTTTTCACTCCGCCGAAATATGAGGTCTGCGATGAGCCGCCCATTGCAAATTCATCCATGTTTGTCTTGCCCAGCATTACGAAATTCTCCGCCCTCAGCCGTTCAATTGCCGTCGCATCGTAAACGGGAACGAAATTTTCAAGCATACGTGAGGCGCATGTGGTTCTTACTCCGTTTGTGCATATATTATCCTTAACCGACAGCGGAATACCTGTCATGGCTTTTGAGCTGCCCGCGTCTATAACCGCCTGAGCCGCCCGCGCCTGCTCCAATGCCAAATCCTCGCAAACCGTAATATAGCTGTTTACTGCTCCGTCACGGCTCTTTATTTTATTTAAATAATCCTGCGCCAGTTCAACCGCGCCGATTTCTCTGTTATCCAATCTGTTTCTTAATTCCTGCAAGCTCATATCCCATACCTCCGATTATACAACCTTAGGAACAACAAAGCTGTTATTCTTGACGTTATCTGCATTTTCGAGTATTTTTTCATTCGGATATGAATCCTTATAGGTATCCTTTCGCAGCTCCTCATAATCAACGCTGTCAAGCGTATACGGAGCGGCGGCGGGATCAAAATCACATACCTTATCCATAAGCGCAATTATATCCGTCATGTCCTTAGTCATCTCTGAAAGCTCTTCGGGAGTAAACTCCAGCTTGGAAAGCTCTGCAAGGTGCGCTGTAAGTTTTTCATCAAACATAACAATTCTCCGTTTCTTTTAACGTCCTAAAGCTTCAACCCCGGCTAAGACGGCATATATTAACCGACTTAGCCGCAGCTAAAACCTCGCAATAAACAAAAAAGGCAATGCACGATCAAACATATGGAAAAAACACCCTATGTTAAGATCGTACAACGCCCTTGCTGTACAATACACTTATAATACCATAAAATTAAAAATTTTGCAATAGCTAACTTGCATAAAAACAAAGTTTTTTTATAAAATAATTATTACAGTTCAGCTATTGGGGTAAAATCACTTGTCATGAGCCATATAATAGCTGTTTCCCAGATCATCTGACTGTATCAGCTCCCCGGCGCTGTTATATACATATCTCACTGAATGGACGGACGTATCAGAGCCTGATTTTGTAGTCATATTCTCAATTTTGACCGTTCTGGGATCATCGCGTTCCGTGCCTATGATACTCACCGTCACGGTATAACCGCTTGTGACGGCTGAAATTTTTATGGGGTATTTCATGCTGTTTACAAACTTGAAATCAACACCCGTGTCCGCAACGGTCGCATCCTGCCCAATGGGGCAGTAGTCAACGGGGAACATATGATTGGTTCTTGAAACAATTGACAGATCCGAATAAAGCACGGCATTGTACAATGTCGAAGAAACCTGACAGGTGCCTCCGCCTATTCCGTCAACCGTGTCGCCGTTTACATATTCCTTTGCGGTATAAAAGCCGTTTGCCGCCGAACGCGGTCCGACGGTGCTGTTAAACGAAAATACCTCACTCGGCATAAGCACCGTTTCATTGATTTTTGCCGCCGCATTTGCAATGTTTGCACATCTGTTTGCCGACGATGTCCCATAGCTTGTCGAATAGCTGCCGATTACAGCGTTGAAAAGCTTTGCGCCCAGCTGCTCTGCGGTAATCTCGGGAGCAGTTGTGTAATACGGAATATAAACTATTTCTCCGTTTTCAATGAGACCGGAAATAAGGGCTTCCGTTTCGGCAAGGTCTAAGTATCTGCCGTATACCTCATTTTCAATCAGTATGACACCGTTTTCTTTTTTATAGTATGCGTCCGCCGGATCACAGTAAACAAAATCATTTACATTATCTGCCGTGAGTGTATAGGGGTGACCTTCGTTAAGCGTGACGGGTATAATGTGACGGTCGTTTTTCAGTCCGCTGAGTATCTCATCGTATGCGGTGTCGGTGTTGTTGTCAAAGCCGGAATGCCCCGGTGTGCATATAACAACGCCGTCCCCGATTTCAAGACTGTGCTCGGCAAGCGGGCCGTATATGCTGTTGCCGAATTCCGTAATCTTTGCCCTAAGAAGCGCCTCGTCTACATCCGCGTCCGGTATAATTGTATGCCTTTTAAACAGCAGCAGGGTGTTCTTAAAGCCGTCATAGAAAATATCACCGCTTTTGCCGTATCGCATTGCCTTGTCAACCGTATCCTCAAGCTTCGGAGTCAGTCCCGCGTCTGCACAGTTTAAGGAAACAGAGCAGGAATTACAGGTCAGCGTTATTGCCTGATTGCTCATGAGGCTTGAGCTGCCAAGCCTTGCAAGAGCCTCGTCAAATGTGAGATTGCTGAGGTCAATGTCCTCTATATATACATTATGTCCTATTCTTTGAGGGGATACCGTAAGGCATCCGTATGTATAAAGCCCCGCGCAGCACAATACAAGTATTATAAAAATAATAAGTATCAGCTTAGGCAGCATACGCCTTCTGCGCGGCTTTTTCTTCGGAGACTTTTTCCCGGCCCCGGAATTATTATTCTTTTTCATGGGAATATCCTCCCGTGTATCTTCATGGCTCCCGGCGGCACTCAGAAATTCCTTTAATGCCGCCTCGCGGAACACATCGCGCTCGACGGTGCGTTTATGCTCCTTTGTTTCTCTTTTGTGTTCATCGGCATGTGTTTTTGTCAATTCTTCGGATGCTTCTGTAATTTTTTTCTCAGGTGAAATGGTTTCTGCTTTTATGCCCTTTTTACGTCTGCGCAAAAAACCCATAATCCTCATCCTCTCAGTCCGATTTAAGAAAAAAATCTGTTAAATTCATTTATATATTCAGTATATTTTTTCAGAAACGCATAAACGTGTTTGTTTTTCGCAAGCAGAACAAATGCCTTTTTAACGGAGCTTACAAACGCGTCGTCATATTCATCAATATGAAGTGTCTTTGCCAACGGACATATACTTTTTGCGCGCGGATCGGTGATTATCTCAATTTGATTTCTGTCATTGAGTATCGGCGTAAGAGGGAATATTCTGCACGCAAGCGGACGGACATATCTGTCGCATTTTCCCTCACAGAAAATTATCGGCGTCTGTCTTTCTTTCTCTCCGTCCTTATATGTCAGATCCGACATCTCAATCCTGAAGCCCTCAGGCTCCAAAAGTCTGTATACTGCCGATTCGCCCGGAAAAAGAAACATTCCCGAAGCATCACCCTTGCAGCATGCCCCGTCACAAAGCTTTCCGCAGTCAACGGGGAGCGGTGTATGGCTGTCAAACATTTTATATAATTGCAGATATACATATGCACTGTTCATGGTTTACCTCTTTTAGTCATGTATAATATAATATATACAAAAATTCCATTATAGTATATCACATAAAGGCGGATAATACAAGAGTTTTTTGAAATTTGTTCTATAAACAGTACACAAAAGGCAAAAAAAAGCATAGCTATTGACAAAATAAAAAAAATAGTATAAAATATGTGGGTATAGATTAAACAGAGAATGTATATATTATTTGCACTGATAAAGTGTAACAGGAAGGGTAGATAATAATGCCAAAAAAAGGCGCATACAGCAATGATGATATTGTAAAGCTTAAGGATGAGGAGAGAGTGCGGCTGAGGCCGGCGGTAATATTCGGCTCTGACGGACTGGAGGGCTGCGAGCACTCTTTTTTTGAAATCCTCTCCAATTCCATAGATGAGGCGCGCGAGGGCTACGGGGATTTGATAGAGATTACGCGCTACCGCGATAATTCCGTAGAGGTTCGTGACCACGGCCGCGGCATTCCTCTTGATTTTAACGAGAAGGAGCAGTGCTATAACTGGGAGCTGGTTTACTGCGAGCTTTACGCGGGCGGAAAATACAACAATAATGCCGGGGGCACTTATGAGTACAGTCTCGGACTTAACGGTCTGGGCGCGTGCGCAACGCAGTATTCCTCGGAATATATGGACGTTGAGGTTATACGCGATAAGAATAAGTACACTCTTCATTTTGAAAAGGGAAAGAATATCGGCGGTCTTAAAAAAGAGCCTGTGCGCAGTACGCAGACGGGAACGGTGCAGAAATGGAAGCCCGATACCGAGGTGTTCACAGATATAAATATACCGCTTGAATATTATCAGGATATTCTTAATAAGCAGGCGATGGTCAATGCAGGGCTGAAGTTTGTTTTATACAACGAAACGGATGAAGGCATGGATATGTTCCAATACTATTATGAAAACGGTATTGTGGACTATCTTTCGGAGGCTGTGGGCGAGGATGCGCTCACGACCGTTGAAACATGGGAATGCGAACGCGAGGGACGCGACCGCGAGGACAAGGAGGATTACAGGATGAAGATGCAGATTGCATTCTGCTTTTCAAACCGCGTTAATTTCCTTGAATATTATCACAACTCAAGCTATCTTGAGCACGGCGGCTCTCCGGACAAGGCGGTGAGAAACGCTTTTGTATACGCTGTGGACCGTTACATGAAGCAGAACAACAAGTACAATAAGAGCGAATCAAAGATTACGTTTTCCGACGTTGAGGACTGTCTTGCGCTTGTTATTAACTCGTTCTCCACACAGACAAGCTATGAGAACCAGACGAAAAAAGCCATTAACAACAAGTTCATCCAGGACGCTATGACCGAATTTCTGCGTCATCAGCTGGAGGTGTACTTTATAGAGAACAAGGCGGATGCGGAGAAGATTGCAAATCAGGTGCTTGTCAACAAGCGCAGCCGTGAAAATGCCGAAAAGGCGCGTATTGATATAAAGAAGAAGCTGACCGGCTCAATGGACGTAACGACACGCGTTGAGAAGTTTGTTCCGTGCCGTTCAAAGGACAAGACAAAGACGGAAATTTTTATCGTTGAGGGTGACTCGGCGCTCGGCTCATGTAAGCTTGCGCGCGACGCGTCCTTTCAGGCGATTATGCCTATAAGAGGTAAAATACTGAACTGCCTGAAGGCGGATTATCCGAAGATTTTCAAGAGTGATATTATCGTTGACCTGCTGCGCGTTCTCGGCTGCGGCGTGGAGATAAAGTCCGCCCATAACCAGAAGCTCGACAGCTTTGACATTGAAAATCTGCGCTGGGACAAGGTTATTATCTGTACCGATGCCGATGTGGACGGGTTTCAGATAAGAACGCTCCTGCTTACGATGATATACCGCCTTGCGCCCACGCTTATTGAAGCGGGGAAGGTGTATATTGCCGAATCGCCGCTTTATGAAATCACAATAAACAAGCGCGGAAAGCGCAGGGGTGAAAAGCTGTTTGCATACACGGACGGAGAGAAAGAGAAAATTACGGCAAAACTCACTGAGGAGGGCTTTTCAAAGGATAAGGACGATTATGACATTAAGCGGTCAAAGGGTCTGGGTGAGAACCAGCCGGAGATGATGAGTCTGACCACGATGCATCCGGCAACGCGCCGCCTTATCAGGGTAACACCGGAAAATGCGGAAAAGACAGCTATGATGTTTGATCTTCTGCTCGGAGATAACCTGTCCGGCAGAAAGCAGCATATTGCCGACAACGGTTCAAACTATCTGGAAATGCTGGATCTGAGCTGATAAATGTAGAAAGGAGCCATGCTTAATGGCAAGAAGGAAAAAGGAAGAACCGCAGGAGATAATATCGGCTCCTATAGCGGAGCAGGCAATAACGGACACGCTTGAAATGAATTATATGCCGTATGCGATGAGCGTTATTATATCGCGTGCGATTCCGGAGATAGACGGCTTAAAGCCGGCGCACAGAAAGCTTTTATACACGATGTATAAAATGGGGCTTCTGGGCGGTAAATTTACAAAGTCGGCAAATGTTGTCGGCTCAACGATGAAGCTGAACCCGCACGGCGACGGCGCGATATATGAAACGCTTGTCAGACTGACGCGCGGCAATGAAACGCTGCTGCATCCGCTTATTGAGTCGCAGGGTAACTTCGGAAAGGCGTATTCGCGTGATATGGCGTATGCCGCCTCACGTTATACCGAGGTGCGTCTTGAGCCTATATGCGAGGAGCTGTTTGCCGATATTAACAAGAACACGGTTAAGTTTGTGGATAACTATGACGGGGAGATAAAGGAGCCTTCTCTGCTCCCGGCGGCTTATCCGTCAATCCTCGTCAACCCCAATCAGGGTATCGCGGTGGGTATGGCATCAAATATATGCTCATTTAATCTCAGCGAGGTGTGCGAGGCGACAATAGCATATATGAAGGATCCGAATGTCGATATACTCCCGATAATGCCGGCGCCTGATTTTTCTCTGGGCGCAAGCATTATATATGATGAGGCAGAAATGCGCAGGATTTACGAAACGGGGCGCGGAAGCTTTAAGATGCGCGCAAAATATCAGTACGATAAAAAGAACAATTGTATTGAGATTCTCGAAATCCCGTATTCGACCACATCAGAGCAGATAATAGGAAAGATCATGGAGCTGCTGAAGGCAAACAAGCTGCGTGAGATTTCCGATGCCAGAGATGAAACGGATATTGACGGCTTTAAGATTGCGATTGATTTAAAGCGCGGCGTTAATCCCGACGATCTGATGCTCAAGCTCTATAAGCTCACATCCCTTGAGGACAGCTTCGGCTGTAACTTCAATATTCTGATTGATTCCGTGCCGCATGTTATGGGCGTTAAGCGCATAATTGACGAGTGGGTGAAATTCAGAATAACCTGTGTCAGAAACGGCGCAAAGTTTGATATTGAGCAGAAGAGCAAGAGGCTGCACCTGCTTATGGGTCTTAAAAAGATTTTGCTTGACATTGATAAGGCAATTTCAATCATACGTCATACGGAGATTGACAGCGAGGTTGTTCCCAATCTTATGGCGGGCTTCGGGATAGACAGGCTTCAGGCGGAGTATATTGCCGAAATACGCCTGAGAAACCTTAATAAGGAATATATCCTGAAGAACATAGATAATATAGATAAGCTCACTCAGGAGATAGCGGAGCTTAACAAGCTTATTTCAAGCGACAGAACCGTTAAGGCGCATATTGCAAAGCAGCTTAAGAATATAGCAAAGAAATACGGTCAGGACAGAAGGACTCAGCTTATTGATGTTTCCTCGCTTGAACAGTACAAGGAGGAGGAGCACGTTGAGGATTACGCTTGCACGATATTCTTCACGTGCGGGCAGTACATCAAAAAGGTTCCGGCAAACTCTCTCCGTTCCACAACCTCCGAGCATAAGCTGCGCGAGGATGATGAGATTATTCTGACAGCCGAAACTACCAATAAATCTGAGCTGCTGTTCTTCTCAAATCAATGCAATGTGTACAAATTAAGGACTCAGGATATACCTGACGGCAAGGTATCGCAGCTCGGAGAATATGTTCCGGGTATTCTGGGACTTGAAAATGATGAAAAAATAGTGTATACTGTAGTGACAAAGGATTACTCGGGCAATATGCTTTACACATTTGAGAACGGTAAGATGGCTAAGGTTGAGCTGAGTAATTACCGGACAAAAACAAACCGTAAAAAGCTTATCAGTGCTTATTCAGATAAGTCACCGATAGTTAGTATATTATATTTGGAAACGGATAGGGACGTAGTTGTTATCACGGAAAATAATAAGATAATATGTCTTAACACAAGCCTTGTCCCGCTCAAGTCCACAAAGAGCACGCAGGGCGTGCAGGTTCTCAGGCAGACCAAGAGCGGGATTAAGCCGTCAAGGGTGACGGCGGCGGATGAAAGTGAGATTGACGATGTTAAAAGATATAACGTGCGTACCATTCCGGCGGCGGCAAAGGCACTCAAGGGCGAGGATATGCAATTGAGCCTGCTGTAAAACATTGTTGCAGAAAGGAGATTTTGCGGATATGACAAAGGAAATCGCAAAAAAAAGAGAGCGGTTTTATAAAACAGCCAGCGATCTTTATAAGCCGTTCCCCAAGGAGCTTTTTAAGGCCTTCGGGGTTAAGAGAGGACTCAGAAATGAGGATGAAACAGGAGTTATGGCAGGACTTACTTCGGTAGGTCAGGTTATAGGCTATTATATTGAGGACGGGGAAAAGAAGCCCGCTCAGGGACATCTGAAGTACCGCGGCTACGATATTAATGATATTGTTGAAAACTGCGAGAAGGAAGGCCGCTTCGGCTTTGAGGAGGTTATATATCTTCTTTTGTTCGGAGAGCTGCCCACAAGTGAGGTGCTTGAGAGATTCATGGACCTTATAGGAGATTTAAGGGCGCTGCCGTCGGGCTTTACAGAGGATATGATACTTAAAGCACCCTCGGCAAACATAATGAATAAGATGGCGCGGAGTGTGCTGGCGATGTATTCATATGACGGAAACCCGGACGAAATATCGGTTGAAAATATTTTAAGACAGTCCATAGAGCTTATAGCGCGTCTGCCGGTTATCGCCGCGGCGGGCTATCAGGCAAAGAGACACTACCATGACGGTGAAAGCCTTTATCTGCACGTGCCGCGCAGGGAGCTTTCGACTGCGGAAAATATTCTCTATATGCTGCGGCCGGACAATAAATACACAGCGGCTGAGGCGGAGATGCTCGACGTTCTTCTGATGGTTCAGGCAGAGCACGGCGGCGGCAACAACAGCGCGTTTACAACGAGGGTTGTTTCATCCTCGGGTACAGATACCTACAGCGCAATTGCCGCGGCGATAGGCTCTCTTAAGGGCCCCAAGCACGGCGGAGCAAACGCAAAGGTTATGGCGATGAGGGCCAATATAGAGCAGAATGTAAAGAACTGGGAGGATGATGAAGAGATAAGCGCATACCTTGACAAAATCCTGCGCAGAGAAGCGTTTGACGGCGCGGGGCTTATATACGGTATGGGACACGCGGTATACACCTATTCCGACCCCAGATGTATTCTCTTAAAGGAACGCGCGGCGCGTCTTGCTTCAACAAATCCCGAATGGGAAAAAGAGTTTAAGCTCTACACGGCTGTTGAACGCCTTACTCCGGAGCGCTTCTATGCGGTAAAGCACAACAGCAAGGTGATGTGCGCAAATGTTGATATGTATTCCGGCTTTGTTTATAAGATGCTGGGCATCGCGCCGGAAATGTACACACCCATTTTTGCGATTGCAAGAATCGCAGGCTGGTGCGCGCACAGGCTGGAGGAAACCATAGGCTGTTCAAGAATCATCCGTCCGGCGTATAAGTCAATTGTGCATCAAAAAACATATGTCCCGCTTGCGGAGCGTGATAAGCGGGCAAAAGAGGTAAAGCCCTCATAATTTGCGTAAAGGAGATTACAGATGAAAGACAAGGTCAATATTCTCGGTGTATACGTTGATATGGTAAGCATAAAGCAGGCTGCCGACATGATCATGGATTTTTTCGGAGAGGATAAGCTGCACAAGGTATATACCCCCAATTCCGAAATCCTCATGGTCGCGTACAAGGACCCGGAGTTTGCAAAGCTGTTAAATGATGCAGAGCTGCTCACTGCGGACGGTATAGGTGTTGTATACGCATCAAAAATACTGGGCAGACCTATAACAGAGCGCGCGGCGGGCTACGATATAGCCTGTGATGTTCTTGATCGCATCAAGGGTACGGAGCACAGCGTTTTCCTGTTCGGCGGAAAGCCGGGAGTGGCTGAGCTTGCAAAGGAAAAGCTGGAGGAGGCGTATCCGGGAATTAAGATTGCGGGAACGCGCAACGGATATTTCAAGCCCGAGGAAGAAGCGGACATTGTGAGTGAAATCAATAATTCGGGCGCGGATCTGCTGTTTGTATGTCTGGGCGCGCCAAAGCAGGAGCAGTGGCTGGCAAGAAATGCGCAGGGGCTTCAGGGCGTGCGTGTCGCAATGGGTGTCGGCGGCAGTCTTGATGTTTTTGCCGGTACGGTTTTAAGAGCACCGAAATGGTACTGCGATCATGGTCTGGAATGGTTCTACCGCCTGAAAAAAGAGCCGTGGCGCGCGAAAAGAATGCTTGCGCTGCCTAAGTTTGCAGTGACGGTTCTGCTGCACGGCAGAAGTAAAAAGTACAAACAGGATTGAGTGTTATGGGAATTTTAATAGCAATAGAGGGTACTGACTCAAGCGGAAAGCAGACGCAGTCGGAGCTGGTATACAATAAATTAACGGAGCTTGGCATACCTGCAAGACAGGTATCGTTTCCCGCATACGAAAGCGAATCATCCGCGCTTGTAAAAATGTACCTATCGGGTAAATTCGGCAGTGAGCCGGGAGATGTGAACGCCTATGCGGCATCAACCTTTTATGCGGTTGACCGTTTTGCTACATACAGAACGGACTGGAAAAAGGATTATGATGCGGGTAAGGTAATTGTGGCGGACCGCTATGTACCGTCTAATCTGATACATCAGGCGGCAAAGCTTGAGAATAAAGCGGAAAAGGAATGCTTTATTGAATGGCTTGAGGAGCTTGAATACAAGCATTTCGGACTTCCCGTGCCGGATGCGACAATATTTCTTAATATGCCGCCCCAAAGTGCGGCGATGCTTATGGCGGACAGGGCAAACAAGATAGACAGCTCCGATAAGAAGGATATTCATGAGCGCAATCTCAAATATCTTAAAAAAAGCTATGACAATGCCGTTGGCGTAGCGCGAAGCCGCGGATGGCATGAGGTGTCCTGCGCCGGCTGCGGCACAGACGTGAGAAGTATTGAGGATATACATACCGATATTATGAAAATTGTTGCCTGCACATTAAAGACGGTGTAGGCGGCTGTGACGTTTTTCATATATGACCGTGAGGATACGGTCTGGCAGCAATTGCACCTTGATTTTGCTTTTTATATATGTTATAATTGAACTGTGATACACAGTATTATTTTATGTAATAATTTACAGAAGGAAAAATATAATGTACATAGAGAAGATATTATCAAACGGGATACGTGTTGCCGCGGAAAAGGTTTCGTATGTGCAGTCCGTATCCGTAGGAGTATGGGTCGGTAACGGCTCACGCTGTGAAAAGGCGGAGGAGAACGGTATTTCGCATTTCATCGAGCATATGGTGTTCAAGGGGACAATGCGGCGCACCGCGCGCGATATTGCGCTTGAGATGGATTCCGTGGGCGGACACCTCAATGCGTACACAGCCAGAGAATATACCTGCTTTTATGCCAAAACTCTGAATGAGTATGTTGAAACCTCGGTCGATATTCTGTCGGATATGGTATTTGAGCCCAGACTTTCAGAGGAGGATATGGAGCTTGAAAGACGGGTTGTCGCGGAGGAAATCGCAATGTATGAGGACAGCCCGGAGGATGTTGTCTATGACCTGTTTGCCAATGCCGTATGGCATGGGACTGCTATGGGCAGACCGATTCTCGGAACGGAGGCTGTTCTCAATAACATAACGCCGGATATAATGCGTGAATATATCAGGACGCACTATACAAGCAAGAATATGGTTATAGCGGTATCGGGAAGCTTTGATGATTCGTTGTTTGATTTGCTGGAGAAATATTTCGGTCAGAGAAAAATATCGGACAGCGAAGTGGTATTTGAAGATGCAGTATACCGCAGACGGGACTCGTTTCTCAGCCGTGATTTTGAACAGGTTCAGCTTGTTGCAGGCTTCAGAGGCATTGACGTGTATGACGATGCGGTGTATCCTCTGCTTGTATTCAATAATGTGTTCGGCAGCGGTATGTCGTCAAGGCTTTTCCAGAACATACGCGAAAGGTACGGACTTGTATACTCTATAACGGCAGGCCACAGCGCGTATATGGGAACGGGAACCTTTGACATATGCGCCGCAGCTTCACCCGAGAACGTCGAGCGTGTTGCGCAGCTTGTTGCGGAGGAGATTAAGAAAATAAAGTCCGACAAGCTGACGGAGGAAGAAATTGAGCGTTCAAAAATCCAACTCAAGGGCAATTACATACTTTCAAACGAAGGTGTGGGTACGAGAATGCAGGCAATCGGCAGAACCGTTCTTCTTGACAGGAAGATAAGAACCCCGGAGGAAACGATAAGGAAGATCATGGAGGTTAAGCCGGACGAGGTTTCGGAGATAATCGACAGAGTGCTTGACACATCAACTCTCAGCGTTGCCGCCGCAGGTCCGATAGACGGGATTGACGGATTATTCGACTTTGGGTAGGAATAATTACGATAAATTTATAACTTTAAGTAAAAATATCGGAAAAAGACTTGATTTTTTTGACGATTTGTAATATTATATATAGTAATAAGTACTTGTTACGTTAGGAGTGATATAATGGAATTTAATGAAACAATGAAGATTAATCTTGAGTTTGACAAGTCGAAAGAGGTTAAGGAGATAGTATCACAGGTGTATGATGCGCTTAAGATTAAAGGCTATGATCCTATAAGCCAGATTGTCGGTTATATTTTATCAGACGATCCGACATACATAACAAGCTATAACGGAGCAAGAGGACTTATCGTGAAGGTTGAACGTGACGAATTGCTTGAAGAGTTTGTCAAAACTTATATCAAGAATCTTTAATGGTAAAATTATTCAATTGGAGACGGTTTGCAGACCGTCTCTTGTTTTAGTTGAGGTGTATAATGAGCGGTTTTATATATTCTGATGACAACAAGAGATACCATACATGGAATTATCATCTCAGACATAAGTTCGGCTGTAAGGTTATTAAGCTTGCTCTGAACGCCGGCTTCACCTGCCCTAATATTGACGGCACGAAGGGCCGCGGCGGATGCACCTACTGCTCGGGCGGGAGCGGCGATTTTGCGGGTGATCCCACAGATAGTATACGCAGACAGTTTGAAGCCGTAAAAGAGCTTATGCACCGCAAGTGGAAGCAGGGGAAGTATATGCCCTATTTTCAGGCTCATACAAATACATATGCGCCTGCGCAGGTACTCAGAGAGAGGTTTGAGGGCGTTCTGTCCGAGCCGGAGGTTGTGGGGATAAGCATAGCGACAAGGGCGGACTGTCTGAAGGAGGATGTCCTTGATTATCTTTCGGAGCTGAACAGGAGGACATACCTCATTGTGGAGCTTGGTCTGCAGTCGGTATTTGACATAACGGGGGAGAGAATCAACCGCTGCCACAGCTATGCCGAATTTCTTGAGGGCTATTATAAGCTGAAGGAGCGGGATATAAATATATGTGTTCATCTTATAGACGGGCTTCCGGGAGAAACACCGGATATGATGATTGAGTCCGCAAGAGAGGTGGGCGCGCTGATGCCGCATTGTGTCAAGCTGCATCTGCTGCATATACTGAGGGGAACGGCGATGGAGAAGGAGCTTGCAGACGGGAAATTAAGGCTTCTGGAGCGTGATGAATATGTGGATATTATAGTGCGTCAGCTTGAGCTTCTGCCGCCCGAAATCATTATTCAGCGTCTGACAGGCGACGGCGCACGCGACAGCCTCATAGGACCGCTGTGGAGCCTTAAAAAGTTTGAGGTTTTAAACGCGATTGATAAGACTATGGCTGAGCGCGATACATGGCAGGGCAGACTTATTGAATAAAATTCGGAACATAAAGTTGACAAAAGAATAAAAATAACGTATAATATATATGCAATTGCAGGAAAGGAGAATGCCTGATGCCTGAAATAATATGTCAAAGCTGTGCATACAATAAGCAGGTTCTGGAGGAAATAAAAAAGGACGCTCCTGACGAAATTACCGTAAACCGACTGGCGGACACTTTTAAGATTTTCGGTGATAATACAAGAATAAGAATATTGTGGGCATTGTTTTCTCAGGAGCTGTCCGTTTCGGATATATCCGACAGGCTTGACATGAGTCAGTCCGCAATAAGTCATCAGCTGCGTACTCTTAAGCAGGCAAGGCTTATAAAGTCACGGCGCGACGGAAAAAACACCTTTTATTCAATTGACGATGACCACGTTAAGAGGATAATAGAACAGGTGCTGATTCATATTAAGGAGAGATGAGCATGAAATACAATACAATAATATTTGACCTCGACGGTACACTGCTGAACACCTTGGAGGATCTTGCGGCAAGCGTTAATTACGCGATGAGGGAGTGCGGCTTTGCGGAAAGGACAACTGATGAGGTGCGCAGATTTGTCGGCAACGGAGTGCATGTGCTTATAAGACGCGCGGCGCCGAAGGATATAACGGAGGAGCAGTATTGGGACGCATACAATCATTTTGAAAAGCACTACGCGGTGCATCACCGTGATAAAACAGCGCCCTATGACGGTATAACCGAGCTTCTGACGGAGCTGAAGAAAAGAGGATACAGCCTTTCAATTGTGTCGAATAAAATTGATTTTGCGGTAAAGGCGTTAAGAGAGGAATTTTTCAGCGGTCTTATCGATGTTGCGGTGGGCGACTGCGAGGACACTGCGAACAAGCCTGCGCCGGATATGGTACATAAGGCAATGCGTCAGCTGGGGGCAGAGCCTGAGGGCTGCATATATGTGGGTGATACCGATGTGGATATCGAAACGGCACAGAATGCGGAAATGCCGTGTATCAGTGTCAGCTGGGGCTTCAGATCGCGTGAGGAGCTGGTGGGCTACGGCGCGGAAATGATTGCGGACAAGCCTTCGGATATTCTGAATTTCGTATAAAAAAACAGGCGGAGAAATTTCCGTCTGTTTTTTATCGGCTGTTATCCATAGACGTGACATCCCGGTACGGAACCATAGCATCATCCCAAATATAGATATTGAGTCTGCTGTCATCATAAAGAAGCCTGATGACGGCGGTTTCACTGCCGACAAGATCGTCTATGTTGTATGCGTGAAAATAATATGTACCGTCAGAGGCGCACTCTTTTACTGTAATACGGATATTTTGCCTGAAATCGGATTGCAGCTCCAGTGTAAGCTCCGCCGCTGCGCCGTTCGTGTATTTCAGTGACGGTAGGGTGATTTGAAGCTCAGGCTTAACGATAAGCGTTGATTTTATATCATATGAGTATATGTTATCCGATACATTGCAATACAGCCTGCCGTTTTTCTCATAGCAGGAGTATATCGCACCGTCATTACATTCAACCGGTATAACAGATACAGCCCCGTCCGCAACGGAATACCTGATTATATCATATGCCGTGTTAAAATACAGGCTGCTGCCGGAAAGAACAAGTCCGGAATATGCGCCCATATACATCCATTGTCCGTCATATGAATAAATAATTTCGGCTGTTCCGGCACCGTCGGCGCGGCATTTGTTTAAGCAGGTTTCATCTGTTTCCGTATCATATGTAAGATAATAATAGAAGCCGTCATGCTCCACTGCCTGTGAACAGGTATCGCGCCAGGAAGCGTCATCAAACTCATTGCCGAAATTAAGCTCCAAAGAGGGATATGTTATATATCGGTCCCCATCCCATAAATCAGAGTGCGTCCTGCGGATAGTATCATCGCTTATCATGAAATATGTCATTGCTGAGCCGCAGCCTTCCGGAACCGAGGTATCATCCCATGTTGCGTCAACATGATACCATTTCGGCGTGCTGCCGTTTTGCGGCGCTGCAATCTCGACAAGATTCCATGTATGGTACGCATTGCCGTTCTGGTCTGAGCTTGTGACAAATGATGTTTTAATTCCTTCGTTCATAGCAAGATAATTCAGCAGAATTGAATATGTCTGACATGCTACAGGCAGATTGTCAACCATAAACATAATATTGTTTCTTCTGTATATATTTCCGTCATTATCCGTAATACTGCAGTCAAAATCATAGGAAAAATTCTGAATAATATAATCGTGAATATACATAAGTTTAGTTAAATCTGAGGTGTCGCTGCCGCTGTGGACAGAATCGAGTATATTATTTATAAACGCATCAAAGCGGTTCTGTTTTTCGGTAATATCGGGCAGCAGTTCGTTAAGCCGATCACGGTTTATATATATATCAGTGGGAGAGTCATATATGTCAAGCTGATATACAGGATATAAATATTGTATGATTTTCTCGCCCGCATCATTTGATGTGAGATCATAGTAATAAGAATACTTTCCCGAATCTGAAGTCAGATAATATGAACGGGGAGAGCAGAACACCAGAAGCTCATAGTATTCTTCGAGCATACCGGCATCAATGTTGTAGTCAGTTACATCAATCGATTCGGAGAATCTCTCTGTTTCGGTGCGGAAATAACTAAGAAGATCGGTGCCCGGTTCAGTGCTTGCGATACTTAAGGAATCGTTATGCCGTGTATCGGAGCTGATTGCGGAAATCGGGATACCGGAAAATGTTGCCTGCGCAATGTTTCCCGCATACATCCTTTTACCGTCAGATGACGCAGCTGAAAAAGACTGTCCGTTGTCCGTGGGAGAATACATAATTCCTCCCGCATATGCAGTCAGCAGGCTAAATATAAAATTAATCAGTATTATTGCGATAGTTAATATGATCCCCTTGGCTTTCATAGCATCACTCTTTTTATATATTGGAAATTAAAGAATCAAAATCTTTAATATATTAATTATATCAGTAGAAGCGGCTGTTGTCAATACTTTCTTTGGGTGTTTTTTTACAAAACTTGCTGTATTTTTGTGTAAAAGAGGTAAAAAATCGCAAATCGGGAGGCACGGACTGTATAATATTTATAATCTTTTGAATTATCTATTGAAAAAGTGTGAACAATATGTTAAAATATCGGAGTATGTTAATAAAATTTAAATGATTTCTCCGGAGAGCTTCGATAAGGTCGGACGCCGAAGGTGTACGGAATGATGTATTCCAATCTCTCAGGCAAAAGGACGGATGTTGAAATCAAGATGCCGTAAATCTTGTTTTTTGCAGTGTAATAAGGATTTGTTTATGAAGGGGAAAGTCGGATTTTATTCGGCTTTTTTGCGTTTATGAAACAAACTTGCCTCTCCGGTGAAGTTATCAGCAAAGGAAAGGAAGTTTTAATTTTATGTTTGAAACAGTTGGAGAGATTCTTGACAGAATCGACAGTTTTGTGTGGGGAATACCCCTTATTGTCATGATACTTGCGACCGGAATATTTCTTACGCTGCGTCTTAGAGGTCTGAACGTAAGACATCTGGGCAAGGCTCTGAAGTTTATGGTAAAGAATGAGGAGGGCGGCGAAGGCGAGGTATCAAGCTTCGGTGCGTTATGTACCGCGTTATCCGCTACCATCGGAACAGGAAACATTGTAGGTGTTGCAACAGCAATAGCTGCCGGAGGTCCGGGAGCGCTGTTCTGGATGATAGTTGCGGCGTTCTTCGGCATGGCTACAAAATATGCGGAGGGCTTCCTAGCGATAAAATACAGGACGATAGATAAGGATAATCATGTTCTGGGCGGTCCGTTCTATTACATAGAAAACGGTATGGGGCATAAATGGAAATGGCTTGCAAAGGTATTTGCATTTTTCGGATGCTGCGTTGGTCTGTTCGGTATCGGTACCTTCTCGCAGGTGAACGGAATATCATCGGCGGTAAACAATTTCTTTGATCCGGAATCGGCATGGTGCCTTACTGTTTTCGGCCGTGAAATTTCATGGACAGTTGTTATAGCCGGAATTATAATCTCAGTATGCACCGCGCTTGTTATAATCGGCGGTCTTAAGAGAATAGCGGGAGTTTCGCAGGTTGTTGTGCCGTTTATGGCTGTATTTTATGTTCTTGCCGCAATTATACTTCTGGGCTGCAATATAGAAAAAATCCCGGGCGCTGTTGCCGAAATCGTTCAGAGTGCGTTCGGACTCCGCGCGGCTGCGGGCGGCGCTCTGGGCGCTATGCTTATGGCAATGCAGAAGGGTATTGCAAGAGGTATCTTCTCAAATGAGGCAGGTCTCGGTTCTGCTCCGATTGCAGCCGCTGCCGCAAAAACAAACGATACCGTGCGCCAGGGTCTTGTATCGATGACAGGAACATTTATAGATACAATCATTGTTTGTACAATGACGGGTCTGTCAATAGTTATTGCCGGCTCATGGATGCCGGAAAAGGGACTTGAGGGCGTGCAGATAACAATGGATGCATTTGCTTCGGGACTGCCGTTCCCCGCGGTTGTATCCTCATTTATACTGACGGTATGCCTTATATTCTTCGCCTTCACAACAATACTCGGCTGGGATTATTACGGAGAAAGATGCCTTGAATATCTCTCAAACAGAAACAAGACTGCCGTAAAGGTATACAGATGGCTTTATATTCTTGCAGTATTCATCGGTCCTTACATGACAGTTTCGGCCGTGTGGACGATTGCGGATATATTCAACGGACTTATGGCTCTGCCCAATATAATCGCGCTTATTGCACTGAGCGGCGTTGTGGCAAGAGAAACAGTAGCGTATTTTAAAAAAAGATAAATACAGTACCAAAATCAATTTAAAATTTTTCATGGGCGTGTCGTAAATTCGGCGCGCCTTTTTCATAAAAAACTGATTGACTATTAGCTCTGATTGTAGTATACTATACAATAGATATAAATAGGCAGAGGAGGAAATACGCGTGTTTTTATACAGTGATTATGAGGAGGCGGCGGAGGCTGTACGGGCAGAAACGGCATACAGGCCGAAAACTCTTGTTGTGCTGGGCTCGGGGATGAGCGGACTGTTTGATGATGGTATAGAAATACCGTATTGCCGCATACCGCATTTTCCCGAAGCAACTGCGCCCTCACACAGGGGAGTTATGCTTGTTACGGAGCGGGCTTATATAATGTGCGGACGCTTTCATTATTACGAGGGATACTCGCCGGAGGAGATTACGTTTTATATTCCCGTTATGAAGCTGCTCGGCGTTGAAAGAGTTATCCTGACAAATGCTGCCGGAGGGATAAATCCGTCATACAGTATAGGCGATATTGCGGTAATTTCAGACCATATAAAGCTTTCGGGTGACAGTCCTCTGCGCGGAAGGAATGACAGCCGCATGGGAGAGAGGTTTCCGGATATGACGGAGGCGTATTCGTGCAGACTTCGGGAGCTTGCTTATGAATGCGCGGCGGATAACGGGATTGATTTAAAGACAGGCGTTTATTTTTATATGGGCGGCCCGCAGTACGAAACACCGGCGGAGATACGGGCTATTGCGGCTCTGGGCGGCGACCTTGCGGGCATGAGCACGGTATATGAGTGTATAGCGGCAAGGCACTGCGCAATGGAGGTGCTGGGGCTTTCGTGTGTTACAAATCTTGCGGCGGGCATATCGGACAAGCCTCTGTCTGAGGCGGAGGTTGCGCGGACAATGAGCGAAAACAGCGAAAGGCTGCGCCTGCTGCTCAACAGTATTATAGAAAGGACTGCGGAGAATGATTGAATTCAGTACGGTTTTCGGCAGGAGCGGCAACGCCACTGTCGACAGGCTCAATATAACCAACCTCATTGTTTCAAAACAGAACAGAAATGTTGAGGTGGAGTTTGCAAACGAGCTGAGCATGACTATTGAAAAGCTGGCGCAGGAGCAGATTAAAAAGACTCTCGGCAGTATTCCCGTAAAGCTTAAAACTGATCCGAAGCTGGCTAAGGAGAAAAGGAATGTTATGTACTTTACACCTCCCGCCGACGGTGCGCTGCTTCCGGGCGGACCGGAGATAATAGGCAGGGCAAGCGCGGAGGAAATGCTGATAGGCAGACCGATAAGGGATTGTGAGGTTGTCGCAATTCGTTCAATCAACGAGGGCTCGGGCAGGGTCGTGATAACCGGACGTATTTTTGATGCCGACGAGAGGGAAATAAAGTCAAAAAAGACCGGCAAGGAAATGCACATTGTTATGCTTGACGTAACGGATAACACCTCATCAATTACCGTGAAAATGTTTGTGGATAAGGGTGAGGATGACAGTAAGTTCAAGGACCTGTTCGGACCGATAAAAAAGTCTCTCAAAAAGGGCGGTATGCATGCCGCAATACGCGGTACGGCAAAATATGACGACTTCGCAAAGGAGGTTGTTATTATGGCAAACGACATTGCCGCGCTGCCCTCGCCGCCGGTAAGAATGGATACGGCGGAGAACAAGCGCGTTGAGCTTCATATGCATACACAGATGTCGCAGATGGATGCGGTAAGCTCTGCATCGGCGCTTATAGACCGTGCGGTTTACTGGGGACACAAGGCAGTTGCGATAACCGATCACGGTGTGGTTCAGGCATATCCAGACGGAATGCACGCGTCAAACAACAATGAGAAAATCAAGGTGATTTATGGTGTTGAGGGGTATCTTATAGACGATACGAAGATGATTACCTATGACATAACCGAGCAAACCATAGATTCACCGTTTGTTGTGTTCGATATAGAAACCACCGGCTTCAGCAAGACGGAATGCAGGATTATTGAGATAGGAGCGGTCAAGGTCGAAAACGGCGAGGTTACCGACAGGTGGTCAACCTTTGTGAATCCGGGGGTAAGGATACCGGAAAAAATCACGGAGCTCACCTCGATAACCGACGGTATGGTTAAGGATGCGCTGCCGTTTGAGGAGCAGATTGACGATTTCATAAAGTTCTGCGACGGGTGCGTTATGGTTGCGCACAATGCGAATTTTGATATGGGCTTTATGAAGCAGAAGGCAATGGAATGCGGCAGAAGCTTTGATTTTCCTTATCTGGATACCATGGTGCTTGCAAGATGTATGTTCCCCAAGCTTGCAAATCATAAGCTTGATACGCTCTGTAAGCATCTTGATGTTATAAATGCCCACCATCACCGTGCCGTAGATGATGCGGAAGCGACTGCAAAGGCTTTTATGAAAATGCTTTCGCAGCTGAGGGCGGCAGGGAAAACAGACCTAAGCGAGTATAACGACATATTTGATATAAGAACGGCATCCGTTAAGACGAGAGCCTTTCACATAATTCTTCTGGCAAAAACATATCAGGGTGTGCGCCGTATATATGAGATGGTTTCAGAATCTCATCTGAAATACTTTTTCAGAACGCCGCGTATTCCCAAAACTCTGCTGATGCAGAAAAGAGAGGATATAATCGTAGGCTCTGCCTGTGAGGCGGGGGAGCTGTTTTCGGCGCTTGTTGAGGGGGAGAGAGATGAAGTCTTAGAAGAAATAGCGTCATTCTATGACTATCTTGAAATTCAGCCTATAGGCAACAACGCGTATATGAAGGAGAGCACAAAGCATCCGAATGTTCACAATGATGATGATTTGAGGGAGCTGAACAGGCGGATTACAGAGCTTGGCGACAGAATAGGCAAGCCCGTCTGCGCGACCTGTGACGTTCACTTTTTGGATCCTGAGGGCGCAGACTACAGAAAAATACTGATGCACTATAAGGGCTTTAAGGATGCGGACAATCAGGCACCGCTATATTTCAGAACAACAAATGAGATGCTTGCCGAGTTTGATTATCTGGGTAAGGAAAAGGCGTATGAGGTGGTCGTTACAAACACAAACAAAATAGCCGATATGATAGGGGATGTAAGACCGATACCGAAGCAGAAATGCCCTCCTGTTGTTGAGGGTGCGGTCGAGGGTATAAGAAACGATTCCGTAAACCGCGCTGTTGAGATTTACGGCGATCCGCTGCCGAAGGAGGTTAAGGAACGGCTTGACAAGGAGCTGGATTCGATTATCGGCAACGGATTTTCGGTTATGTACCGTATCGCTCAGGAGCTTGTGAGAAAGTCGAACAGGGATGGATACCTCGTAGGCTCAAGAGGCTCGGTCGGTTCGTCGTTTGTTGCGTTCCTGTCCGATATTACTGAGGTTAATTCCCTGCCTGAGCATTATCTCTGCCCCAAATGCAAATATATAGAATTTGTGCCCAGCGAAATAGGACGCTCGGGCTGTGATATGCCGGACAAGGCTTGCCCCAACTGCGGAACACCGCTTAGCAAGGACGGACATGATATACCGTTTGAAACCTTTCTCGGCTTCAACGGAGACAAGGAGCCGGATATTGACCTTAATTTTTCGGGTGAATATCAGCCCGTAATCCACAAGTATACCGAAACCTTCTTCGGCGAGGGCTTTGTGTTCCGCGCTGGAACGATAGGCACAGTTGCGGAAAAGACCGCGTTCGGATACGTAAAAAAATATTGCGAGGAAAAGGGCATTACGATGACAAATGCCGAGATGAAGCGTCTGGCAAAGGGCTGCGAGGGCGTTAAACGAACATCCGGACAGCATCCGGGCGGAATTATTGTTGTGCCGTATACAAATAATATACATGAATTCTGCCCCGTTCAGCATCCTGCCGATGATGTCAATTCAAACATATTCACAACGCATTTCGATTACCACTCGATTGACTCAAACCTCCTTAAGCTTGATGAACTGGGGCATGATGATCCGACGGTAATAAGAATGCTTGAGGATCTGACAGGGGTTGATGCAAAAGCAATTCCTTTGGATGATCCGGAAACGCTGAGTCTGTTTACGTCCAATAAGGCTCTTAAGATCCTCGACGGTAAGGATACCGGTTCAACCCTCGGCACCTACGGAGTCCCGGAATTCGGTACAAAGTTTACGCGTCAGATGCTTCTTGACACACAGCCGACAACCTTTTCCGAGCTTGTGAGAATTGCCGGACTTTCCCACGGAACGGACGTATGGCTGGGCAATGCGCAGGAGCTTATAAGGGCGGGTCTGTGTGATCTGTCCCATGCGATCTGCGCGCGTGACGATATAATGATCTATCTTATTGCCGCCGGTGTTGAGGCGGGACACTCGTTTAAGATTATGGAAAGCGTCCGTAAGGGCAAGGGACTCAAGCCCGAGGATGAGGAGGCGATGCGCGAGCACAATGTTCCGGAATGGTATATAGACTCGTGCAAAAAGATAAAGTATATGTTCCCGAAGGCTCATGCGGTTGCGTATGTAATGATGGGCTTCCGTGTGGCGTGGTTTAAGGTGCATATGCCGCTTGCATACTATGCAGCGTATTATACGGTAAGAGCGGACGATTTTGACACATCGACCATGGCGCAGGGTGAGGCTGTGGCAAGGGAGGCTCTTGAGGAGATAAACCGCCATAAGCGAGAGGGTACGGCTGCCCCGAAGGAGGACACGCTCATACCTATTCTGGAGCTGGTTATAGAGATGTACTGCCGCGGCTTTGAGTTTGTTCCGGTTGACCTGTATAAATCTCACGCAACAAACTTTCAGATAACCGAGGACGGCAAGCTGCTCCCGCCGTTTAACGCTCTGCCCGGTGTTGCAGATGCGGCGGCAAAGGCGATAACGGCCGAACGAGAAAAGGGCGAATTTAAAAATATTGAGGATTTAAGACTGCGCACAGGCATAACAAAGAGTACGATCGATATTATGGAGGCAAACGGCTGCTTTGAAGGCCTGTCGCAGACAAATCAGGTAAGTTTGCTGGAAATGATGTGATAAAATCTTGACATTATGCCAAAATAATGGTACAATAACAGACGATATAACTGAAATTTTGGAGGAAAGACAAATGTCGGAAAACGTATTTGACGTACTTAAGGAGCGTGGACTCATCGCTCAGTGTACGCATGAAGATGAAATTCGTGAATTATTGGGAAAAGAAAAGGTGACTTTTTATATAGGCTTTGATCCGACTGCGGATTCGCTGCACGTAGGTCACTTTTTGCAGATGGTTGTTATGCGCCATATGCAGCTGCACGGACACCGCCCCATAGCTCTTGTGGGCGGCGGTACGGGTCATGTGGGCGATCCGTCGGGCAGAACGGATATGCGCCAGATGATGACAACCGAGATTATAAATCATAACTGCGAGTGCTTTAAGGAGCAGCTTTCAAGAGTCGTTGATTTTTCGGACGGCAAGGCTCTTATGGTAAATAATGCCGACTGGCTTCTGGAGCTTAACTACGTTGATTTTCTGCGCGATATAGGCGCGTGCTTCTCGGTAAACAAGATGCTCACGGCGGAGTGCTTCAAGCAGAGACTTGAAAAGGGACTTTCGTTCCTGGAGTTCAACTATATGCTTATGCAGTCCTATGACTTCCTTATGCTCAGCCGTAAGTATGACTGTAAGCTTGAGCTTGGCGGCGATGACCAGTGGAGCAATATACTCGGAGGTCTTGAGCTGAACAGAAGGAAGGATAACCGTCAGGTTTACGGCATGACCTTTACGCTGCTTACAAACAGCGAGGGCAAGAAGATGGGCAAGACGCAGAGCGGTGCGGTATGGCTTGATCCGAAAAAGACAACTCCGTATGAGTTCTATCAGTATTGGGTAAATGTACAGGATGCCGATGTAATAAAGTGCCTTAAGATGCTCACCTTTGTTCCTATGGACGAAATCCGCGAGATGGAAAAATGGGAGGGCGCAGAGCTTAATAAGGCTAAGAGAATCCTTGCATACGAGGTTACAAAGCTTGTTCACGGCGAGGCTGAGGCGGAAAAGGCAAAGGCTACGGCGGAGGCTGTGTTTGCCGGCGGCGGAGTTTCCGATGATATGCCCACAACCGTTATTGCCGACGTCATAGGCATGGGTGTTCTTGATATGATTGCAAGAACAGGAATCGTAAAGTCAAAGGGCGAGGCAAGGAGAACAATTCAGCAGAACGGTCTTTCAATAAATGATGTTAAGTATACCGATGTAAACGGGGTTGTTACCGAGGATATGATTACCGACAAGGGTATCATTATCAGAAAGGGAAAAAAGGTCTTCCACAGAGTGGTAACCGAATAAATTTAAAAAATTTAAAAAAATACTTGCTATTTTGATTAAAATGTAGTATAATAGAAAAAGCGATGGGCGAGTCCGTGCGATTTCGTACCGTGAACCGTGTCAGATGGGGAACCAAGCAGCACTAAGCGGAGCGCGGAATGTGTTACGGGCTGCTCGCCCTGAGCTGTTTTAACATTTACAGAATACCGTATTTCGGTCAACTCTATAAATGCTGTCCGCCGGAATGCGGACATTTTTTGTTTATATCCGTGAAAGGGGCGAGAAGATGGCGCATCAGGCTATATACCGTAAATGGCGGCCGATGACATTTGATGATATTGTCGGTCAGACACATATTACAAAGACACTGAAAAATCAGATAATGTCGGGTACGGCGGGACATGCCTATCTTTTCTGCGGAACAAGGGGAACGGGAAAGACAACCTGCGCAAAGGTGCTTTCGCGCGCCGTAAACTGCCTGAATCCCGTAAACGGCAATCCTTGCAACGAGTGCGCAGTTTGCCGCGGAATTATTGACGGCTCTATCATGGATGTAACCGAAATGGACGCCGCATCAAACAACGGTGTGGAGGATATAAGAGATATTAAAGAGGATATTAACTATGTGGCTTCCAATGCGAAGTATACGGTATATATCATAGACGAGGTTCACATGCTTTCAACAAGCGCGTTCAACGCCTTGCTAAAAACCCTTGAGGAGCCTCCGGAAAATGTTATATTTATACTTGCCACAACGGAGGCGCATAAGGTTCCGCAGACGATTCTTTCGCGGTGCCAGAGATTTGATTTCAGAAGGATAAGAAACGAGGATATTATTATCCGGATGAAGGAAATCGGAGCAGCGGACGGATACAATATAACCGACGATGCTTACAGTATGCTTGCCCGGCTTGCCGACGGCTCTCTCAGAGACGGACTCAGTATTATGGAGCGTGTGCTTGCGGCAAGCGGCGGTACGGTATCGGCGGAGGACATAGTAAATACTCTGGGTATTTCAACGCAGTCGTCTGTTTTTGAGCTGACGGATGCAATAATCAACGGCGACGGCGCCGCGGTTATAGAATGTATAGACAGGACGCTTGCGGAGGGAAAGGATCTTACGCAGCTGGCAAATGCCATGCTTGCCCATTTCCGCGCGCTTATGATATGCAGGCTCTCGGACAGCCCTCAAAAGCTTCTGGACTATGATCCGCAGTCGCTTGTAAGACTTAAGGCGCAGAGCGGACGGATGACATTTGAGAAAATCAATCATGCGTCAACCCTCATATCCGAAGCGGTAAGCAATGCAAGACTGGCCAAATCAGCAAGAATCATATATGAGCTTGCATTTATAAAGCTGACAAAGCCGGAGCTTGACCGTACCCCGCAGGGGATTATGGACAGGCTTGCTCAGCTTGAACAGAGGATAGAGAACGCAGCAGTGCCGCAGCAGCAGTCAGCGGCGATGCAGAGTGCCGCAGCGGATAATTCGGAAATACTCAGCAGGCTCAGTGCAATCGAGGATGCGCTGCACAACGGCGAGGAGCTTAAGGCTGATGAGCAGCCGAGACCTCAGCCCGAAAAAAAAAAGGTATCCCACAGACTGTATAACCCGATTCCGAAGGACGAGCTGAACTTTGAATATCCTACTGCGAAGCTTGCAAGAAACTGGCGCAGTACGGTTGAAACAATGAAGCAGAAGGGCGCAGCATACGTCATGCCGCTCACGAACTGTACGGTTACATTTGACGCCGACAGTCTTATAATCGTTGTGCCGGAGGATCGTCAGGGCTTCACGTTCAAAATGGCGGTCAGTCATCTTGACGCGATAAGGGAGAACTTCCGCAAGGTTACGGGCAGTCCTTATAATATAAAGATTGTCAACCGCAATGACCTTGATGACGAGCAGATTATAAATCCGTTCGAGCTTCCGCACGGTGAGGGTACGGCAGAAAAGGACAGGGAAGAAAATACCGCGGGGCAGCAAGGGGACAGCGTAAGAACGGATGCTGACAAATTTGATGAGTTTATAGCAAAATTTGCGGGAATAATAACCGACGGGGACAGAATAAAGCCCGGTGATACCGCAGAGCTTAATACGGGCGTTCAGTCGTCGCTTGATGAGCTTGAGGACGATGATAATGACCGTGAAGAATTTTTGGATGCAAACGAATTATCTTCTGATGATGATGAAGATAGTTAATATATTTTAATAAAAGAAAGAGGTATAAAAATGGCTTATAAGGGATTTAAAGGTGCCGGTATGAACCAGAAGCAGAATATGAACAGCGTTATAAAGCAGGCGCAGAAGATGCAGGAGGAAATGGAACGTGTTCAGAAGGAAACAGAGGAGGAGCACGTTGAGGCTGCATCGGGCGGCGGCGCTGTCAAGGTAGTTGTAAGCGGAAAAAAAGAGCTTGTTTCAATAAAGATTGATCCGGATGCGGTTGATCCGGAGGATGTTGAAACACTTGAGGATATGATTGTAGCGGCAATCAATGAAGGTGTTGCAAAGGCTGACGAGCTTATGTCGGAGAGAATGGGCGCTATCACAGGCGGAATTAATATTCCGGGCTTGTTCTGATGTATTCGGCAGTAATTGACGAGCTTATCGAAAAATTTGAACGTCTGCCGGGAATAGGACATAAAAGCGCGGAGCGTATAGCGTTCTATATTCTTGAGCAGATGAGCGGAGAGGATGCCGAACGAATGGCAGGCTCAATTGTGAAGGCGAAAAAAAGCATACGTCTTTGTGAGTGCTGCCAGAATCTTACGGATGAAAGCCCGTGTTCGATATGCTCATCGTCAAAGCGGGATAAATCCGTAATATGCGTTGTGGAAGGTCCGGAGGATGTTTCCGCCATTGAGAATACTCATGAATACAACGGACTGTATCATGTGCTGCACGGCGCACTGTCGCCAATGGACGGCATAGGTCCGGATGATATTAAAATAAACGAGCTTTTACTGAGGCTTACGGCAGGAGATGTGCAGGAAATCATTCTTGCCACAAATCCGACCGTGAACGGAACGGCAACAGCGGTGTATATTTCAAAGCTACTCACACCGTTTAACATCAGGGTTACCAGGATTGCCCACGGCATTCCTATCGGTTCGGATATTGAATATGCGGATAAGATTACAATTATAAAGGCTATGGAAAGCCGGCAGGAAATGAAATGATTTCAGGGCGCGCCTTTGATACAGGGGCGCTCTGTTTGTCTAAAATCGTCAATAACAGACACTGTATTTTGAAAAAACACAGACTATTTAAACAAATGCAAAAAAAATTTAAAAAAAGTGTTGACAAATGCAGAAGCTTGTGCTAAAATATTTAACTGTTGACGGCAAGAAAGCCTGAGACGCTTGAACATTGAAAAATGAACAGTGTGAGTTCTTGAAAGTGTAGAAATACACTAACAATTACTTTGAGAAATTCTTTTATACAAAGGAATTCGGATTTAAAAATTCTTAGCAGGACAAAAAAGAATGTCAGCATAGGAATGAGTTAATCAGACTTAACAAAGCGGAGTTTGTTCAAATTGTATTTGACGAGCAAACGCTTTTAAGGAACTGTGAGAAGGTCGTTTCGCAAATATGCGCAGAATAAATTCGGATTTTCGAGGCAAGGCGCGCAGGCAATACTTTGTGTATTGTCAAGCGGCTTAACGACGAAAAGGCGGATTTAGGCAAGCAGATTTGAGAAAAAGACCGCACGAACAGTGACCACATGAACGAGAGTTTGATCCTGGCTCAGGACGAACGCTGGCGGCGTGCCTAACAC